>JBPCYD010000237.1:0-19055 GCA_051007895.1 Woeseiaceae bacterium
AACGTCGCGGCGCCAGCTGCGTCACCGTGCACGGCAACCAGTCAATCATGGAGGCCGCTGCAGAGAACAAGGGTGAGCAGCTCAAAGTGCTTGCCGTGACCGTCTTGACAAGTCTCGACCGGGGCGATCTGGATGATCTCGGGTTTGACTGTGACGTTGGGGCGCTGGTCTTAAGTCGCGCGAAACGCGCGTTCGAGGCCGGCTGTGACGGTGTTATTTCGTCCGGGCTCGAAGCGCCCCGGCTGCGTGAATTCATCGACAACAAATTGCTGGTGATTACGCCGGGAATTCGCCCGGTCGACAACAAGCCCACCGGTGACCAGAAGCGAGTCGTCAGCGTTGAGCAGGCATTCGTGAACGGCGCGGATCATATCGTGGTAGGGCGTCCGATTCGTGATGCGGATAACCCGAGGGAGGCAGCGGAAGCGATTCAGGCCACTATTGCTGAGCAGTTCTGATGGCTACACCACTCAAGAATGACGTGTTTCTGCGGGCCCTGCTGCGCCAGCCGGTGTCGCGCACGCCCGTCTGGATCATGCGCCAGGCTGGCCGCTATTTGCCCGAGTACCGTGAGCTACGCGCCCAGGCCGGTGACTTCATGAGCCTTTGTGGAAATCCAGAGCTGGCTTGCGAAGTAACCCTGCAGCCGTTACGCAGATTCAAACTGGATGCGGCAATCCTGTTTTCGGATATCCTGACTATTCCCGATGCGATGGGCCTGGGACTGTGGTTCGAAGCCGGCGAGGGACCCAAATTCAAACACCCTGTGCGCACGGCGCGAGAAATCGAAAGGCTTGCGGTCCCCGATGTCGCGAATACGCTGGGATACGTGTTCGAGGCGGTTAGCCGCATTCGACGTGAACTCAATGGGGAGGTGCCTCTGATCGGTTTTGCGGGCAGTCCGTGGACGGTGGGGACCTACATGGTGGAGGGCGGTTCGAGTCGGGAGTTTCCAAACATACTGGGCCTTGCCCGGGAAAACCCGGCGCTGCTCGACAAACTGTTGAATACAGTAGCGGCAACGACTACGGATTATCTCAATGCGCAAATCGATGCAGGCGCCCAGGCCATCATGATCTTCGATACCTGGGGCGCGGCGCTCGCCGAAGACGACTACCGGCGATTCTCGCTGGGCAGTATGCAGTCCATTCTGGACGGACTGCAGCGCGAGAACGACGGCGAAAAGATTCCGGTCATTCTGTTTACCAAAGGCGCCGGCGCATTGTTGCGCGATATGACGGCGACGGGGTGCGATGCGCTTGGCGTCGACTGGACTACCAGCCTCGCGGATGCACGCGAGTTCACCGAGGACAAGGTAGCGCTACAGGGCAACCTCAACCCGGCCACGCTGCGGGAATCTCCGGAAGTCATAGAGCAGGGCGTGGCGGATGTCCTGGCCAGTTATGGCAATGGGCCCGGACATGTATTTAACCTGGGTCATGGCATCACGCCGGACATCGACCCTGACCATTTAGGTGTGCTGGTAGACGCGGTACATCGCCTGAGTCCGCAATATCATGATTAGGAATTTAAGGAAATCGCCAAAAGGAATCGCGGCTGAAGCCGCGATTCCTTTTGACATTTCCCTAACGCAATGCCCGCCGCAAAATTTTCCCTACATTGGTCTTCGGTAGCTCATCCCTGAACTCAATTTGCCTCGGAATTTTGTACCCGGTTAATTCCTGTCTGCAATACTCGACAACATCCTCTTCGCGAATAGCCGGATCGCTACGCACCACAAATAGTTTTACCGCCTCACCCGATTTCTCGTCCGGCACTCCGATTGCAGCAGCTTCAACGATGCCTTTCATCTGCACGGCAATGTCCTCGATTTCGTTTGGGTAAACATTGAATCCCGAAACGATAATCATGTCTTTCTTGCGATCCTCGATGAACACGAATCCATTCTCGTCCATGCGGCCGATATCGCCACTGCGGAACCATCCACCCGGCAGCATGACTTTGGCGGTTTCCTCCTCGTTCTGCCAGTAACCTTCCATCACCTGCGGTCCGCGAATGCAAATTTCTCCGACCTCTCCGAGTGCGACATCATTTCCGTCATCGTCGCAGATTCGTACATCGGTGGAAGGAATGGGCAGGCCGATTGAGCCTGTAAAAGAAGCGGTATCGACCGGGTTGATAACGGCAGCGGGGGAAGTTTCTGTCAGGCCATAGGCTTGCAGAATGACATCGCCGGTGACTTCCTGCCATTCTTCCGCGACCGCGCGCTGCACCGCCATCCCGCCGCCCACCGTTAATCTCAATGAACTGAAATCGAGTGCGGAAAATCCCGGCGTCCTGAGCAGCGTCGCAAACAGCGTATTGACGCCCGTCATATAAGAGAATTTGTGGCGTGCTAATTCCTTAACGAAGCCGTCGGCATCGCGGGGATTCGTTATCAGCACGTTTTCCCCGCCCAGAAACATCATTAACAGGCAGTTACTCTTGAGTGAAAACACGTGATACAGCGGCAGCGCGGTAATCGCGACAACCTGGCTTAAGCCCGCGAATATATCTCCCAGCCACACGTTGGTCTGAAAAACGTTATGCACCATATTGCGATGGCTGAGCATGGCACCTTTCGACAATCCGGTAGTGCCACCGGTGTATTGCAGAAATGCAATGTCAGCGAATCCCAGTTCAACGGGCTGCAGCGCAGTCTGCCTGCCGGTCTTCAGCGCCTTCCGAAACCGCACGCTGCCCGGCAGCGAGAACTGCGGAACGGCTTTCTTCAAATATTTCAGCGCGAAGTTTGTCACTACGCCTTTCGGCCACTTCAGCAGGTCTCCCACCCCCGTGGTGACGACGTGCTCGACGCGGGTTTCACCAATGACTTCCTCGAGCGTGGTCGCGAAGTTCTCCAGGATCACAATGCAGCGTGCACCAGAATCCGACAGCTGATGGCGGAGTTCACGCGCCGTGTAAAGCGGGTTTACATTGACGACGACCAGGCCGGCGCGAAAGATACCGAACAGTGCCACCGGGTACTGCAGCAGATTCGGCAACATAATCGCCACTCGCTCGCCGCGCGTAAGACCCAATGAGTTTTGCAGGTAGCTGGCGAACTGCATTGATAGCCGATCCAGGTCGCCGTAGGACAACGTTGTACCCATGTTGGTATACGCAGGCCTGTCCGCGAATTTGCGAAAAGCGTCTTCCGATAGTTCGCGGATCGAACGGTACTCGGGCACTGTAATTTCTGCCGGTACCTGTTCCGGATAAGACTTCAGCCAGATTTTTTCCAATGGGCAGCTTCCCTGACGCTTTGCCTATTGTTTGCCCTGATCCGTAGTTTGGTCAAGCAGCGCCTGGTTGATGATCGGCCACGCGTTATCCAGCAGCAGCGGTTGTGCCTCGGCATTCGGGTGAATGCCATCGTCCTGCATCAGTTCATCATTGAGTGCTATGCCCTCCATGAAAAATTCGATCCAGGGCACACTGAACTCCTGCGCCAGGTCGCGATAGACCTTCTCGAATGCCTGGGTATAGCGGGTGCCGTAATTCGTTGGAATTCGAATGCCCAGAATCACGATTCCGGCACCGGATTGCCGCGTGGTCTCAATGATTGCCCGTATGTTGTCTTGCATGACGTGCGTCGGAAAGCCGCGCAGACCGTCGTTCCCGCCGAGCTCGAGAATGACGAGGTCGGGTACAAAATTTGCCAGCGCAAACCCGATCCGTGTCTTCCCGCCCTCCGTGGTCTCGCCGCTGATGCTGGCGTTAATGACCCGATGTTCGTACCCTTGTGAGGCGAGGCGCGACTGCAACAAAGTCGTCCAGGACTGGTCAACATCAATACCGTAGCCGGCACTTAAGCTGTCGCCGAAAACCAGCACAGTCGGCACGTCGGCTGCCTGAGCCGGTCCGCCAACGATTAACAACAAAAGGGTAAGTATTCTTCGCATGTCTGACCAATCAACCAACGGGACTGCTGTTCTGGCAGCAAATAGTGTTACCAAGCAGGTTAGCAGCCCTGAAGGTACTCTGACCATTCTTTCGGACGTGAGTTTCGCGATCGACAAGGGTGAAACCGTGGCAATTGTCGGTGCTTCCGGCGCCGGCAAGTCGACCCTGCTTGCGCTGCTGGCCGGTCTCGACCTCCCGAGCAATGGCGAAATCAGCCTGAATGGCGAAAGCCTGACAAATCTTGACGAAGACGGTCGCGCTGCGGTGCGAGCGGCCAGCGTTGGCTTCGTATTTCAATCGTTTCACCTCGTGCCGTCCCTGAATGCGCTCGAAAACGTCATGCTGCCGCTGGAACTGGCGGGCAGGGAGGAGCCACGCAAAGCCGCGCTGGAAATCCTCCAGCAGGTTGGTCTTGGCGAACGCTGGAGTCATTATCCGGCGCAGCTCTCCGGCGGCGAGAAACAACGCGTGGCGATAGCACGGGCATTTGCGACGGAACCTGCTGTCCTGTTTGCCGATGAACCAACCGGCAATCTCGATAGCAATACCGGCGATCACATCATTGATCTTATGTTTAAACTCAATCACAACTCCTCGACGACACTGATTCTCGTGACGCACGACAAGTCGCTTGCCGCCCGCTGTGACCGGGTCCTCGGGCTCGATGCCGGGCTTCTCGTTACCGATGAGAAAGGTGCGTCGTGAAGGCAGTCCTGTATGCATTGCGAAGTTTCGGCCGGGAGCTGCGTTCCGGCGAAGTCGTCGTGCTGCTGGCGGCGGTAGCGCTGGCGGTCGCGGCGCTGACCGCGGTGGGATTTCTTACCGATCGCATTGGTCGTGCCGTAGAGCGGCAGGCGAACGAAGTGCTAGCCGCCGACCTGCGCCTGCGTACACCAGACCCGATTCCAACCGAATGGCACGAACTGGCTGCCGATCATGACCTGCGGTCGGCGGAAACGCAGACGTTTCCGAGCGTCGTCTTTGCCAGCGACCTGAGTAGCCTGGCCACCATCAAGGGTGTCAGCGACGGCTATCCCCTGCGTGGTGACGTACGCATCGCGGACCGGTTGTTCGGTGAACAGCGCGTAGCCGAGGGAATTCCCGGTACCGGGTTGATCTGGGCCGACGGCGCACTGATGGCGCGGCTGGGCGTCGACGTGGGCGATGTCGTTTCAGTCGGCGAGTCCAACATGACGATAGATGCCATTCTTACCTATCGCCCCGACCAGTCGATAGGGTTCGCCTCCCTGGCACCATCGCTGGTTATCAATACGACAGATCTTCCGGCAACGGGGCTGATTAACGAGGGCAGCCGCGTTAGCTACGCGCTGCTGGTGGCTGGCGATCCGGATTCGGTTGATGAGTTTTATGAAGAAATAGAAGTATTGCTGCCGGACTCGGTAAGAAGTCGGAATCGGGAAGAGGGCAGCGACCGGGCGACCAATGCTGCCGACAGGGCGCAGCGCTTCTTGTCACTTACCGCGGTGATCAGCCTGTTGCTGAGCGCGGTAGCGATCGCGATGTCAGCCCGCCGCTTCGCGCATCGTCGCATGGACACCGTCGCATTAATGAAGAGTCTCGGCGCGAGCCAGAAATTCGTCATCTCCGCGGCATTCGTGCAGCTGGTGCTGCTGGGTGTGTTAGGGGTGGCTATTGGCAGCCTGGTTGGTTTTGTCGTCGAGCAAGTCGTGACCGACATGCTGGCAGATGTGATACGCGGTGACCTGCCGCCGGTCGGCTTTACGCCGGTCTTTCTCGCCAGCGGCAGCGCCCTGATCCTGCTGATCGGTTTTGCCCTGCCGTCGCTCATTCAACTACGCGATACCCCGCCACTGCGCGTGCTGCGTCATGACGAAATGCCACCACCGCCGTCACGAATGCTGGTCGCCGGGAGTTCACTCCTGGCAGTCGCCATCATGCTGTACCAGGCAATCGGAGATGGCCTGATGCTGGTTATCGTGCTGGGCGGAATGCTGTTGGTCTCCGGCGCGCTGTATGTTGCCGGGCGTGGACTGGTGTCGTTAATGGGCCGGTCGCGGGGTGGTGTTGGAATTGCGTGGCGTTACGGACTTGCCAACGTCGCCCGCCGCGGTCGCGACAGCGCCGTGCAGGTGGTCGCTTTCGGACTCGGCCTGACCGTCCTCTTGCTGCTGACGTTTGTTCGTACGGATCTTCTCGATGAATGGCAGCAAACACTGGACGCGAACGCACCGAATCATTTCCTGATTAACATACAGCCGCAGGAACGTGACTCTATCAACGACATTTTTGCGACTAACGGCGTCTCGGCACCAAACTTTGTACCCATGGTGCGGGCCCGTATGAAGACCATCAATGCCGAGGATGTGAAGACGCGCGAATATCCCGAAGAAGACGGCAAGTGGATGGCCAATCGGGAGCAGAATCTAACCTGGGCAGACAGCATCAGCGAGAGCAACGAACTCGTCGACGGTGAATGGTGGTCGCCCGGATATGCGGGTGAACCGCTGGTGTCGCTCGAGGAGGACGCAGCCAGGGAGCTCGGCGTGACGCTCGGTGACCGCATCAGTTTCGTCGTCGCAGGCCAGGAAATCGAAGCAAAGGTTGCCAGCACCCGGTCGGTCAACTGGGATTCGTTTCAACCGAACTTTTTCATGGTGATGTCGCCAGGTTCTCTCGATAATTATCCGGCCACGTTTATATCCGGCGCCCGCATCCCGGATGAAAACAAGGCGACGCTGGTCGACCTGGTGCGCCAGCATCCGACAGTGTCGGTCATCGACATCGATGCCATTCTTCTGCAGATTACAGGCATTCTCGACAAAGTGAGTCTCGCCGTGCAGGCCGTCTTTGTGTTTACGCTTGCGGCCGGAATCGCGGTGCTCTTCGCTGCGGTGCAGTCGACCATCGACGAGCGACGATTCGAAAGCGCGATGTTGCGTGCACTGGGTGTGCGGCGGCGTACTGTCCTGTCGGGCGTACTGACCGAATTTGCCGCACTGGGATTCGCGGCAGGATTCCTGGCCTCTGCGGGCGCGTCGATTCTTGCAGCCGTTGTGACCATACAGTTATTCGATCTCGACTATGCGTTCAATCCGTCGCTGTGGGCGGCGGGCCTGGCGGGTGGCGTCTTACTGGTCTGCGTCAGCGGTTTTATTGCCGCCCGAGGTGCCATCAACGCGCCGCCTGTCGAGGTGTTGAGGGCAGCCTGAACATTGGCTGATACGAGCACAACGATTCTGTCCTGTGGTGCTGTGGTGGTCCGGGAAACGGCTGCCGGCTGGATGACGATCATGCTGCGAGCCTACAACCACTGGGATTTCCCGAAGGGCATGTGTGAAGCGGGGGAAACGCCGCTGGAAGCCGCTGTTCGCGAGGTCGGTGAAGAGTCTGGCCTGCACGACCTGACCTTCGAGTGGGGCGAGCGATATACCGAAACGGGTCCCTATCAGCGCGGCAAAGTCGCTCGCTATTACCTGGCACAAACGACGCAGGAAGAAATTGTAATGGGTATCGCGCCGGATCTCGGCCGGCCCGAGCATCACGAATACCGCTGGGTGAGTTTTGATATGGCGCATGACCTGGCATCACCAAGGGTCCGCGAAGTCGTGCAATGGGCGAGGCAGGTCGTGGGGGCGTAGTTCAGGAATCGCGACTAAAGTCGCTCCTACGGCGACCCTAATAAATCGTGCAAAACTGGTTGTAGGAGCGGCTTTAGCCGCGATCAGGCCTCTCGACCGAACGTTTGCGCTAAAGATCAATCCGCTCCGATCGTAGGATGGTCTTATTTCGTATGCGGGCGGATTGGGCTTTAGCCGCGATTCCAATCACCAATTACACAACCCGATTACGCATCCCTCCTTCAATAAAACTCTCCACATTCGCTGCCACTTCATCGACCGCATTCTGCCGAGCTTCCTCCGTGGCCCAGGCGACGTGGGGGGTTACGATCAGGTTTGACCCCCGATAGTCGAGCAAGGCATCGCCATCGACGGGCGGTTCCCGTGTCAATACGTCGATGGCTGCGCCGCCAATACTCCGTGCCGCCAGCGCGTCTACAAGTGCTTTCGAGTCGACGAGGCCGCCGCGCGCCGTGTTGATCAGGAGTGCATCCGGTTGCATGAGGGCAAGCGCATCGCCATCGATAAGGTTACGTGTGGCGTCGGTCAACGGGCAGTGCAACGTGATGACGTCACAGCGCTCGAGCAGTTCAGCGAAATCAAGTCGCCCATCGTCTGCCACGACCGGGGTGCCCAACCGCCTCGCAATTCTGACCCGCATGCCGAAAGCATCTGCCATGCGATGGACTGCCCGGCCCAGTTCTCCGTAGCCAATGATGCCAAGGGTCATTGCCGACAGTTCGCGTATTGGATAATCCAGCAGGCAAAAACTTTGTGAATCCTGCCAGGAACCGGCACGTACACCCTGGTGATAACTTTCAATGCTGTGCGTCATTCGCAGGAGTACAGCGAAGACATGCTCAACGACAGAGTTCGTGCAGTAAGCACGGATGTTGCAAACCGCCACGCCGTTTTCTTTTGCCGCGGCTAAATCGACATTGTCGACGCCGGTCGCGATCAGGCCGATCAACTTCAGCTGCCCACACGCTGCAATTATTTCTCTCGTCATTTGTACTTTGTTGACAATGACGATGTCGGCGTCATCAATCCTGTCGGTCACCTGGTCTGGTTGTGTGTGATCGTGAAGCGTTAACGAAGACACGATTGCTTCAAGCGGTCCGATCGCCAGGTGCTCGGAACGGACAGTTGCGTAATCGAGGAATACGGCCTTCATAGTGTATGGTTCACTTCGAATCAGGAGTTGGCGCACGATGAAGGATGAATTCTGGAAACGCAAATCGTTGGCGGAGATGTCTGCCGATGAGTGGGAATCACTGTGTGACGGGTGTGCGCTGTGCTGTATGCAGAAACTCGAAGATGAGGAGTCCGGTGAAATTTTTTATACGGACCTTGCCTGCCGCTTGCTGAACATCAACACCTGCCGTTGCAAGAACTACCCGGCGCGTGCAGAAGAGGTTGCGGACTGCCTGGTGTTAGCCGCAGACAATGTCGCGGCATTTCGCTGGCTGCCGGCAACCTGCGCCTATCGACTGCTGGCGGAAGGCGAGGCGCTGCCGGAGTGGCACCCACTTCTGACGGGCAATCCCGACTCGGTGCATGAGGCAGGCATTTCGGTAAAAGGGCAGGCGGTCTCGAAATCGGGCGAATGGACCGTGCTGCGCAAACTCGGCGACAGCTAGTCAGCCGGTGTTTTGCAGGCCCTGAGCAATACCGTTAACGCTCGCCAACAGGGCATTAAACAGGTCTGCGTCAGCATGGCCTGATTCACGCCAGCGGCGCAGCAGATCAACCTGCATCAGGCTCATCGGATCGACATAGGGATTTCTCAACATGATTGCACGCTGCAGCGTGGAGTCCCCCTCGAGCAGAGACTCATGATCCGAATACTCCAGGATCAGGTCCTTCGTTAGCATGAATTCCTTTTCGATCAGCGGGAAAAACTCGTTGTGCATTTCACCGGCGAGCTCCGAGTACAGCCTGGCGATACCCAGGTCCGCCTTCGCCAGAACCATCTCGGCATCGGCCGTGAGCGCTCGCATGAAATACCACTCCCTGAACATATCCCTGAATTCGCTATCCTCAAACTGATCGGCCGCCGCCTGCAGGCCGCTGCCAATACCGAACCAGCCTGGCAGCATCAGGCGGCTCTGGGTCCAGGAAAACACCCAGGGGATAGCGCGCAGATTCTCTGCCCCCTTGCCCCCCCGGCGCGAGGCCGGTCGTGAACCGATGCGCATCTGTTCGATGAGGTCGATGGGCGTTGCCAGGCGAAAATAGTCATAGAACCGTGGGTTATCGAAAATAAGGTTTCGATAGGTATCCCGGCTGACGTCCGCGATGGCCTGCATCATGTCGTGCCACTCGGGCATATCGTTGCCGCGGTGCTCAGGCATGGCCGTCGCAAGTGCGACCGAACCCGCGACCTGTTCGAGCGTACGCAGTGCAATGCCGCGAAGACCGTATTTCTCGTTGATGATTTCGCCCTGCTCGGTTACTCGCAGGCGACCGTTGACGGTGCCGGGAGGCGCTCCGAGAACCGCCGTGTGGGTCTTGCCGCCACCGCGACTGATGGTGCCGCCCCGGCCATGAAACAGGTGCAGCTCTATATCCCTTTTCGCCAGCACGTTGACGAGTTTGATCTGGGCGTTCTGCAGCGCCCAGCGCGCAGAGGCGAGGCCGGAATCCTTGTTGCTGTCTGAATAGCCAATCATGACCATTTGCCGGCCCGAGCGCTGCTTCAGGTGCGCGCAATAGAGCGCATTGTCGAGCATGTCATTGAGTATCTCGCTGCCATTCTCAAGATCGTCGACCGTTTCGAGCAGCGGCGCGATATCGAGGGGCACCTGGTCACGGCGGTTATGCAATTCACTCCAGTTTGCGAGCAGTAGGACCGACAAAATATCGTCTGCACCCTGCGTCATGCTGACGATAAACGGGCCGATCGCACGCTTGCCGTATTTGCGCCGGCAAAAAGCGATTGCCTGGAACACGGCGAGCGTCTTCCTTGCGATTACGCTTTGATGATCCGGATACGAATCACGGGACTCAATCGCCTCAACGATGCGTTTCAGTCGGTCGCCTGCGTTCCATTCCAGCCAGTCGTCTTCGCCAAGCAGTTCGCCGACTACCTGGCGCAGTACCAGCGCATCCTGGCGGACGTCCAGCGTCAACAGGTGGAAGCCAAACGAGTCGATTCTTCGCTGCAGTCTGCGCACCGCGAACAGTCCGGCATGCTCGCCGTTGTTTGCCTTGAGACTCTCGGCGAGAATCCGGATGTCTTCGATCAGCTGAGTCGCGGATTCGTAGGGGTAAGCATCGTCGTCATAGGTGGCCTGCAGCCTGGCTTGCACGAGGCGCAGATAAACGCGGTACGGCATTTCCCGGTGGCGTGCGGGCACCGCGTGGTAGGCCGGCTGAAACATGCCGCGATATTTCTTAATCTTGTCGAGAATCCGCTGGTCGATGGTGACCCGGCTACTCGACTGGCTGAGCTTCGCCGAAATGGCGGCACACTCACGATAATACAGATCGAGGATGAGCGAGCGCTGGCGTGCCAGCGTAGAACGAATGGTCTTGGCGTTGACGTTGGGATTGCCATCCATATCACCGCCGACCCAGGAACCGAAGCGCACTATGCCCGGTACCTCAATCGAACTGGCCTCCTCGCCGTACACGCGCACCAGTGCATTCTCGATATCTTCATAGAATGGCGGCATCGCCCGATACAGGACGTCGGTCAGGAAGAACAGAACATGCTCAAGCTCGTCGGCAACCGTCATTTGCTCGTGCGGATGCTCTTCCGTTTGCCACCCGGTCGTCATCTCCAGCTTGATGTTCTCAAGACATACCTCGGTTTCCTGCGCCGTCATCGTCGGGTTGAGCATATCGATCAGCCGTCGCACGATGTTTTGTTCCTTGCGCAGAATCGTGCGTCGCGTGGGCTCCGTCGGGTGTGCGGTGAATATGGGCTCGATGCGGATACGATTGATCAAGTCCTGCAATTCAGATAAACCCACACCAGCAGCCTTCAGCTTGACCAAAGTCTCCTCGAGTCCGCCCGGCTGATACTGTCCCGTTTCCTGCAGGTATTCGCGCCGCCGCCGTATCCGATGCACTTTCTCCGCGATGTTGACCATCTGAAAGTAAGTGGAAAAAGCGCGTATGACTTCCAGTGCCAGCGGCAGCTCCAGGTTGCTCACCAGTTCGGCAAGCCCTTCTCCCGGCAGCTCATTATTCTCCCGGCGGCGAATTGATCGCTGTCGCGCAATTTCGACGAATTCGAACAACACATCGCCGCCCTGGTCCTTCAACAGGTCGCCGACCAAGGTGCCGAGAATTCGAACATCGTCGCGCAGCGGCTGGTCCTTCGTTTCGAAGGTGATGTCCTGACGCCTGAGTTCTTTACGCACGCTTATAGTCTCTGAATCTCACTAGTCGCGAAAATTGTCGTACTGTAGCGGCAGCTCGCAGTCCTGTTCCTTGAGCAAGGCAATAACGGCCTGCAGGTCATCGCGCTTCTTGCCCGAAATTCGCAGCTTCTCTCCCTGGATGGCCGATTGCACCTTGATCTTGCTGCTCTTGATCTTTTTGACCAGTTCCCTCGACAGCGACGTTTCGAGTCCCTGCCGCATAATGACCTTCTGTCGTGCTTCGCTGCCGGTCACCTCGGGCTCCTCTTCTTTTAGGCAGGCAATATCGATACCTCGTTTGGACAGTTTCTGGCGCAATATGTCCAGCATCTGTTTCAACTGGAAGTCTGTCTGGCTGGTCAGCGAAATAACGTTGTCTTCGAGTACATACTTTGAGCCCGTGCCCTTGAAATCGAAGCGATTGCTGACTTCGCGGTTAGCCTGGTCAACCGCATTGCTGGCTTCGTGAGCATCGAATTCACTCACGACATCAAAAGATGGCATTTCTTCCTCCTGCCCGAGTGGGCTTTTATTCCTGCGCCGCGGGCTCTGCTTCAGCGGGAAACGCTTCGCCCAAGTCCTCACCGGGTGGGTCATCTGTGGAATTCGGCTCGGCGGCACCTGCCGGTTCGTCCAGCAGTGCGGTGGTGAGTTCCGTGAAACTGTCCTGCAAATTTATGTAGTGTTCACCGGTACCCGGCCCGACAAAACCGGTATGGATCTGCCGTACCTGGCCTGCACGATCGATAAAGATGGTTGTTGGAAAGGCGAGTACTGCGCTTAGTGCCGGTAGCGTTTCAGCAGCATCCGTCTTGTCGGAAATTCCGGCGATCAACGTATCGTATTCAATATCGAACTTCTCGCGAAAGCGGCGCGCCTGTGCAGCCGCCAGCTCGGCGTCCTCGAAATGTTCAAAGAGCAATGCAACGATTTCGAGTCCCTGGTCGCGATACTTCTTGTGAAAGGGCGCAAGAAAACGCGCTTCGTCATTACAGTTGGGACACCATGTGCCGGCAATCGTGACAATGAGGACTTTGTCCCTGTACTTCTCGTCATCGATCGAGACAAGCACACCATCCTCGTTCGCAAACTCGAATTCGAACCTGTCGTAACCCGGCTTGAGAAATGTTCTGCTGAACGCATCGGGCAGGGTGGCGTTTTCGTTGCGCACGCCCGACCACTGTTGATGCCATGTTGTCCCCGACCAAAAATCTGCACGTGATATCCGCCCGTCGTCACCAACACTGCCGGAAAAGAAAAACACGTGTGAGCCGTCAAATGTCGACATACGAAATTCGTTGCCACGGACGTGACCGGCGAGATAACGATAGTCGCCGTTGGGGTGCAGGAAGGTACCAAACAGCCGCGATCCTCGCTGTGCGAATTCGCCTATGTAACTGTCATCGTCAGCGTCTTCCTCGTGAAATGTGACCGCCCAGCGACCAGAAAGGTCGGTGCCCGGTGCAGCACTGGTTTCCTGGCGTGATTCGCTGCCCGGTACCGCGTTAAAGGGCATGGTTTGCGTTTCGCCGTAGCGTTTGACCAGCGTCAGGTCGCCAACCAGTCGGCCATCGACGAGCGTCGCATTCACTTCGCTGTTAAAGGCCGGAAATCGCAGCGTCAGCTCGCCGTCGGCAAATATGACGCTGTCGATACGCACGCGCTCCTGGCCATTGATAAGGCTGGCCTGGTAGAGCTCGCCATCCTGGCTAATCTCGATGCCGGCCTCGACGTCGCCGCCCGGCAAGGTTATGAAGGCCTGCCAGTAGCCCACCTCCAACTCAATCGGTGCGGGTTCGGATTCCGGGGCAGGTTTGTTTTCGCAGCCAAAGAGTGAGACCAGTGCTGCGCCTGCAATCATTGCTGTAAAAACCGCCCTGCTGCTTTTCATCCTCGCCCCCTATCAAATAACGACCTGCCGAGCCACCGGTACCCAGTGTAGCGCACACAGTCTCGGGCCGCGCATTGCTCGACCGAAAAACTCGGCGGGTTGCCCACTTAAAGGGCTCTTGACACTCGCCGGGTTAGTGCAGAATTTTGCTATGTCCAGGGAAGGGCCCGCATGTTTGATCACGCACAAGGAGTTTCCGCGACCGGGGTATCGAACGCCGCAGACGACATCGATGCACTCATTGATGAAGTCGCCCAGCTTGGTTTTGATCCACCACAACGGTCGCGGCACGACAGCAGCATAATGTGCGGCACGTCGTTTCGTGTTTCAGTAAGCCGCGTACTTGCCGAACAGCACAAGGCAGATGCGCTTCTCGTTACCCTGCGCAGACTCAACGCAAAACGGGTACCGGTTTGCCTGGTGCCGGAAGACTTTCCGACGGGGACTGCAGTGATCGAAGCGTGGAGCAGGTTTTGCGAACTCATCCAGTCGGGAATTTCCGGACAAGGTCGGTGCGGCCCGGAACTGGGCTTTTGCATGCACTCCCATCGAATGCCGCTTGGCGCGTTTTGCCTGGTCACGGATTCGCTGCTCGGCTCCGGGCCACGCTATGTCTTTCTCGATAGCCTGCAAATGGCAGAGCACGGTGATTCGCGGGTCGCTGAACGCACGGCGTCAAACTGGCGATTTCTGTGGCGGCACCGGCACCATCCGCGTCCGGTGCAACCCGTTTATGGCGGCCTCGTGCGCAGTGGGTGCCGCCTGCTCGCCGATGAAGTCGCCGCTGCAGTCATCCCGACACAGTCGCTGCTTGCACCGGTCGGTTCTGCCTGGCTGCCAATTGGCATGCCAATTACCCGCTTTTGCAAAAAACCAGGAACGCCAGACTGGCATCGGCTGCGAGCGGCTTTGCGCCGACTGGTCGATCTGACGGACACGTTGTTCCCGCGCCTCGACTGGCATGACCCGCGCCAGTGTGCTGATGCCATGGCCAATCGACGCGTTGCAGTCTGTGTTACCGGGCTCGGCGATTTGCTGCTGCAAAGTGGCCGTTTGCCAGGTGCACTGGAGAGTCTCAACTGGCTGACCAAGATAGTGCGATGCATACAACAAGTACTGTCCGCACAATCTTCCCGGCGGGCGGCGACGTCGGGCCTGTTGCCCGCCCTGGCGCAAGCAAATCCTGTCCTTGGCTGGGCTGACGGTAAACAGCGCGAGCGCTGGCAACAGCAGTGGGAGATAGCCGTCAGTGAGGCGGCTGTGCGTCATCGCAACCTGCTGGTCATGTCGCCTTCATCCGTTTTGCCAGCACACCAGCAGAATTGTGCTGCATTCACGGATCTGTTGCCGGTGCTCCGATTTGCAGACGCCTGGAGTTTCGACTGCAGTGTGCAAACGCCCGGGTTCAAGCTGACACAGTTCAGGGATTTTCATCGTCGCGCCAGGGCCACCATACAAAGTGCCCAACGGTCTTCTTTCGTTGCAGCCGGGGTATGAACTGAGATAACGTCTGTGACCCGCTCACGGTGTCCCGGACATCCAGGAGCGCAGAGCCCGAGAGTCGTTTGCAGCCCGTAACGCCAGATATCCATGGAGTAGCAGTCCTGCTGCTCACCGCGATGGCGCTATTTCTGTTTACGCGCGATCGCCTGCCGCTCGAAACGTCGAGCCTCGCGATCCTGATTGTTCTCGTTGCCGGATTCCAGTTGTTCCCCTATGAAGCGGACGGTGCACCGCTGGGGCCCGCCGAGTTTTTCGCCGGCTTCGGCAATGAAGCGCTGATCGCGATCTGTGCCTTGATGATGGTCGGCAAGGCGCTCGAAACAACCGGCGCATTGCAGCCGCTGGCAGCGATTGTGGGGCATGCCTGGTCCACGCGACCGGTTCTTGCATTACTCGTGACGCTGTTTGCCGGTGCGGTTCTAAGCGCGTTTATGAACAATACGCCTATCGTCGTTTTGCTTATGCCGATTCTCGTCGGTGTGTCGATGCGCGTTAAGTTTCCGGTATCCGGCGTCATGTTGCCGATGGGTCTTGCAACGATCGTGGGTGGTATGTCGACAACCATCGGTACGTCGACCAACCTGCTCGTGGTTGGTATTTCGCAGGATCTAGGACTGACAAAATTCGGCATGTTCGACTTCGTCCTGCCGGCTGCGATAGTCGGCGGCGTTGCGATCATTTTTCTCTGGTTGATTGCGCCGAAACTGTTACCCGATCGAGTCCCGCCGCTGGCAGATACAACGCCGCGCGTATTCAACAGTCAGCTGTTCATCAAAGAAGGCGGATTTGCCGCAGGCAGGACCTTGTCGGAGGTGCTGGCTAAAACGAATGGCGGCATGCGGGTAGACAGAATTCAGCGGAGTGAATCGCTATTTCTCGCGAAACTACCATCCGTAAAGTTACAGCCGGGTGATCGGCTTTTTGTTAAGGACTCGCCTGAAAACCTGAAGCATTTCGAGAGTCTGCTCGGAGCAACGCTCTACAATATTTCCGATAGTGAGCACCCGATTGACGACGACACGCCGTTGAAAGCGGAAGGTCAGCAATTGGCAGAGGTTGTGGTAACGCGTGGTTCTCCGCTGCATTTGCGTAGCCTGGCTGCCGCGCGCTTCAGTACCAGCTACGGGTTGCTGCCACTTGCGATTCATCGCGCGCGTGCGCCCAGCTCACAGGTAACCGGTGATTTGAACACCATTCGTCTGCGCGCCGGCGACGTATTGCTGGTGCAGGGAACCCGCGACGCAATTGATACCTTAAAAGACAGTGGCACGATGCTCGTCCTCGACGGCACGACCGACCTGCCACATACGCATCGCGCCAATCGCGCACTGGCAGTAATGGGTGCGGTCGTTGCGGCTGCCGCATTAGGCATCATGCCAATATCAGTCAGTGCGCTGATCGGTGTCGGCCTGATGATCGCGCTCGGCTGCCTGACCTGGCGCGATGCTGGCAGCGCGCTGTCGACCCAGGTGATCATGATCATTGTGACCAGCCTGGCGTTGGGTAAAGCCCTGATGGGAACGGGCATGGCGGACTACCTGGCGATTGGTTTCGTGAGTGCCGTTGCAGATCTGCCGGTACCCATCATCCTCAGCGCCTTTATCCTGATCATGACCGTATTGACCAACGTCGTGTCCAACAACGCAGCGGCAGTTATCGGTACGCCGATCGCAGTGGCGATCGCCGGCCGACTGGGTGCTGATCCGGTGCCATTCGTGCTGGCGGTGCTGTTTGGCGCCAACATGAGTTTCGCCACGCCGTTCGGCTATCAAACCAATCTCCTGATCCTGAGCGCTGGCGGTTACAAGTTCTCGGATTTTTTGCGTGTCGGCATTCCACTGACCATCATCATGTGGCTGGGCTTCTCATTGTTGCTGCCGTTACTGTATGACCTCGGTTAGGCGCCTGCCGCGCGGCTTGACGCTGCCGCGTGTCACAGGGATACTCGGTCACATGAATGCACAGCAAATCGCCAACAGCAACGGGTGGTGGCTGCCCAAACCGGAGAGGGCGGCTGGCTAGCGTTTATTAATAAACTCAAGGACACCAAAAACCCGTCTCCACAGAAAAGTGCAGACGGGTTTTTTTGTGCAGGGACGCACTTATGTCGTAGAGCACATGGATGTGCGAGAGCGACGCTTGTGCAGGGACGCACTTATGTCGTAGAGCACATGGATGTGCGAGAGAGACGCTTGTGCAGGGACGCACTTATGTCGTGACAAAATCGACGGGAACGATTTTGGCCAACACAGTATGTGTTGGCCCGCAGGGCGACGGGCAGGATGGCCCGGCGCAACCACATGGATGTGCGAGAGCGACGTTTATGTGACATTGACGCACCGGACAAGAAGACACTTATGAAGCCACCTTTTGACATCGCCGCTGACCTGGATACACCGGTATCAGCGTGGCTGAAACTCGGCACCCTGCGGCCGCGCTACCTGCTCGAAAGCGTAGAAGGTGGTGAACGGCTGGCACGCTATTCCTTCCTGGGCTTCGGCGATGTGCTCGAGATCAGGCTCGACAAGAACGGCTTCAGGGTGGGTGACGAAATGCGCGATCACCCGACCAACCAGCATGATTACCTGGACGCACTGCGCACCGGTCTGAAGAACGCGCCGCGTCCCAGGCCGGAGGTCACGGAACTTCCGTTTGCAGGCGGGCTGGTTGGCGTGTCCGGCTACGACGTTGTCCGCCTGTTCGAGAAGCTGCCGACGAATACGATACCGCAGGCAGATATTCCCGAAGCGGCATTTTGTGCGACGTCTTCGCTGCTGGTCTTCGATCACCTGACGCGACGGGTTGCCCTGCTGCATGACGGACCGGAGGCGGAGCGGGAGCGCCTGCGCCGGCAGGTCGTGCAGCTCCTGCGCGGCGCCGTGCCTGGGAACAACAAAGATCTGACGGTTGCCACTGCCAGCGCGGGCATGACCGAAGATGAATATGCCGAGCGTGTACGTGCCTGCAAGGAATACATTGCTGCAGGTGACATTTACCAGATCGTTATCTCGGTCCTGTTCAAAGGCCGCAGCAACGTGCCGCCGTTCGAGGTTTACCGCGCCCTGCGCCTGCTGAATCCATCGCCGTACATGTTTTTCTTCGACTTTGGCGAACTCAAGGTGGCGGGCTCTTCCCCGGAAGCGCTGGTACGGCTGCATGACGGCAACGCCTCGCTGCGTCCGATCGCCGGAACATTGCCGAGAGGCGCATCATTGGCCGCCGATCTGCAGAATGAAAAGGATTTGCTGGCTGACCCGAAGGAGTCCGCCGAGCACGTCATGCTCGTCGACCTTGCGCGCAATGACCTGGGTCGAGTGGCGGTGCCCGGCAGCATTCACGTGGACCCGTATCGCGCGGTAGAACGATACAGTCATGTGATGCACATCGTCAGTGGCGTGCAGGGCCGGCTGGCACCGGGTTACGATGCATTCGACTTGTTTGCGGCTAGTTTCCCGGCCGGCACGCTCGTCGGAGCGCCAAAAGTCCGGGCCATGCAAATTATTGAAGAGATGGAAAGCAGCGGGCGCGGACTGTATGCCGGTACGGCCGGATATTTCGGTGCAACCGGCGACATGGACCAGGCGATCACTATTCGCACGCTGGTGTTCAATGGCGATGAGTACAGCTTCCAGGCTGGTGCCGGTATTGTGGCCGACAGCGTGCCGGTCAAGGAATACCAGGAGGTGCTTGCCAAAAGCGCTATCCTTAAGAAGGCGCTGGAAATCGCCGGTGACGGGCTATGAGCGCGCGCATACTTCTCATCGATAACTACGATTCATTTACGTA
>JBPCYD010000238.1:0-4069 GCA_051007895.1 Woeseiaceae bacterium
GAGTATTCGACGGGTGATCTCTGTATCGAAAATGAGGGTGTGGTTCGGCGATTCTCGGCTCAAAGCGAAAGGACGCTGCGAGCGATCCGGACTCTAAAGGGTCAAATTCGGGGTCTTCTAATTGCGACCGGATTTCAATTGCCAGCGCACTCCCGGAGTCGTGCACAAATGCATTCAGCTGCGTGCAGTCGTCGCAACAATCGAGATTTGCCTGCGGACCTGCATCCGCCACGTCATGATCGCCATGCTGAATTTCGCCATGCAGTTGATGCGGGTTGGTCGCTGCGGCGTTGGAATCACCAGGACAGGCGCAGGCAATTCCGGTGGCGGCAAATATCAGGATGATCGATCGAAGAATGAGCCTCTGCATCGTTGTTTTAGGCATCCATATCCGGAATCAGTTCACTTTCGAGCTGCGAAATCATGTCCTTCAGTACCAGGCGCTTCTTCTTCAGCCTGCGCAGCCGCAGCTGATCGATGATCGGGTCGTGGGACAGGGTATCGATGAGGTAGTCGAGGTCGCGGTGACTGACGCGCAGTTCCCTAAGCCGCTCGAACTGCTTAAAGGATTCTGTGTCTATTTTGTCGGTCATCGATTCGACGTTCCGCGTGTCATTTGCCCTGCGCCTGTCTGATTCTAACGCAACTTGGCGTCGAATCAGGAGTGGCCGTCGAGCCCGGCCAGCCAGTCATTGTCCTGCGGGCCGTGTACCAGGAAAAACGGATTCAGTATGTCCGCCTTGGCGTTGTAGGCGAGCGGTTTGCCATTAAGCTCAACGACCGCGCCACCAGCTTGCTCAACGACCGCCTGGGCGGCGGCGGTATCCCATTCTGACGTCGGCCCCAGGCGCGGATAAACATCTGCTTTGCCTTCCGCTACCACGCAGAATTTGAGGGAACTGCCCATTGGCAGCATTTCGAATTCTCCGAGATCGTCCAGGTAGGCATCCAGGCTGGCACCACGATGGGAGCGGCTTCCGACCACCCTGACGGGAGATGCGCTGGCCACTGCCACTCGTATCGGTTCGGCGTCGCCATCTGCCACAATGACGGTTGAACCATCACCCTCACAGCCGGTATAGGTCTTGTTTTGCACGGGGACGTGCACGATCCCGAGCACGGGTCGATGATTCTCGATCAACGCGATGTTGACCGTGAACTCGCCGTTACGCTTGACGAACTCCTTGGTTCCGTCAAGCGGGTCAATCAGCCAATAGCAGTCCCACTGACGGCGCTCCGCGAACTCCGGCAGTCCAGACTCCTCCGAGATAACCGGAATATCGGGCGTGAGCGTCCGCAAACCCGCTTCGATCACCCGATGCGAGGCCATATCCGCCTGCGTCAGCGGTGAATCATCGTCCTTCGCTTGAACATCGAAATCGGTCGCGTAGACTTCAAGAATTGCATCGCCGGCCTGACGGGCGAGGGCGACCAACGGTTCAACATATTCTGTAGGGTTCATTCAGGTTCCCCTGGGATGGGCTGATCGGCCGCGCAGTATAAATCATTGTGATGACTATGAAGCCCGAAAGCCTCGACGCACTCCTCGATTCCTGTGACACCCTGATGCTCGACATGGACGGCACCTTGCTCGACTTGGCCTATGACAATTACATGTGGCTTGAGCACATCCCGGCCGAATACGCACGCCAAAATGACTTAAGCGATGGCGAAGCCAGGGACCGATTGTATGCCATCATGAAGAAAATCGAGGGCAAGCTGTCCTGGTATTGCCTGGAGCACTGGAGTGACATCCTGGACCTGGATATTGCCGGGTTGCATCGTGCGGAAAACGATCGCATCGGCTTTCTTCCGGGCGCCCGGGATTTTCTTGAAACCGTATCGGCTCATCATGTCCGCTTACTAATGGTGACGAATTCCCATCAGCACACACTCGACATAAAAACGGAGGTCACCGGCATCTCGGAATTTTTCGATGACATCTATACCTCGCATGCACTCGGTCATGCCAAGGAAGATCAGCCTTTCTGGCATGCGCTGCAGGATGCGGAGGATTTTGACCGCGAGAAAACCGTTTTTATCGACGACAATACGTCCGTCCTGCAGAGCGCGAGAGATTACGGCGTAGGCACACTTTTACATATTACGAAACCGGATACGCGTCGGCCGGAGCGCGACCACGACAGCTTCGTTGGTATCACGGGTGTAGCCGAACTGCTGGACTAACGTCTTGTTGGCCGCCGGCCGCCACCGGACCTGCGTCCGCCGCCTGGTTTTCGACCGCCACCGCCACCACCGCTGCGGGGTTTGCGCGGACGGTACGGTGGCTTGATCAACTCGGGAAGGTCTTCAGGATTATAATTTGCCACCGGAATCTTGTGACCGATGTAGTCTTCGATGTCCGGTAAAGACACCGCGTAGGATTCGCAGCCAAAACTGATCGCGTCACCGGATGCGCCGGCACGCGCAGTTCTGCCGATTCGATGCACATAGTCTTCACAATCCTGCGGCAGGTCATAATTTATCACGTACTGGACATCCGGAATGTGCAGTCCGCGCGAGGCGACGTCGGTGCCAATCAAAACCGCCAGTTCGCCACTCTGGAAGCGTTTCAACATGTTCATGCGTTTCTTTTGCGGCACATCACCCGAAATTGCCAGTGCGTCGACGCCGTTCGCCTTTAGGTAGTCCTCAACCTTTTCCGCATCGCGCTTCATATTGACGAAGACCATGATACGACCGGTGCCCATCTCGCGGATCAGGCCGACCAGCAGGGGCAGCTTGTCCTCGTTTGATGGGAAGAATATCGCCTGTCGCACGCGATCCGCGGTCACTTTGTCCGGCTCTACCCGTATGAGCTCCGGTTCGTTCATGTGCTCGTACGCGAGTTCCATGACCCGCTGTGACAGCGTGGCAGAAAACAACATGTTCAGTCGCCGGTCCGGTTTCGGCAAGCGCCGCAGCAAATAACGAATGTCCTTTATAAAGCCCAGGTCGAACATTCGATCGGCCTCATCCAGAATCGCAACCTGGACCTGATCAAGCTTGAATACACCCTGCTTGAAGTAATCGATAATGCGCCCAGGTGTGCCGATAAGAATATCGACGCCGGCTTCAATCGTACGACGTTGCTGCTCGTAACCCGTGCCACCATAGGCAAGCGCAATCTTCAGCCCGGTATGCTTGCCGAGTTGTTCTGCATCCTTGGCAATCTGGATTGCCAGCTCCCGGGTCGGTGCAAGAATAAAGATTTTCGGCTGACGGGGCCGGTCATCGTCGGGCGAATCATCAGCCTTGGTCAAAACGTGCTGAATTGCCGCGATCAGGAAGGCAGCAGTTTTACCGGTTCCCGTTTGGGCCTGTCCGGCGACGTCCCGCCCGGCGAGGGCGATCGGCAGTGTATCTGCCTGAATCGGCGTGGCGCACTCGAAGCCGGCGTCGGCAATTCCCGCCCGAACAGAGTCGCGAAGTTCCAGTGTGTCGAATCTGAGGTCACTCAGATGGCTGTCAGTCATTGAATTCAGGCCAGAAAATGTGTGTTAAGGGCTTGCAAAATGCTTCGTGAAGGGGTCAAATTGGTCCAACATCGACGCGACAACCGTCGCACCTGCCAGTTTCGCCATCATCGAACTCCTAGAGAAGCCGCGATAAAGCTGCGACATAGTGCCTGAATGAACAGGCAGCGTCATCCATTTTGCAATGTTTGCCTGCGCCCCAGGGACAGGCGGGCGTTATCAAAATCAAAAATCACACTGATTCATTTGGAGGTATCTGCCGGTGAGCGATAAGATCGTATACACCAATGACGACAATTTCGAAGCTGATGTTCTGACATCAGACAAGCCTGTTCTGCTCGATTTCTGGGCTGAATGGTGTGGACCGTGCAAGATGATTGCGCCGCTCCTGGACGAAGCTGCGGACGAATATGCAGACCGCATAACCGTGGCCAAAATCAATATTGACGAAAATCCGAATACACCGCCGAAATTCGGCATCCGCAGCATCCCGACACTGATGCTGTTCAAAGATGGCAACGTGCACGCCCAGAAACTTGGCGCGATGTCGAAATCGCAACTAACGGAGTTTCTGGAATCTAATCTGTGAGAGG
>JBPCYD010000239.1:0-11134 GCA_051007895.1 Woeseiaceae bacterium
TCGATCGGCCGCGCTGCCGGAAGCTCGGCTATGCTCCGTACAATGCTGGCGATGGGAATTGGCACCACGGCCGCCGGTTGTGGTTCATCGTCCGCTGCACCTGGTGTGGTCTCCAATCCACCGGCACCACTCCCGCCACCACCGCCACCTCCGGGAATGGCGTCCCCGCGCCCTGGAGACTGGCCCGCCAACGTTGGTAATGGCAGGACTGTGACCATTCTGGGTGGCGGCATAGCGGGTATGACGACGGCCCTCGAGATGACCCGCCTGGGTTACAGCTGCACGATCCTCGAAGCGACGGCGTTAGCGGGTGGTCGAAATCGAACTATTCGTTCGGGTGACGTCATCACTGAAACGGACTCTACGCAAACCTGCATGTTTGATGTAGACAATGAGCTCTACTTCAATTCCGGCCCCGCAAGAATTGCGCATCATCACGAATTCCTGCTCGGCTACTGTCGCGAGTTCGGCGTTACGCTGGAAACTTTCACTAACGACAATCGCGCCGCCTTGCTGCATTCCACGACCAGTTTTGGAGGCCAGCCGATTATCGCCCGCAGGGTGCATGCAGACTCGCGCGGAAATATTGCCCGGCTGCTGGCAACGGCCGTCAATCAGAATGCGCTTGACCAGGAGCTGAGTTCTGCCGACAAAGCCAACATTATCGGCATGCTTGCACGCTTTGGTGATCTCGACGGTTCACTGAACTACGCCGGTACATTACGCGGTGGATTCCCGGGGCAGGAAAACGCGGGCAGCCGGCAGCGTGGGCAACAGGTGTCGCCGTTGGCACTCACAGACCTGATCGCCGAGTCGTTCTGGGAGCAGCGACGTGGCTTTGCACACGGGCTGGAACAACAGCCAACCATGTTGCAGCCGGTCGGAGGAATGGATCAGATCGCCAGGGCGTTCGAGACGCAGGTGGCCGGTGACCTGGTTACGGAAGCGGTTGTAACCGAGATTCGAAAAATCCCAGCGGGCGCGCGGGTCGTGTACCGGGATCAGTTCGGCGCCGACGTGACACTGGATTCCGATTACTGCGTCTGCACCATTCCTGCAACCGTGTTGCGGAATATTCCGAACGATTTCGCTGCTGCGCATCAAGCCGAAATCGCCAACTTCAATTACGCTGCGGCCGGAAAAATCGCATTCCAGTCACGCCGCTTCTGGGAGCAGGATCATAATATCTACGGTGGTATTTCCTGGACGACCCAGGACATTACGCAAATCTGGTACCCGAATAATGGCTTCGGTCGCGACAATGGAATTGTGGTCGGTGCCTATATTTTCGGCGGTCCGGCCGGCGCCAACTTTGCGAACCAATCGCCGCAGCAGCGAATCGATTCCGCTACGGCACAGGGCAGCAACCTGCACGTGGAAATGAACGGAGAAACCACCAATGGAATAAGCGTGGCTTGGCCAAAGGTACCTTTTCAACTGGGAGCGTGGGGTGTATCCAATCCGGCTACCTTACTGACGCCCGACGAGAACATTTTTTTCGCAGGCGAGCACCTGAGTATCCTGCAGGGATGGCAGGAAGGGGCAATTCTGTCCGCGTACCATGCGATCGACCTGGTTGTTGCACGCGATGCGCCGTGAATTCAGCTTCCAGGCTGACTAATCAACGCATGCAGTAGTTGTTCGATCTGGGCGCGCAACTCTTCATCCGGAGCTGGCGTCGATTCCTGCCCGGGTTCGTCCGTTACGCTATCCAGCAATAGTGGATTTAGCGTCGTGAGTGCTGCGTCGCCGGCTGCCCTGGCGTCTGCAACACTATCGCGGATATTTTTCGGGCCGCTGCCGCAACCAGCTGCGTAAATACCCATACGCGAAGTTTCGATACTGCTTCCTGAAGCGTCAGTCACTTGCAGATAGCCATTCGCAGCGATGTCGATACCGGCGGTGCTCGCAAGATTGCCGAGATCGGCAGGTGGTGACACGTCAACGTAAACGACGACCATATCGGTATTTTTCCTGACGTACTTTTTCTCGCTGAAATCCTCGAATGAAACACCGATACCATCGTCCGCATCCGGATCCACTCGAAATGCCGCTCCCCAGTGAACGTGAATGCCGGTTTTCTGCGTCAGTTGTTCGCCAGCGTGCGCGCTGGCCGGCTGAGATAGAACGAGGACAGATACCTGTTCTATATCCTGCTCAACAAGCTGCTGTGCCTGGCTGGCGGCAATGTACAGTGCGAAAGGCGACGGCTCATCCAGCACGAGCATAATCCGGTCCGGGTATTCTTCGTCTGATGGCTTGGACGCGTAGCCGCCAGTAGGGCCCGGCGACTCGAGCAATCGTTGCAATTCGGCTGATGTCACGATGTCCGGGTGCGCGCCATAGCCGAGCTCTGTAAATGCTTCGCCGTTTCCTGTCGTCATGCCCGGTGCCATGATAATGGCGCCGACCTGGCGTTCCTCGACGCTTTCCAGTGCCTCATCAAAGTGAATTGCGTCGTCGTCACAAACATCGACACAGCGGTTGCACGGCAGGTAATTCGGCGGCGTGTTCAGACAATTTTCGATGTCGATGACCCATGCTTCGGGCAACGTCGTCAACATTGGCGTGTAGATCGCTTTGCGGAAAGTCAGCCCAGCGTCGAACGCATTTGGGAGAACCACCGGACACACGCCGTGACAAAGCTTGCAGCGGGTGCAGGCATCCGTAACGAAACGCGCACGTTTTCGAATCGAAGTCGTAAAGTTTCCAGCCCGACCATCGATCGACTCGAGTGTAGCGTTGGTGATGATTTCGATACTGTCATTGGCAGCGAGTGCCTCGAATAGTGGAATCGTTTCACCGTCCGCGCGATTGCCGATAGCCTGCGACTTGGTCATTGGCGCCGCGAGTCGGCCGCCAACGACAGGTTCGCGTTCCACGACGATCGCGTGGGCTCCCGAAGCCGCAATGTGCTGCGCGGCCGCTAGACCTGCGACGCCGCCACCAACAATAAGCACTGAATCTGTCATTGCGTGCTGTCTTCCTGCGCCAGCTGCACACCAGCCTCGAATGCTTTCAGATTCATGTCCACGATCCTGTCTTTGAGCGTGGACCGAATGGCCTTGATCACTGATTCCTGGCTGACAACACCCGTCTTGCCGACAAGATAGCCGAGCGTGACCACGTTAGCGGCCATGCGGCTGCCAAGTCCTTCCGCGATCTCAGTTGCAGGAATGCCGTGCAGGTCATGGTCGTCATCGCCTGGTTGAACCAGGCCCGTATCAATAATCAACAAACCATCCGGCTTCAGGCAATCGCGGAACATGACGTACGCTTCCTGGAAGAACACGGCGAGGATGTCGGCCCTGGTGACGAACGGATAGTCCACCTGGTCATCTGAAATAACGACATCCGACCGCGATGCGCCGCCGCGTGCTTCCGGACCATAGGTCTGGGTGCAAACGGCATCCTTGCCATCATAAAGGGCAGCTGCTTTGCCGAGCAGTCGCCCGGCAAGCACTATGCCCTGGCCGCCAACACCACCAAAACGAACTTCGCAGGATGGGCTGATCGTTTGTTCTGCTGTGGCTGACATTGAAGCTCCGATAGTTCTTATTCGCCGAACGGACTGCGCTGAATGTCGACAAAATTGCCAACCGTGATTGGCCGGTTCGCATCGATGAGATCGATGTCGAGTTCTTCGAGGTTCCGGGCGCCGTTTTCGATGCGACAGCGTTCGCGGTAGATCTCTACTTCGTGGAGACCGTCACCGATATCATTTGCGCGTCCAAAACTTGTCGGACAGGGCGCAAGCACCTCGATGAAGCAGAAGCCTTTCTTCTCCATCGACCGTAGCACGGCAGCCTGGAACTCCCGCACGTGCAGAATGGTCCAGCGTGCAACGAAAACTGCCCCTGTCGCCTTCGCGAGGTAGGGGAGATTAAACGGCTGTTCGACCGCACCACGCGGTGCCGTCGAACCCTTGGCGCCAACCGGGGTCGTTGGACCAACCTGTCCGCCGGTCATGCCGTAGTTGAAATTGTTGATGCAGATTACGTTGAGGTTGACGTTACGTCGCGCCGCATGAATCAGGTGATTGCCGCCGATCGCTGTCAGGTCGCCGTCCCCACTGATCACGGTCACGTTCAATTCCGGCTTGTGTACCGCAATTCCGAGCGCAAAGGGCAGCGCCCGGCCGTGCGTTGAGTGATACGAATCCACATTGACGTAGCCCGCTGCGCGTCCGCTGCAACCAATTCCCGAAACGCATATGTGTTTGTCTTCTTCGAGGCCCGATGCCGCTATGGCGTGCGCATAGCCGTGAATGACGGTGCCGATTCCGCAGCCGGGACAGAGAATATGCGGCAATCGATCGGCGCGCAGGAGGTCATCGATAGGATGGATATCTGCGGCCGGGTGCAGGGTCTGTTCCATCGCGCTCATGATTGTATAAGTTCCAGAATTTCGTCGGGCGTGGGCATCAGGCCGCCCGCGTGATTCAGGCGCTGTACCGGCAGGCTGGTGAGTCGCTCGATTTCACGGCGCAGCTGGCCGAGATTGACTTCCGGAACGACAAAGCGCTGCACATTGCCGTCGTCAATGAGTTCGCGGATACGGGTCTCCGGAAACGGCCACACTGTAATCAGTCTGAGGAAGCCAACCTTCAGGCCTTCGCTGCGTGCCTGCACGACTGCCTGTCGAGCTGAGCGTGCGGTACAGCCGAATGAAACGACTAGGGTTTCGGCATCACTGGTGGCCAGCTCTTCATACATTTCGATTTGTGAAGCATTCAGGCGCACTTTGTCGACAAGACGATTGACGAGTTTGTCGTGAGTCTGCGGATTTAGCGCAGGATAACCGCGCTCATCATGTGTCAGGCCGGTCATATGCACTTTGTACCCTTCCCCCGCGTGCGCTATTGGCGGCACAAGGTCATCATCAGGTGCATAACTGAGGAATGGTTTTTCGCCCGGCCCATGCGCAGGTCCTTTACGTCCGAGGTGTGGTATTTGGTCGGGCTCCGGAATAATGACGCGCTCGGCCATGTGACCGACAACCTCATCCATCAGTATGAAGACGGGCACCCTGTACTGGTCAGCGGCGTTGAACGCCTGGATAGTGAGATCGAAACATTCCTGGGGCGAGGCCGGGCAATACGCAATGATGCCGTAGTCGCCGTGGGAACCCCATCGCGCCTGCAGAATGTCGGACTGGCCAACCATCGTGGGCAGGCCCGTCGAAGGCGATGCTCGCATAACATTGGCTATGACTATGGGCAGTTCCATCATCGCTGCCAGCCCGATGTTTTCCATCATCAGGCTGAACCCCGGGCCTGATGTCGCCGTGAAACTGCGCGCGCCGGCCGCAGAGGCCCCGATGATCGCAGCGATACTTCCGAGCTCATCTTCCATTTGCACGAACCGTCCACCCAATGGGGGCAGCCGCCGCGCTATGTGTTCCGCGATTTCGGTAGACGGAGTTATCGGATAGCCGGCAAAAAAATCGACCCTGGCGGCGAGCGCGCCCTCGGCGCAGGCGTGATCGCCAAGCATGAAATGACTACCGGCGCGCACTCTCGGTTCCTCGACCGGAATTGCGGCAGGACTTGGTGCGCTAGCCGGCATCGGCCGTCAACTCCGCGCTGTCTGTTTCGCTCAATTCAGTCGTGAAGATTGCGAGCTCCGGGCAAATCAGGTCACAGAAGCGACAATGTACGCAGGCCATCTCCTTACCTGCGGCGACGACGGGAAAGTGGTAACCCTTGGCGTTAATCTCGGGGGAATACTCGAGCACTTTCGTCGGGCAGTAGTTGATGCAGAAGTTGCACTGCTTGCAGCGTTCTGCAATCACATGCACACGCCCGACAGGAACCCGCGCTGAGGACAGGTCCATCGGTTGGCGCCGGACATTCATCTCAGATTCTGGCAATACAGGCTCCCGGCAGGTAGCGACCTCAATGCACTTGTGCAAAGGAGTATCGCGGCCCAGTTATCCGTAGTTTGAAGCTATGCCCTGAGCGACCACATATCTGTACGGGCTTTCCACAATGCGGTCCGCGCTGCACGACCACTAAACTGGTACATCTAAGGGTGGGCAAGGATAACGGCATGTCAATCGCCGTACTGACGCTTGCGGCGCTCTCTTTTCTGTTTGCCTCGCTCCTGGTTCTGGCACATAGAAGACTGCACGTCGACGAAGATCCCCGCATCGATGCGGCTCACCAGATGTTGCCCGGGACAAATTGCGGCGCCTGCGGTTATCCCGGCTGTCTGGGACTGGCGGAGGCCATGGTGGGCGGCGCCGCGCTTCCCGGCAAGTGCACCGTCATGAATGAAGATGAGCGTGAGGACGTAGCACTGCTTCTCGGTGTTGACGTCGGTGCAGAAGAAAAAGTCGTTGCCAGGCTCGCCTGTGCCGGCGGTACCAACGTTGCTCGAAACCGCGCCCGTTACGAAGGGCTTTCTTCCTGCCGCGCGGCAACCCTCGTCGCCGGTGGTGGCAAGGCATGCTTTTGGGGCTGCCTCGGATTGGGAGACTGCGAGACAGTCTGCGATCTCGATGCCATTTATATGAATGAACAGGATCTGCCCGTCGTCATCGAGGATGCGTGCACAGCCTGTGGGGATTGCGTCGATGCCTGCCCCAAAGATCTGTTTTCGTTGCACCCGGTCAGTCACCGGCTGTGGGTTGCCTGCAAAAACCTGGAAAAGGGTGATGCGGTTCTCGCGGATTGTGACGTCGGCTGCGATGCCTGCGGCAAGTGTGCCGCCGACGCGCCAAACAGTCTGATAAAGATGGTCGACAACCTGCCTGTCGTGGACTACCGGCGCAATCACAATGCAAAAAACGCGATCGAACGCTGTCCGACTGGCGCGATCGTTTGGTTTGACGAAACCGATGGACCTGTGGCTGGCCGTGCAGCACGCAGAACAGTCCGCCACGATGCACGGCGCAATGCTCCGACTTGACCAGGTAGATTCGTACATGAAAAAAACCAAAGACTCACCCAGGTATCCCGGCGTGCGCGCAGCGATGGATGGCAACACCGCCGCCATCATGTGTGAGCGGGAATCCACTGACGGGGCTGGTGCTTATCCGATTACCCCATCTACCCAGATGGGTGAATACTGGGCAGAAGCGGCGGCGGCGGGACACGTCAACGTATCCGGACGGCCGCTGATATTCATTGAGCCCGAAGGCGAACATGCGGCAGCCGCAGTAACTGCGGGCCTTTCGATGACCGGGCTGCGCGCCGCCAATTTTTCATCAGGGCAGGGCATTGCCTATATGCACGAATCGCTCTACGCGGCTGTCGGTAAACGCCTTACTTACGTACTGAATATGGGCTGTCGTGCGATGACCAAAGCGACGCTCAACGTGCATGCGGGACATGACGATTACCATTGCGTTGATGACACCGGTTTCTTCCAGGTGTTTGCGAAGAACGCGCAGCATGTAGCCGACCTGAACATCATCTCGCATCGAATTGCCGAACTGGCACTTACGCCCGGAATCGTCGCGCAGGACGGTTTCCTGACGACTCACCTGATCGAGTCGTTAATGATTCCCGAGCGGGAGTTGATTGCTGAGTATCTTGGGTCACCCGACGACGTTATCGATACGCCCACACCGGCGCAGAAAATTATTTACGGGGAGAAAAGGCGCCGCATACCGGAGCTCTGGACCGTTGACGACCCCGTGATGGCGGGTGTCGTGCAAAACCAGGATTCCTACATGCAGAGCGTTGCAGCACAACGCCCCTATTTCTTCGACCACGTCCAGCCAATAACAGAGCAGGCACTCGATGAGTTTCATGCGCTCACCGGGCGGCGCTACGAGCGAGTCATGACGTATCGCTGTGAAGACGCGGAATACCTGATTCTCGGGCAGGGCAGCCTGGTTCCGACGGCTGAAGCAGTTGCCGACTACCTGCGTAAAGAACGTGGTATCAAAGTCGGTGTCGTAAACCTCCTGATGTTTCGTCCTTTCCCCGGCGACCTGATTACCGCGGTGCTCAAGGGGCGCAAGGGTGTTGCGGTACTTGAGCGAACCGACCAGCCACTTGCTGCAGATCTTCCGCTCGTTCGAGAAGTCCGCGCCGTGTTAAGCAAGAGCCTCGAGAACAGTCATAGCAAGAACGGCGCAGCTTATCCGGAGCTCGAAACTTACAAGTCCTTGAATGACATGCCGCCGCTTTACTCGGGATCGTTCGGCCTCGGAAGTCGCGACCTGCAGCCCGAAGGAGTTCTTGCCGCGGTAGAGAACATGCTCCCGGATGGTCGGCAAAAACGCTTTTTCTATCTTTCGATCGATTTCGTGCGCCAGTCCATGATGACGCCCAAGCAGGAAATCTATCAGCAGTCCGTTACGGATGCCTATCCGGAGGTCGCTGGACTCGCATTGCGTGGCAGTGAAAACCCCAACCTGATGCCGAAGGACAGCATCACCGTGCGGATGCATTCGGTTGGCGGCTGGGGAGCGATTACGACTGGCAAGAACCTCGCGATGACGCTTTTTGACCTGCTCGGTTATCACGTGAAGGCAAACCCGAAGTACGGCTCGGAAAAGAAGGGTCAGCCGACCAGCTACTACCTCTCAGCAGCGCCTGAGCCCATTCGCATCAACTGCGAGTACTACTACGTGGATGTCGTTTTGTCTCCTGATCCAAACGTATTCAGTCACACGAATGCTGTTGCAGGCTTAAACAAGGGTGGCGTCCTGGTAATGCAAAGTGACGCGAGGTCGGCCGAGGAGTTCTGGCAATCGATACCACAGCGTTACCGAAAGACCATTATTGAAAACGATATACGGGTCTTCTACCTTGATGCTTTCAAAATTGCGCGCGATGAGGCCACCGATCCGGAACTCCAGCTCAGGATGCAGGGCATCGCATTCCAGGGCGCGTTCTTTGCAACTTCACCGCTGCTTGAGAAGCACGGGTTGAGTGAGGCCAAGCTTCTTGATGCGATCCGTGAACAGTTGCAACACAAGTTTGGCTCGAAGGGCGCGCGTGTCGTCGAGGACAACATGCGTGTCGTGCGCCGCGGCTTCGAGGAAATCACGGAGATCACAGATAAGACCATTGGCGATGCGAAGGCAAAGGGTAATGGCCAGCTGCCGATACCCGTCATGGTGAAACGCGAGCCGCAGTCCGGTTCTGCATCATCAGATATTCATCGTTTCTGGGCGCAGACGGGCAGTATGTATGCAACGGGTCAGGGCGATTCTGTGCCCGCGGATCCCTTCATGAGTATGAGCCTGATGCCGGCCGTGTCCTCGCATTTTCGCGATATGACCTCCATTCGGTTTGAACATCCCGAATTCATCCCGGAAAACTGCACAGGCTGCGGCGACTGCTATACGGTCTGTCCGGATACGGCAATTCCGGGACTCGTTAACGAGCCCGGCCAGGTGCTCGATACCGTCGTCAATCGATTGAAAAAGGCCGGCAAGCCGACCACGCACCTGCCTCGTGCTGTCCGGCAAATGGAGATGAAGCTCAAGAAACTGCTCGCGGCCGCCAGCGAGTCCGACGCGGTAGACCTGATTATCGATGATGCCATTCAGGCGACGATCGACGCTGCGGATTTGTCAGCAGCTGACAAGGAGCAGCTGCAAGACGAATTCGCCGAATTCCGCGCGGAACTCGGCGACTTTCAGTTCGCGTTATGCAGGCCCTATTTCACGTTGCCGGAGAAGAAGCAGGCCGGCAATGGCGGACTCCTCAGCATTACGATCGATCCATATACCTGCAAGGGGTGCATGGAGTGCATTGAGGTGTGTAACGACGACGCACTGAGGCCGGTAACGCAAACCAGGGACTCGATTAATTCACTGCGCAAAAACTGGGACTTCTGGCTGGACCTGCCGAATACACCGGAAAAATATATTCGCGTCGATGATCTGGAAGAAGGGATCGGTGCGCTCGAAACGATTCTCCTGAACAAGGATGCCTACCTTCCGTTCGCGAGCGGTGATGGTGCCTGTCTCGGCTGCTCAGAGAAGACAGTTATCCATCTTTTCGTTGCAACAGTTGAATCCCTGATGCAGCCCAGGGTGAAAAAGCACATAGCGCGCATCGACGAGCTCATCGCGGACCTGAAGAAAAACGTGCAGATGAAACTCGTTGGCGAGATAGATGTCGGTGATGCTGAAGAAATGGCAGCCGTGCTCAGCGACGACAGCGACGGTGACCTCACGCTGGCAAAAATCGCGGGCACTTTCGAGAAGTCGCATGAAGCGGAACCCATCGACAGGGACTGGCTACGCCATGTGACGGACCTCATTGCCAAACTGAACGACCTGAAATGGCGTTATCAGGATGGTACGACGGGCAAAGGGCGTTCCAGCATGGGCATTATCAACGCAACCGGATGTACGTCGGTGTGGGGCAGCACCTATCCGTTCAATCCATATCCGTTTCCGTGGGCGAATCACCTGTTCCAGGACACTACATCGATGGCGATGGGTGTCTATGAGGGCCACATGGCCAAGATGGCGGACGGCTTCCGCACGATTCGCCTGGCAGAGGCGGCACTGAAAGGCCAATACGATCCGGCAGGGCAGGAAAAAGAATATCGCTATTTCAGCTGGAAGGATTTCACGGACGACGAGTTCCACCTCTGCCCGCCGGTGGCGGCGATTGGTGGTGACGGCGCAATGTACGACATCGGCTTCCAGAACCTGTCGCGTGCAATGATGTCAGGCAAGCCGATAAAAGTCGTCGTCGTCGATACCCAGGTTTACTCCAATACAGGCGGGCAGGCGTGCACGTCCGGTTTCCTTGGGCAGATTTCGGACATGGCGCAGTTCGGCAACGCGATCAAGGGCAAGGAGGAGTCGCGCAAGGAAATCGGCCTCATCGCGATGGCGCATCGCACGACCTATTTTCTGCAATCAACAATCGCACACGCAAACCACATGATCGAAGGGTTTGTGCAAGGCCTGATGTCCAGGCGACCGGCGCTCTTCAACCTCTACACGTCGTGTCAGCCTGAGCACGGAATCGGCGATGACATGGGACGGCACCAGGCACGATTGGCCGTGGAATCGCGTGCCTATCCACTATTCCGCTATGACCCGGATCAAGGCAACACGGTTGCGGAATGTCTCGATCTCGATGGCAATCCATCAATCAACCTCGACTGGCCTGTTGCGAAAATCACTTACGTCGAACGGGGTCGAGAAAAGA
>JBPCYD010000240.1:0-4760 GCA_051007895.1 Woeseiaceae bacterium
ACCACACATCACGGACCAGAACGCCGGTCACTGCATCACGCACCTCAACCCAGGCACGACCATCAGCCGCCTCACCCAGCGCTGCGATTGCCGGTGATCCATTGATGTCCACCACCTCAGCATCCAGTGGTGTACGCGTGCCGTTAAACACCTGACTACCCAGCAAGGCATCGGTACTCGCATCACGCACATAACCGTTCAGGCTGCCTTCCAGTACGGCAGACACTTCTGACGCCGCACTGCCGCCAACGTCGGACACCGTTCGGACCCTCCGGAGAGGTTCACAGACGTCACCGACACCGTCATTGTCAGCATCGGCTTGATCCGCATTGCTGATCGCGGGACAGTTATCCAAACCATCATGAAATGAATCGCCATCTGAATCCGTGTTGTTAGGATCCAATCCATTGGCATTCTCATAATCGTCAGACAGACCATCTCCATCGCTGTCTTCGGCCGTTGTTACAAAAAATGTCCATTCCCGATACTCATCCAGCAAATCTGCCGGGTCATGACGCACTTTTGTCGTCCCATCGACCACATCCAACGTCACAGTGTGAGCGCCACCGGTGAGTTCGTTTTGTGTCAACTGCAAAGACAGTCCAGTGCCAACGACCTGACCATCCAACCGCCAGTCGATGTCGAGAGGGTTGACCAGAGGTTGAGGTGTGGTAAGCGTAAAGGCCTCACTGTGACCAAACGCAACGGTTGAAACCGAAGGCGCGGGCTGCAATGTGTCAATAGGCGATACGAAACTATAGATTCTCTTTACAAATTGTTCTTCGTTTACCTCTTCAAACGGAAGTCCAAGAGTTCGCATTTTCGAATTATCGATGGAGCGATACATACCCAAGCCCGGATCACAGTATTTGCCACCGTCGAACAAGCCTGTACCGCCGAAAGTGCCTGTCAGTGTCGGAATTGGCGTGGTCTGCTCAATCCAGCCAGTTGGCGGCCCACCACCGTTATTCCACTTGATAAGGTCTCGATTTGTTTCGAGCGTGACATTGACTTCAGGTGGCTCAGAAAACGTAGAACAATTTGGCGGGCTCGTGAAATACTCATCTGCGAGCAGGCCGAAACTATGGCCGAGCTCATGCAATACAAGTTCAATAACGGAGGCATGAGTCGATGCAACTGCATACGCACCGCCGGAGCCTCCGTACTCGGGATCGTTCACTAACACCAAGACAATGTCGCGCTGGTCAGCATTGACACTGGAATTCAGGACTGCGGTAACGGCAGCGTAGTCCGTACAAATTAGTCGTTGTATCCCACCACAGTTGTAGTACGAATTCAGTGCAGTGTCTTTGAACGTGCTGGTCTCCGGGTGATCGATTCCGGATTCGTTACTCGTTACATCGATGCGATGTACGTTGAAATAATCTTCATATTCCTTGAAGGGCTCCTGGTTGAAAAAATTCAAGACGACGTTGTCAACGTCGGTCGCATAAGTAGCGAGATCGGCAGCCGTGTAGCCGTCGCCGAGTATCACGAAGTCAACCCGATTGGCAGAGTCGCCGTTGTTTTTGACCGTGGTCACGGGCTCGGAAAAAGCGGCTGCAGACATCAATCCGAGAAGCGAGGCGAACAAAATTGTTTTTGAAATTCTCATTTGATTGCCACTCCTGCAAGTACATCGAACAGCCATTCACTACCTGTCCAGCGCGGCTTAAGCACACTTAGCTGAACGATCGTCGGGTCCGCCGGAAGCGATACGGAAAAATCAACGGTCTTGCGATACAGGACTGCCGTCTCCCATTGATCGTCACTGTTGTGAAACTCGGCTCGAATCAGTCGCGGGTCCGTCATGACGACACGACTCTTCTCGAGACCGTTAGCAGCGAGCCCGACAATAACAATCTGATCGGCTGAATATTCGATATGACGCAGCGGTCGCACCGCGCCTGCTGTTACTTTGATATCCCGCACACTTATTTCAGCCTGTGCGTAGGTTTCACTAAACTCGGTCGGGGACGCACCTGGACTAGCGGCGTCTTGCAGACGCAACGTCAAAGACATCGATTCAAGACTTTGAGCATTTGCGGATGTGCCAAGAAAAATTAACGTAAGCAGAAACATAGTCTTTGAATTCATCGTAATCTCCTGGACCTGGCTCAGGCTGTTGGCCCGTTTGCCTTGTTAGTTTACCGATTCGCCTATGGAAAATTGACCAGATTGATCCATGTAATGGTCTTGGCATCCTTGATCTCAACCTGGATCTGACCGCTGCCGCGTTCGCCGAGTACCGCGATCTCGTCACCCGGGTTCGCATCCATGTCGGGCACGATCGTGAAGTCCTTCGGCGTAAAGTCGCCCTGGAACCAGACGTTCCTGATGAACGCACCAGACAACGCATCTTTCACCAACACCCAGGCACGTCCGTCCGAGTCCTTGCTCGTTAATACCGCAAGCTCATCGCCGGCGTTGGTATCAAGGTCCGGGATCGTCTCAAGACGCATTGGCGTAAAGCCCAGGTCGAACCAGACGTTTCTGACGTAGGCACCCGTTAGCGTGTCCTTCATGTGCACCCAGGTGCGGGTATCACTGTCACGCTGGAACAGTACGGCCAGCTCCGCACCGGGATTGCCATCCAGGTTATTAATCACGGCCAGGTCTTTGGGTGTGTAGCCCGCCTGGAACCAGTTGTTACGAATATAACTGCCCGTCATCGCATCCTTGACGTGCACCCAGGTACGACCGTCGCTATCGCGAGTCATGAGGACGGCAAGCTCAGGACCGGCATTGCCGTCCACGTTCGGTACGTACTCGAGATCCAGCGGCGTGTAGCCGCCTTCGAACCAGACATTGTTCACGTACGCCAGTGTCTGTGAATCCTTGATGTGCACCCAGGTCCGGTTGTTGTCTGATGGCTTGGTCATCAGCACGGCCACTTCTGACGTATTGTTGCCGTTCATGTCGGGCAGTACGGCCAGGGCAATCGGTGTAAATCCGATCGTGTACCAAACGTCACGCACCAGCGCTCCGGTCACCGCATCGCGGACCTCGACCCAGGCACGGCCGTCAGACGCCTCGCCGAGCGAGGCAATGGCCGGCGAACCGTTGATATCAACCACGCCAACGTCCAGTGGCGTACGCGTTGCATTGAACGTCTGGCTGCCGAGCAAGGCGTCCGTGCTCGCATCACGCACGTAACCGTTCAGGCTGCCTGACAACACTGTACTAATATCAGAGGCTGAGCTGCCGCCGATGTTGTCGACTGTTAGTACGCGTTGGAATGGAGCCGGTTGCGTACTCCAATAAGCACCAACCTGGTCGTACAAATATCCACCCGGATCGTCGTAGGAATAGCCTGCAACCTCTCCCTTGTTGTTGACGGCGAAGGCATCCGATCGAAAGTAGATTGGGTCCAGGGTCAGGACGTCGTTATCCGGTGACCAGAAGATCCCTACGATGGCGTATTGGCTGTTTGAAGAATACCCAACGGCCTGTCCGTGATCATTCCACTGCCGAACACCACTGGTTCGCCCGTCTTCCAGGATTATTGGTTCGAAACCGTCTGCCGCCGACCACGCAAATCCATATTGAACACTATTGTCAGAGATGTTCACGAACCCAAAAGCGTGTCCGCTTTCACTCAGTCCCTGAAATTGGGTTTCATTGAAACCAGCTCCGGCATCCAGGAGCACAAGACCGCCACCCTGAGTCCAAACCCATGCGCCGGCATCCGAAGTACCTCCGACCAAGCCGGCATTGTTGATATCCCGTGCACCAGTATTATCGACGCCCGGTTCCTGTACGGCCCATCGCGACATGCCTTCCATATCGGACCAGTAAAACGCTTCGGTGTCGTTCGTGAATTGAATCGCGCAATTGCCTACAACCTGACCGAGATTATTCAGCGCCTCGGCGTAACAGGTCCTGCTTACGATGTCCGGCTCAATTGAGGTTAATCCGCCAGTAACATCCCATATGAACGATTCAGTTCCGCAATACCCTGTTACCTGACCGACGGAATTGACATCGGTCGGGTAACACCCGCTTGGAAGCGATTGCATACCACCCTGATAAGTCCAATAGAAACCCCTGTCATCGCTACAAGTATTATTCGAATATGCGCAATACGCTCCGACGACCGCGCCACTACCTCTATCAACATCTGTAATCAAGTGACCGTTGCCGAAATCTGTCGGTAGAAAAACCATACCGTCACCCGGCGTCCAGTAATACGCGGTCCAGACAAAACTCGAACCGTTATTATTAGCGACAGTCCCGACGACGACGCCATCATCCGTAATATAGTCTGCACTACTGGATACGCCTCCGCCCAATCCGATTTCAACTAGGTCCGTTTCCCTGGACCAATAGACTGCGCGTCCACCTTGACCCGACGCTGGTACCGAAATACCCACAATCTCGCCAGACTCGTTGATATCGGCAATAGAAATGCCCCAGCCGAGCGTACCGATACTTTCACCAGGCACACCGCCAAACGCCGACGAGTTGCTAAAAATAGCTAGCGCAGCGGCAAGCTTAACCGTCAGAGGAATAATCGATTGCATTGAGACTGTCTCCATTACGCTTCGGTTCTTATTTTCTGCAAGCTCTACATAGCTCTTACGGATAGTTAATCAGGTTTATCCACGATATAGTCTTCGCATCCTTGATCTCGACCTGAATCTGGCCACTGCCACGCTCGCCGAGTACGGCAATCTCATCACCGGGGTTGGCGTCCATGTCCGGCACGATCGTGAAGTCCTTCGGTGCGAAGTCGCCCTGGAACCAGACGTTCTTGATGA
>JBPCYD010000241.1:0-4467 GCA_051007895.1 Woeseiaceae bacterium
TTGGGGTCGCGATCGGAAGCTTTGTCATGATGGGTTCGCCGCAGGTCAATTGGGCGTTTGGCGCTGCGCTGCTTCTGTCTGTCTCAATTGCACTTATAAAAGGGATGTCCCTTAACGACGTAGTCGACGGAATTGGAGACGGCCTGAAAGGTGTCGTACTCGCCACAGTGATTCTCCTGCTTGCCATCACAGTTGGAGGCATCAGTTCAGAGACCGGCGGCGGGCTCTTCCTTATCGAGTTACTGGGAGACAGTTTGCCGTACTATGTTCTTCCGGTGTCGTTACTGTTCTTAACTATGGCGACTGCATTCTCAACGGGTAGCAGCTGGGGCACGTATGCGATTGCATATCCACTGGCAATGCCCCTCGCCTGGGCGATCACTCAGACCCAGGATATAGCGAATCCCGAACTGTACTTATCCATTTGTTTCGCATGCGTTCTCAATGGTGGAGTGTTTGGCGACCAGTGCTCGCCGATTTCTGATACCACAATCCTCAGCGCAACTACGACAGGCTGCGATCTTATGGACCACGTCAAAACACAGATCGTGCCAGCGGGCTATGCCGCTGGTCTCTCTGCCATTCTGTGGACCGTTTCTGCCGTCGCGGTTGCCTGACAAGAACATCAGTGCAATGTCTACTTTGTGACGATTCCTCTTATAACTGTGGCCGGTTCAAATGACGGTTTCCTCTACCGGATACGAGCTGAATGATCTACTGGTTTGAATTGATTGGTACCGCGGTTTTCGCAATCAGCGGAGCCCTGGCGGCGTCACGCAAGAATATGGACATATTCGGTTTCGCCGTACTGGCGTTAATGCCTGCCGTGGGTGGCGGTACCGTGCGCGACGTATTGATTGATCGGCACCCGATATTCTGGATTGACGATACCAACTACGTGTATGTCGCCGTTGCTGCAGCGGTCGCAACGTTTTTTGCTGCGCACGTAATTCGGTCTCGATTGAGGATGCTCATCTGGATGGATGCCATTGGTCTGGCCTTATTCGCCGTTCTGGGCAGTCAGATCGCAATCGATCACGGCACATCAGTTCCGGTAGCTGCAATTATGGGGATGGTCACGGGCGTGGTAGGTGGCATGATACGCGACCTAATCTGCTCCGAAGTGCCGCTCATACTGAGTCGGGAAATTTATGCGACTGCCGCATTTGTCGCTGCCGCCGTATTCCTCACCGCTTCCGGGGCAGGGCTCAGCGACACATGGTCGATTCCGCTGGGGATTCTGGCGGGGCTTGGAATACGCGCGGCCGGCATAGTGAACGGTCTCTCATTGCCCGTTTACAGGCAACGTGACTAACTCGCGAACTGTGAATAACGGAATGATCTTCAGACTTAATGCCTAAACTCGAATGTGGCGGTAGGGTACTCAGCTTTCGGTCGCTCCTTAGTGCGGCTACCTAAATCTTACGCTGCCACCAGGATACATCGTGCCAGGCGCCATTCTTGAACCCGATTTCCTGGAACGTACCGATTTCGTGAAATCCACAGGATTTATGAAGCGCGATGCTCGCATCATTTGGCAGCGCAATTCCCGCGTACGCGCAGTGAAAATCCTTTTGCCGAACAGACTCGAACAATGCCAAATACAAATTCTTCCCTATTCCCCTACCGTGATAATTCGGGTGCACATACACCGACGTTTCAATTGAAAATTTATATGCCTCCCTAGGCCTGTGCGGAGATGCATACGCGTATCCGGCCACGGTATTTGACTCCTCCATGACCAGCCATTCGTGGGTCGCAATCAGGGATTCTATACGTTTTGTGAACGCCGACACTGTCGGGACGACCAGCTCAAACGAATTGGCAGTCTCCTCCACGATCGGCCGATAAATGCCCAGAATTCCTGTCGCATCATCTGGCGTTGCTTGGCGAATATTCATTGTATTTGAACGATGTGTGGGGCAATTACGATAGCACTGATTGTCGAATAGTCTATTGTCTGCAGCAACCACTGATTGCTGAACTGTAAAGACGAATCATTGATTATTATCGCGGGATTGTCGTATGCCGGCCAGGTCGATTGGCGAATTGCCAAGTTGGGTTCGAAGGTTTGAACCCGTTCGAACTTGCGCTGACCTAACCGATTGGCATTGAGAATCTATTGAGTGGGCCCCCTGCCTCCCGAATCCAGGTCTTGGATGTTAACTGATTGATTTTATTGATCGATCAGGAGGCGTCCACGGACAACATTGCAGTACCGTGCACAACGATGCAGGACTGACCCGCGTAAAAGTCCCGCAGTCCGAGTCCAGATCGAAATTCTGCATTACGGTTCAATCTGAGGAGGCCCGTCCTTCCGGGCGGCTGGCGCATCAATAATAACGTCTGCACATCATCCGATTTATAATTCAAACAAGGGCTACAGAACATACGGCTTGTTAAGTAGGTAAGCTGAGAGCGTTTTTTCTTGCAGGAAGGCCGGAAGAATATGAAGAAAATTTCATTCCACAGATCGCTGAGCGGGCGATCGGTTTTATTCACCATATTGCCGATTATTGTCATTTTGACATCTGTGCTGGCTTATACGGCGACCAATGCATTTGCAAGAATTCGAATCGATGCAGAAGAAATGATCGAGCAGCTTGCGACTGTGGTCGCCAAGGAAGTTGAAATCGGTAATTCTCGCGCCTCGGTTGCCGTGAAAATATTGGCCTTTGGACAAGAGAGTGCTCTATTTGGCCAGCGGCCTGAATCGGTCAATTTTGCACGTCGCGTTCTCGCGGAGTTTCCCGAATTTACGGGAATCTACATCGGTTATGAGGCTAATGCAGATACCGACGATGCCGAATATCTGCGCTCAACTACTGATTCGGAATTACGAAAAAGTATGGATGTCGAAGGGCGGTTCCTTCCTTATTGGTTTCGGGACAACAATAACTTGTTGATGGAACATCTTGTCGACATGGAAACCAGCCAGTATTGGCAGGGTGTGCACGACCTGTTCGACGAGTCCGGCACTGCGACGGAAATGGTGACCGAGCCTAATATCTACGAGGGCAAGATGGTCGTAGAGCAAACCTTCCCGGTTTTGCGGGATGGCAAGTTTGTAGGCAGTGCCGGAGTGGATCGTGCACTGGACGATCTTGACGCCTTTCTGCGGGAGATCAAGAATCGGGAGTCAGTCGACGTATTTCTAATCAGCCGTGAAGGACGTTTTATTGCGGCGACCAGCCACGAGGATGAACTCAAAACCAGGTCTGTGGTGGACACCGGCTACAGCGCAATATTTAGTGACCTGTTAAAACAGGAACGAGAACAATCGCTGCTAGTCGCTTCTGACCCGTTCACGAAGAGTACGCACTATTATGCATCCGCTCAGGTCTTGACCGGTGATTGGCTGGTTGTACTCAGTCTGCCCGAAAGCTCCGTGTTAGGTCCCATCTACGATGAATACAATAAGTTGGTCTGGCTGGCCGGCATCAGCGTCTTCATCGTGTTGGTTATTGCTCTTTGGTCTGCCAATAAAACTTCGCGCCAGATAAAAAAAGCCGTAGTGGCGGCGAATATGCTTGCAGAGGGGGATCTTGCGGTCGAGTTGCCCATGGATAAAGGCGTTGACGAACTGGAACAGATGTATCGAAGTTTCAACGACGTCCAACATTCTTATAAGCGCATCAATGATGTAGTGAGCGCCATCGCACATGGCGACTTCGGCAAGCGTCTGGAAAAACGCAGCGATAAAGATACGCTGACAGATGCTATCAATGGCATGGCAGTGCGACGGCGCAAGGCTGAAGAGGAGCTGAGACAACTATCCTATCGGCTTGAGCTCGGCGTCGAATCTGCATCCATGGGGATATGGGATTGGGATATACCGAATAACATTACTTCCTGGAATGACAAGTTGTTTGAAATCTATGGCCTGCCGAAGCAAGTACCAATGCCTTATGAGAGCTGGGCGGCAGCCGTGCACCCGGACGATCTGCCGGGCGCTGAATCCTGGCTACAGTCGGTGTTTGAGAATAAGTCAAAGGGAGAAACGGAATTCAGGATTATTCGACCGGACGGATCGGTTCGACATATATATGCTGCGGCCCTGCCGGTAACTGATGACAATGGCGAAGTGGTTAGAGAAATTGGAATCAACATAGATGTCACCAGGAAAAGGGAAGCTGAACAGGAACTCATGCAAGCCAAAGAACTCGCCGAGGAGGCGACACGTGCAAAGAGTGACTTCCTGGCCAACATGAGCCACGAGATTCGCACCCCGATGAACGCCATCATGGGTATGAACCAGTTGTGCCTGAAGACCGAACTGGCGCCAAAGCAACGCGACTACCTGGAAAAAGTTGACCGGGCCGCCAATTCACTGCTTGGCATCATCAACGACGTGCTGGATCTCTCCAAGATCGAGGCCAACAAGCTCGAGCTCGAACACATCGAATTTCGGATCGAGGACGTGCTGGATTCGCTGCGACACCTGGTCGACCTGAAGGCACAGAACAA
>JBPCYD010000242.1:0-10062 GCA_051007895.1 Woeseiaceae bacterium
ACCTGTACGGGTGCCGGGAATCGCTGGTGGATGGCATCAAGCGTGCAACGGATGTCATGATCGCTGGCAAGATCGCAATCGTGTGCGGTTTCGGCGACGTTGGTAAAGGCTCTGCACAGTCGCTTCGCGGATTGGGAGCAACCGTTTGGATCACGGAAATTGATCCGATAAACGCCCTGCAAGCCGCTATGGAAGGTTACCGGGTGGTTAATTTTGATGACGTGTGCGACCAGGCGGACATCGTGGTAACGGCCACTGGGAACTATCACGTCGTGTCCGGTCCCCAAATGGAGCGCATGAAAGACCAGGCGATCCTGTGCAACATTGGTCACTTCGACAACGAAATCGACGTCGCCTATTTGCAGAAATTCGAATGGGAAAACATCAAGCCGCAGGTCGATCACGTCGTCTTTCCTGACGGCAAACGCATCATATTGCTTGCCGAGGGACGACTCGTGAATCTTGGTTGCGGCACCGGCCACCCGAGTTTTGTCATGTCAAACTCGTTCACGAACCAGGTGCTGGCGCAGATCGAGCTTTGGCAAAATGCGGACAATTACGGTCGAGAAGTTTACGTTTTGCCAAAACACCTCGACGAGAAAGTCGCGCGGTTGCACCTCGATCGGATCGGGGCGAAAGTCACCGAGCTAACAGACGAGCAGGCCGAGTACATCGGCGTAGACAAAAAGGGTCCATACAAACCCGACCATTATCGTTACTGATGCGCTTGTTAATGGTCGGCTGATCTACGGGTCAGTCGGCCATCACCTGACGGGCAAGGAGACGAGAATATTCCAGTGCGGTCCGACCCTATCAGGGTTTTGCATCTGACAGACCCTCATCTCTTCGCCGCACCGGATGGCAATCTGCGCGGCGCAAATACGCGTGAAACACTTGCCGCAGTCATCGATCACTATCTTGCTGCCACCTGGCGCGCCGACCTGATCGCGATGACTGGCGATGTTGTGCAGGACGATTCGGAGGCTGCCTATCAGAGATTTCTCGACCTTCTCGGCCCGCTGGGACTGCCGGTGCATTGCGTACCGGGCAACCACGATGTTCGACAGGTGATGCGAGAAAAACTGGCTACTCACCCGTTCTTTTATTGTCAAGCAGAAGAAGTTGGCGATTGGTTGTTAATCGGCATCGATAGCTGTGTGGACAACGGTGCCGGTGGCGAGGTTGCCAGTACAGAAATGGACAGACTGGCTGGCACGATCAACGCTACGACGGCGCAGCACGTTGCCGTTTTCCTGCACCATCCGCCACTGCCGATGCAGAGCCGCTGGCTGGATCAGGTCGGACTGAAGAACGGCAAAGAATTTTTGCGGAATCTGTCATTATCAGGAAAGGTGCGGGTCGTGCTTTTCGGCCACGTTCACCAGGAATTTTTTGCGGAGACAGAGCGCATAAAAATCATAGGTACACCATCGACCTGCCGACAGTTCAAACCTCGGAGCGAGGAATTCGCCCTTGACGACATGCCACCGGCATACCGCCAGGTTGAACTGTTTGCGGACGGCAGCGTCATAACGAAACTAAACTGGATAGCGAGCGACGAATGAACAATTACTGGCGAAACATAGTGGGCGGCGTAGTGTGCAGCATGACGGTACTATCGGGCCCGGTAGCTGCCGCTGACGGTGAACAGGGACTCCCGATCTGGCAAGTAGACGGCCATCAGAACCAGATATTTTTGCTGGGCTCGATCCATCTACTACGCGAACAGGACCATCCGTTGCCGGGCGCGATCTATGACGCCTACGAGGAGGCTGAGACGCTGATCATGGAACTCGACATGGATGATATAGATCCTGTCGCAACGCAGGCGATGACCAACGAGCTGGGCCTGATTGAGAACGGCGGAACACTGACAGATCTGCTGGGCCCACAGGTTTATGCCGAAGCAGCAGCGCTGGCTGTCGCCGCTGAGATTCCGTTAAAGCTCCTAGATCGGGCGGAGCCCTGGTACGCGGCGATGAATGTAGAGATGATGCTGCTGATGCGCATGGGCTTTAACCCAGCCTTTGGCATCGAGTCGCACATTATGGAGCGTGCCGTCAATGACAATAAGGAAATCAGGGGTTTCGAAACAATGCGCCAACAGCTTGGATTTCTCGATGGACTGTCGCAGGAAGCACAACAGGAAATGTTCCTGCAGGCACTTGCCGAGGGGCCGGAGATGCGCGAATTGATGGACTCGCTTATCGAAGCATGGCGTATCGGTGACACCGCTTTTCTCGAAGAAAGCATGCTCAAGGACATGCAGGACTATCCAGAGCTCAACCAGGCCATCGTCGTCAATCGCAATATTGACTGGACGGGGCAGATCGAGGAATTAATGGATGACGAAGACGACTACCTGGTAATCGTCGGCGCCCTGCACTTAATAGGGGAAGAGGGAGTTCCGAAGTTACTGCTTTCCCGCGGCCACAAGGTTTCACAGCTACGCCAGTCGATCAACTGACGCACGCATACCTGCCGCCTTTTACAGAGCGATCTCAAATCTCGGTCATTTGGAAGTCTTCCTTACCCGCCCCGCAATCTGGACAGCGCCATGATAAAGGCACATCACGCCAGCGGGTGCCAGGAGCGAGACCCGCCTGGAGATCGCCCTCCTCCTCGCTATAGACAAAGCCGCAAATTAAACACATGTAAGTTTTCATGCGAATTACAGTGTGCACCAGCGGGCAACGGCGCACCAGAGGGTTTTGCAACCGATTGCGAGTCTGTAGCATGCAGACTCGGCAATAGAGGGTTCGCATGAGTCATTTTGAAGATGCAAAACAATGTATAGCTGGCGGTGTGAATTCACCCGTCAGGGCGTTCGCGGGTGTCGGTGGAGAGCCGGTATTCATGCGCAGCGCAAAGGGTGCCTGGCTTGAAACCGAAGATGATCGGCACCTGATTGACTACGTGGGGTCCTGGGGACCGATGGTACTTGGTCATGGCCACCCCGTCGTTTTGCAAGCGGTCATCGATACCGCAAAGAGCGGCCTGAGTTTTGGTGCGCCATCTCTCGTTGAAACACATTTGGCCAGAAAAATCTGCGAGCTGATGCCATCAATCGAGCGTGTTCGCATGGTCAGCTCTGGCACGGAAGCAACCATGAGCGCAATTCGCCTCGCGCGGGGCTTCACTGGACGCGACAAGATCATCAAGTTTGAAGGGTGCTATCACGGTCACTCTGACTCGCTCCTGATCAAGGCCGGATCTGGCGCATTGACATTGGGGGTGCCGAGTTCTCCTGGCGTTCCTGAAGGTCTCGCCGAGCATACTGTTACGCTCGCCTACAACGATGTGAATAGTGTTGAGACAGCGTTCAGCGAAATTGGCGACACGGTCGCATGCGTAATCGTAGAACCGATTGCAGGCAATATGAACATGGTGCCGCCGGTCGAGGGCTTTCTCGAATCGCTTCGCGATCAGTGCAACCGGTGCGGAGCGGTGTTGATCCTGGACGAGGTCATGACGGGGTTTCGTGTCGCTCGCGGCGGCGCACAGTCGATTTACGGCATTACGCCTGATCTGACGACGATCGGGAAGATCGTCGGCGGCGGACTGCCTGCTGCCGCCTTTGGCGGACGAGCAGACATCATGGCAAGCCTGGCGCCAGATGGCCCGGTCTACCAGGCCGGCACCCTGTCCGGCAACCCGTTAGCGATGGCTGCCGGCCTGGCCACGCTGGAGCAGCTTGAAAAACCGGGCTTCTACACCGCACTGTCCGCCAGGACCAGGCAACTGACCGAGGGTCTTGCAGCAATTGCGCAGGATCTTCATGTCCCGCTTGCGGTGGAATCCGCCGGCGGCATGTTCGGATTCGTGTTTACGGACGACGGTCCGGTCAGGTCCTTTAGTCAGGTTGCCGCAGCCAACATCGAACGATTCAAACAGTTTTTCCATGGCATGCTGGCGAACGGTGTTTACCTCGCACCCTCGGCTTTTGAAGCAGGATTCGTGTCGGCTGCCCACGGAGAAGATGAGATTACGAAGACGCTGGATGCTGCAGGAAAAGTGCTGGCCAGGATCGCTCGGGAACTCGACAGTTAACGACTTTTTACGGTTTCCAGCACCTGGCGGAGTTCGGCCAGTCGTTCGAGCGGATTCTCCGATTCCAGCAACAGCTGTTTTTGCTCGGGAGGAATGGGCAGAATTTCTGCAAAACGGTAGCTCACCCAGCCCGCATCATCATAACGCCTCGGCAACGATTCATAGAGGCGACCGAGGTCATCCAGCACACCCTCCAGGATTTCCGCGAGTGGTTGATACACCTCAGGTAGTGCGGTATCGGGCTCCTTCGGAAGCAGCTTTATCTCGCCCATCAACAAGCCATCGGCCTGACGGCGGCTCGCGTTGATTCGAAATCGTTGTTGTCCCATGGCGGTAACGCCCAACAATCCGTCGCTACCCTGATACCAGTCGGAGATTCGTGCGAGCGTGCCTACGTCACAGACCTCGACCGGACCAGTCTCCGTCCCGTCACGAATAAGAACGACGCCAAAAGGGACGTCCGCTTTCATGCAACGGCTAATCATATCGAGATAACGCTGCTCGAATATCCTGAGTGGCAACGGTCCATCCGGAAAAAGCACTGTACGCAACGGAAAGAGTGAAATCTCCATCGTCCGAGTGTAGACCCCTTATTGCGGAGAGTCAGTGTTTGCAGTTGCAAGGCGCTTTTTTTGCAGCGCCATTGTGAGTTTCTGCCGCGCCGCGCCGAAGCCACCATTGCTCATAAAGACCAGCTGATCCCCGGCTAACAGTTTGCCCTCCAGGTCGCCAACCAGTTCATCATAGTTGGCAAACGCTGCGACTCGACCGCCCAGTGCCGCCAAACTTGCATCAAGTTGCTCAGCCAGCTCTGCCGGCCTGTATACGAAAACAAGATCGGCGTTCTCCAGTGATTTGGCCAGCGAGTCTTTGTGGACACCCATCTTCATCGTGTTGGAGCGCGGCTCGAGCGCGACAACGATTCGCTGCGTGGGATAACGTTTCTTCAAACCGGCAATCGTGCTCCTGATCGCAGTCGGATGATGCGCAAAATCGTCATAAATCGCGATTTCCGACACCGTTGCCGTTCGCTCCATGCGCCGCTTGACACCATCGAATCGCGACAGTGCGTCGACTGCGCGCGACAAACTAACTCCGGCCGAGTGTGCTGCTGCCACTGCGGCTACCGCATTTTGCAGATTGTGGACACCGCCCAGTTTCCACGGGGTCTCCGTAGCCCCGGCCGATGCGTGCGATATCTCGATACGGCGCTCGCCAATATCCAGGAATCGAGCGTGCCAGTCTGCGTCATCGTCGTCACCGAATTGCTCAACTCCAGTCCAGCAACCCTGCTCAATCACCCTGGCGACGTTTGCGTCCGCGCCATTTATCACGACACGTCCGTTGCCCGGCACCGTTCGCATTAGCTGGTGGAACTGCCAGAGTATCGCGTCGATATCGTCAAAGATATCGGCGTGATCGAATTCCAGATTGTTGATTACGAGCGTCTGCGGTCGGTAGTGTACAAATTTGGCACGCTTGTCGAAAAACGCCGTATCGTATTCATCGGCCTCGACGACAAAAAACTCGGAATTACCGAAGCGCGCAGAGGTCTCGAAATTGACTGGTATCCCACCGATCAGAAAACCCGGTTCAAGCCCGGCATCCTGCAGTATAAAGGCCAGCATGCTGGCGGTCGTGGTCTTGCCGTGCGTGCCGGCAATAGCTATGACATGGCGACTGTGCAGAACGTGTTCGGCGAGCCACTGTGGCCCGGAGCAATACGGGATACGACGATTCAGCACGGCCTCGACGACAGGGTTGCCGCGACTAAGGGCATTCCCGATAACCACATAGTCTGGCACCACCTCAAGCTGTGCCGGATCATAGCCTTCGACAATCTTGATACCGAGGTTTGCGAGTTGTGAACTCATTGGCGGGTAGACGTTGGCATCGCAGCCCGTGACCTCATGACCAGCTGCCCGCGCAAGCGCAGCGACGCCACCCATAAAGGTCCCGCAAATGCCTACTATGTGAATGTGCATACTGTTAGTTTACTTTGTGATCGAATTTGAAAGCTGGTGTTAACGACCCGCGCCCGAATTACGGGCTGACGAGCGATACGTAGACAATATTTTGCATGACAAAGATGCTCATAGCGATCGCGATACCAATGTACCAGTGCTGTTCGATAGCACGCGCAATAATGTTGCCTTTTACCGGAATCGCCCAGATCAGTATCAGCCACGCAACGGTTGCCGTCGTACTGGCGTTTACGAACATGCCCATGACCACGAACACCACCGACTGCAGAACCGTCAGAATTGAACCACATGCCATTATCGCGGCGATAGTCGGCACCAGCCGGTTTGCGAATCCCGTAGCAATCAGAACGAGCCAGTAGACAAAATAACTGAGTACGGCGACCAGGAACGAAATAGCGAGATCGCCCGTACCGGAATCGGGAGCCAGTGCCGCTGACACGGCGAATGCCAGAACGAGCAGACCGATGGCGTACACGAGGACGAAAGTCGATTGCGGGAGGTCTTCCGGGCCGGCCTTCAGCAGCGTGATGTCCAGGAATGTTTTGAGAAGATGTTGCAGTGTTCTGTCACAATACGGCAATGCGCAACTCACATCATCGCACGATAATACCCGCAACCGAAGCCTGCGCTACTCCTCTCAATGACTGATTTCGATTTTGTTGACCTGGCTGATGACACCAGCCTGGCCCGGCTGGTTGCGGCCGAAGAACGCATTGGCGTCGATACCGAGTTCATGCGCGAAAAAACTTTTTTCTCGGAGCTGTGCCTGATTCAGGTTGCCGCAGGCAAGCAGATCGTTTGCGCCGACCCTATGCCCCTGGCGGAGGCCGCTTCGGCACGGAAGAACGCTCTATGGCGGGCCATTACCAAACCGACGTGGGTACTGCATTCCGGCAGGCAGGATATAGAAGTGATCTACCAAACCAGCGGCATAATGCCTGCGGCCCTTTTCGACACACAAGTCGCGGCGGCCATACTTGGGTATCAACCGCAGATCGGATACGCCGGGCTGGTGTCCGAGTTGTTCGGAATCGAGCTCGCCAAGTCGCACACTCGCGCCGACTGGTCCAGGCGACCACTGGCGGATTCGGTACTGAACTATGCGGCCGAAGACGTCAAATACCTGCTCCCGGCCTGCGACGAACTGACCGAGCGATTGCATAAGCTTGGCCGATATCAATGGGTGATCGAAGATTCAACGGACCTGCTTGACGCTGCGCTGTATGAGCCAGCGCCGGAGGTCGCAATCGAACGCCTGAAGGGTGCGCGTAACATGCGTGGCCGGGAGCGTGCCGCCGCCGGTGAGCTAGCCGAATGGCGGGAGCGCGAAGCGCTGAGAACCAACAGGCCGCGGCAATGGATCATGCGCGATTCCGTGCTGCTCGACATTGCCATCACGCAGCCCGCTACGCTGGGCGAGCTGGGCAACATTCAGGATTTAGCAGAAAGCACGGTCCGGCGTGCCGGTAAAAAGCTGCTAAAAATCGTCGAAACCGCAACACACGACAAAAGCAACTACAGGCCGCCTGAACGCCCTGGAGAGCGCGAAAAATCGCTGCTCAAGAAGATGCAAAAGACAGTATCGGACGCCGCAGAATCGCTCGGCATTGCGACGGAAATTGTAGCGCCGAAGAAAGAGTTGTCGGCAGCGCTCCACGGTGAGCAAAAATCCCGCGTATTCAGGGGCTGGCGGCGTGAAATCGTGGGCGATTCGTTGGCAGAAATCCTGAACAACGAATAGAAAATCGATCGCTATGTCGACCCGCATTCTGCCGTTGGCGATTGCAGATCAGCCTATGCCGAGCACGCTCGCGAAGCGATTGTAAACCTCATCAATGCTGCCGTCCGCATTCACGGTCTCAAGTTTGCCACGCTTGCGATAGTAGTTGACCACCGGTTCGGTTTGCGTGCTGTAAACGTCCAGCCGGTTCTTTATAACATCCTCATTGTCGTCTTCCCGCTGCACGAGTTCGCCGCCGGCATTCGTGCATTCATCGAGTTCCGCCTGCGACGAAAAATAGACGTTCAGCAGCTTGCCCGTCAACGAGCAGGTACGACGACCTGTCAGTCGCTTGATCAGAATCTCGAAATCAACGTCCATGAGCACAGCACAGTCGAGCGGCTTGCCCATTTCATCCAGTAATTCGCTCAAGTCCAGAGCCTGTTGTTCCGTTCGTGGAAAACCGTCCAGAATGAAGCCGTCTTCGGTATCTGGCTCGCTGAGTCGCTCGCTAATGATGCCGAGCATGATGTCGTCCGACACGAGATCGCCGGCATCCATTATTGCCTTCGCCTGCAACCCGAAGCGACTGCCCGCAGCGACGGCCGCCCGCAGCATGTCGCCTGTCGATATTTGCGGAATATTCTTTTCGGCCATCAGTTTCTTGGCCTGGGTACCCTTTCCGGAACCGGGGGCTCCTAACAAGACGATACGCATCGAAAACTCTCTTTCTAGTCCGACTTTGTGTGGGACGCGTACGCTAGATCAATCGGCGATCAACGTCAATTCGCGAATCGCGGAAAGGCATGATCCGCCGCGCGGATTCCGCTATGCTTCGCATCGATTTCACACTCGCAAAAGGCACCGATATCCATGTCGAAAAAGAACGCGTTTTATGCTCAGTCGGGCGGAGTGACCGCAGTCATCAATGCAACGGCATGCGGTGTTATCGAAACGGCGCGAAAGCACAAGAATCGCATCGCCAATGTTTACGCCGGACGGAACGGCATAATTGGCGCTCTGACCGAAGACATGACCAATACGAACCGTGAGTCGGCGCGCACGATCGCAGGCTTGAAGCACACGCCTGGCGGGGCGTTCGGTTCAGCGCGCTACAAGCTAAAGGGTATCGAGGAAAACCGCGCTGAATACGAACGACTCATTGAAGTGTTCAAGGCGCACAACATTGGCTACTTCTTTTACAACGGTGGCAACGATTCCATGGACACGGCGCACAAGGTCTCGCTGGTGTCACGAAAAATGGGCTATCCGGTTACCTGCCTGGGCGTGCCGAAAACGGTCGACAATGATTTGCCTGTTACGGACAACTGTCCGGGATTCGGCTCGGTCGCAAAGTACGTTGCGGTATCGACGAAAGAAGCCGCCCTGGACGTCCTGTCGATGGCTGAAACGTCTACCAAAGTATTCGTGCTGGAGGTGATGGGTCGGCATGCTGGCTGGATTGCGGCCGCTGGCGGCCTCGCGGGTTCCGGTGCGAGTCACGAACCACCCCATATAATCCTGTTTCCGGAAATTCCGTTTAAAAAGCGTGCCTTCCTGCAGCGTGTCAAGGCGTGCGTCAGGGATTATGGTTACTGCGTCATCGTAGTCAGTGAAGGCGCTCAGTATGCGAATGGCAAATTCCTGGCGGAAGCGGGGACGACCGACGCATTCGGGCATGCTCAGCTTGGGGGCGTCGCGCCAGTCGTTGCGAACATGGTGCGTGAGAACTTCGGCTTTAAATATCACTATGCGGTGGCTGACTACCTGCAGCGTTCCGCACGACATATCGCGTCGGCGACCGATGTGAAGCAGGCCTATGCCGTCGGCAAGGCCGCGGTCAAGATGGCGCTTGCCGGGGAGACGGCAGTAATGCCCGTGATCAAGCGAGTTTCGGACAATCCGTACCGCTGGAAAATCGAAAAGGCACCTTTGGCCAGAATCGCCAACAAAGAGAAAATGCTGCCGCGGCGGTACATCTCCAAAGATGGCTTTGCAATTACGTCAGCCGGCCGGCGCTACCTGGAACCGCTGATCCGCGGTGAGGATTATCCTCCATATATCAATGGTTTGCCGAACTACGTCACACTTAAGAACGTGCCTGTGTCGAAGAAGCTAAACAAGGATTTTGTGGTATGATGCGCGCGCTTTCGAGACCGGCCTGCGGACGAAAAATCTTAATAACCCTGCGGTCGGCAAGCATAAAAAAGACAGATTTCACTCGGTGAGGGGACCCCGAACGTGTTCTACATAGCGAAGGTGCAGCCCATCGCACCTTGCAGCCCTGTGTGCCGCGTCCTCCCCCGC
>JBPCYD010000243.1:0-2601 GCA_051007895.1 Woeseiaceae bacterium
GTCGCAGCCAGCGTAGACGGCCATGTCTGTTCGACCTGCCACATCGCACATCTGGCGCGTGTTGCGTTCAGTCAATTCAAGTGGGACATTGCCGGCAACCGTGGTTATGCCGAGGATATCGAGCTCCTCCGGCGACGACATTGCCAGCAAAAGGTTGATCGCGTCATCCTGACCTGGATCGCAATCAATGATGACGGGACGTTTCGCCATCGCTTACTGCTCAGAGTGGCAGGAGCAATCCCGCGAGCGCGGCGCTCATCAGGTTGGACAATGAACCGGCCGCGACGGCCTTGAGACCGAATCGGGCGATAAGATCCTTTTTCTCCGGGACGAGACTACCGAGGCCGCCCAGCAAAATTGCGATGGACGACAAGTTGGCGAAGCCACAAAGCGCAAACGTCACAATCGCCCTGGTCCGCTCACTCGCGTCCACAAGGATTGCATTCAGGTTACTGAAAGCAACGAACTCATTAAGGATCAGTTTTTGTCCGAATAACGCACCGGCATCCTGTGCTTCGGACCACGGGATACTCAGCAGGTACATCAATGGCGAGAATATCCAGCCAAGCATCTTCTCCAACGTAAGCCCTTCAATCCCAACCAGACCGGCAACACCGCCGATCACCCCATTCAACAAAGCAATCAATGCGATAAATGCGATCAGCATTGCGCCGATATTAACGGCCAGCCGCAATCCGTCGGCCGAACCTACAGCGGCTGCAAGAATGACGTTTTCGTGTTCGCTCTTGCCGAGCTTGAGATGTTCGTCATCCTCCTGCACTGATTCATCCTCTTCATCAGGCATGATTATTTTGGCCATCAGCAGTCCGCCCGGCGCGGCCATGAAGCTGGCCGCGAGCAGATACTTCAATTCCGCGCCCAGTTGCACGTAGGCGAGCAAAACCGTACCGGCAATCGATGCAACGCCCGAGACCATGAGTGCGAACCATTGCGCATCCGTAAGCGACTTGAGATAGGGGCGCACGACCAGTGGCGCTTCGGTCTGGCCAATAAAAATATTGGCGGCAGCATTGAGAGATTCGACCGCCTTGGTACCTACCACAAAGCGAATCGCGCCACCGACTGCCTTCACGATGATTTGCATTATTTGCAGGTGATAGAGAACAGACATCAGAGCGGAAAAGAAAATAATGATCGGCAACACGTTGACTGCGAAACTCCAGATGCTGACCCGCTCGTCAGAACCCGCGCGCAAGATTTCCCCATCCTGCTGGGCAAGACCCCGGAAAATGAACTCGATACCATCTCGCGAGTACGCCATGACGTTCAGCACTGCATTGCTCATGGCATCGATCATTACCTGGCCCGCGGGCAGGTAGATAACGAATGCAGCGACGACAACCTGCAGCGCGAACGCGGAGCCCACGATACGCAGATTTATACCCTTGCGATTGCTGGATAATGAGTATGCGATAGCCAGTATCGCAACAATGCCCACGAGTCCAATCAGTTTGCCCGACATAAAAAGTCCCCTGCCTGATCCGGATTTATTGTTGTTTTTGTTCGTGCCGGTAAAGGATACCGGCTAAGCGAGCGTATTTCTCATCAATCTGCGGTCAACGTCTCGCAGATATTGGCGCGTGCTGCGGGCGGATCTTCGGTAATCGTGCAGGCCGCTCGCACCATGGTGCTCGCGACTTTCGCGGTTTGCTCGGAGCTCGCATGTATAAGGGCGATTGGCCGCTCACTGTCCACCGTTTCTCCAATATTCGCGACATTGCTGAGCCCTACTGACAAATCGAGCGCATCGCCCAATTTGCGGCGGCCCCCACCGAGTTCGATGATGGCATTGCCAATATTGAAAGCGTTGACACTGTGTAAGTAGCCGGCTGATTCGGGATGCACGGGGACAGAAATAGCTGCAGCCGGGAGGTGCTGTTCGTGACTCGAGACAAAGTCAGGGGGACCGCCAAGACCAGTCACCATATGGTTGAAAATCTCGGCAGCCTTGCCGGATGAGATCGCATTATCGGTCTTTACCAGCGCCGCATCCCCATCTGTTTCCAGCCCCGAGGCAACAAGCATTTCTGCACAGAGCGCCATGACTACGTCGTTCAACCTCTCGTCGCGCTCATCGTCAGCGAGAAATCGCATCGACTCCGCGATTTCGAGCGCATTGCCGGCGGTCGTTCCCAGGCACTCATTCATATCTGTGATCAACGCGTGGGTTTTCAGGTTCGCAGCGCCGGCGGTCGAAATGATGCTGGCGGCCAGTTCGCGAGCCTGATCCATAGAAGACATGAACGCACCAGTACCGACCTTGATATCCATCACTAACGCGTCGAGACCCGCCGCAATTTTCTTCGATAAGATGGACGCAGTAATCAGCGGCACAGATTCTACCGTGGACGTGACGTCGCGTATCGCATAGAAGCGCCGGTCCGCAGGCGCGAGGTCCTCGGTCTGCCCAATGACGGCACAACCGGCATCTTTGACAACCTTTCTAAAAAGAGAAAAGTCGGGCGTCGCGTTATAGCCTGGAATAGATTCAACCTTGTCAGTAGTGCCACCGGTATGCCCCAACCCGCGCCCGGAGATCATTGGCACATAGCAACCACAGGCCGCGGCGATCGGCGCAAG
>JBPCYD010000244.1:0-6085 GCA_051007895.1 Woeseiaceae bacterium
CGTATGGAGCCATGGTCAGGGCATGTTTCCGCTTCGCGGTTCGCTTGCGCGAGTTCATGGACTGTCTGAGGAGCAGGTGCGGCTGATCTATCGCCCGGCCTCAGGTTGTTATGGCCACAATGGTGCGGACGATGCGGCCTGTGACGCATCGATTATCGCCATGCAGATGCCCGGACGGGCAGTTCGCCTGCAATGGTCTCGTCAGGACGAGTTTCGCTATGAACCGTTCGGTTCTGCGATGAGCGTGCGCGTTTCAGCCGGTCTCGATAAGATGAACCGGATTACGCGCTGGGATCACGACGTATGGAGCGCAACGCACTCGACGCGTTCTTATGGTGCGGCCGGTGCGGGCAACTTGATAGCAGCGCGCGAAAAAAGCGATCCGCTCGAAGCGCCACCGCCGCGAAATATTCCACAACCCGCGGGCGGTGGCGATCGCAACGCGCTACCGCTTTACTCGTTCGCGAATCAGACGATTTCGAAACATCTCGTACAGAAACCGCCGTTAGGCGTGTCCGCGTTGCGCGGATTAGGCGCGTTTGCCAATGTATTCGCGATCGAATCGTTCATCGATGAACTCGCAGGCCAGGTTGGTCAGGAGCCACTAAGTTTTCGCATGGAGTATCTCAAGGATGAGCGGGGTCGCGCCGTCCTCGAATCGACAAAAGATATCCTGGCAAACGCTCCCACGTCCCGGCCTGGATGGAAATCAGGTCGTGGTCTTGGTTTCGCCCGCTTCAAGAATCTTGGCGCCTATGTCGCCGTCGTCTGCGAAGTGCATGTCAACGAGAGTACGGGTCAGATACAGGTATCCGACGCATTCGCAACGGTCGATGCGGGACTCGTAATCAGCCCCGATGGACTCAGGAACCAGATCGAAGGCGGTATCGTGCAGTCGGCCAGCTGGACCCTCAAAGAAGCCGTCCGCTACGACGATGACAAGATTAAGACGATCGACTGGGCCACCTATCCCATGATGCGTTTTACGGAGGTGCCGCGGGTTTCGGTAACCGTGCTTGATCGTCCGGATCAACCGTCACTGGGTGCGGGCGAGGCGGCGCAAGGCCCAACAGCGGCCGCGATCGCTAACGGTGTTGCGGCAGCGGCCGGCGTCCGGGTCCGCGACTTGCCGCTGACACCGAATCGAGTCATCAGGGAAATGCGTCTGCAATTTCCGGCGTAGTGTCCAGCCGTCTGGTCTGTCTGTTACCAACAAGTACCGCGTTGCCGCCACGCTGGCGACAGCACCTGTCCGTCCAGCGACTAGAGGCTCCCCCCATGCAGGATTGCGGCGCAACGTAAAAATATATTTTTTTTTGATACAAATGTATTAATATCGGTAAACAATACCAAAAGTATAAAGTTTGCGAAATTGTTAGTGGCCACTATGCTGCGCGAAGTCAAAGTCAGCTACCGCTGCGATTCGTGAGACGACCGGTTGCTAAGTTGCATACGAGGTTCATTCCTGCGACCCGCATCGGCAGCGAGTTTTCGAGAAATCAATGAGGGGAAGTCATGAACTCGACTCAACGTGTTTTTACGATCCTGGTTATGCCCGTACTGCTCACATTGCCTGCCATCGCAGCCGCACAGCTCGAGGAGATAATCGTCACGGCACAGAAGCGTGAACAATCGCTTCAGGAAGTGCCGATATCGATCAGTGCCATGACCGGTGATCAATTCGAACAGTTTAACGTCACTCGCGCGGACGACCTGGAATTTGTTTTCACGAACGTCGGTACCAATCGAAACGCGCCGGGCAATACCGGCATCTCGATACGAGGTGTCGGCACGGATAACGTTCATCTGTCCGGCCAGCAGTCGGTGGGCACATATATCGATGACGTTTCCATGGTGTCACCGTACGTCAGTGCGATGGCGATTTATGACACCGAGCGCGTGGAGCTGCTTCGGGGTCCGCAAAATACGCTTTACGGTAGAAACACGACAGGTGGCGCCGTTCTATGGCACACCAACAAGGCCACACCCGGCGAGGGGATGAACGGCTACGCCCAGGTGAAAGTTGGCAGTGGTGGCCTGGCTCGCGTCGAGGCAGCGCTTGGCTTCGACTTTAACGAAACGCTGGCAGGCAGAATCGCTGTCCTGAACGACGAGTTCGATGGCGTCTGGAAAAATGTCGTCGACGGCAGTGACACGGGAGGCGCGTATGAACGCACCGGCGCCCGTCTCAATCTCGTGTGGGACGGCGGCGGTAACGCGCGAGTTGGCCTCACGGTTTCGACCGGCGAGTTCGATGCCGAGGACCTGCCCGTGAAGATGAGCGGTAACAGGCTGGCGAGTGGGCTGATCGACCCGAGTTTTGAGAATCGGCGTGCCGACAGCCTCACGGGGCCGGACAACAACTACGTAATTGCGACGGCCGCCGATGTCGCCGCAACGCCCTGGCTGCAAAGCCAATATGACCAGGGCACCGGAGTCGTGATTGACAATCCGAACCCGGCACCACCTGCATTCAACCGTCTCATCAACTATTCCACCCCGCTCGGCCTGACCTACCAGGACCCGGAAGACATTACTGCCGTTGACTGGGACGGTATCCGCTTGAACTTCGAGTACGACTTCGACAACTTCAAGTTCACCTCGCTCACTTCCTACGACGAAACCTATGTTCTTGAGAAAAACGGTCAGGAACTGACCGGTTTCAGCCCGTCGCGTGAAGGTGACTGGGAAGTGTTACAGCAGGAATTTCGCCTTACATCTGATACGGATTCGGTTGTGCAATGGCTTGCCGGCGTTTATCTGACCAGTTCGGATTCGCAGGAGGATACCTGGGTAGCCAACGTCAGTGCTGCAGGCGGTATGGGTGTGCGTCCCGGCGTCGATATTAATAGTGAATACGATGCGTTTTCCGTATATGGACAGCTGGACTGGGCCGTTAGCGATACGGTAAACGTCACTGCCGGTTTGCGCTACACCGACGATGAACTGTCGGCTGCCGGTGACAATTGGGTCCGTACAGTGTGCGGTTTCTTTCCGACCGCAGTCGGTTCCTTAGCGCAAAATCGTGATTTCAGGGCCAACGATTGTCCGGGCGCCACGCCTGGGCGGTTAGCCGGCAATACCGATTCTCCCGTACAGGAGTTATCCGAGACTGGCTATCGTGTCAGCGTAAACTACCAACCCAACGATACGTCGATGCTGTTTGCGAGCATTTCCGAGGGCTTCAAAGGTGGCTCGTATGACAATCGCGCGCTATCGACCGGCGACGACCCAATCGGACCGGAATTCATAACCGCATACGAAATAGGCTACAAGGGCTCGTTTGCAGACAATGCTTTGCAATTCAACGCTGCCTACTTTTTCTATGATTGGGAAGACCTGCAGTTGTTTGAGAGCTACGGTGGAATACCGGCACTGGTCAATGTTCCCGGCATTGAGATTTCAGGCTTCGAAGCCGAATTGAAGTGGGCACCTGACGAAAATTGGTACGTGCAGGCGGGACTGGGTACGAATGACAGTGAGGTCGTCGATATCACGGGACTCAACCCGCTGTCGCAGGCCGAAATCGGCAAGGAAGTAACCAACTCGCCGGATCTGACCGCCAATATCCTCGCTTCCTACACGGCGCCCATCGGTGACAATGAACTCACATTGATGATGAACTACCGTTATCAGTCTTCGATGTATTACACCTTCGTGCAGGAAGCTGCACCGCGTGATGAATCATCCGACTACAGTTTCCTGAATGCGCGTGTTGCATACGCATTTGGCAGAGATCAGCAATACATGGTCGCGTTATGGGGCAACAATCTCACGGAAGAGTTCGCTTGCTCCAGTGTCATCTGGGGCCCGGGTGCCGCGCCGGCAGGAAATTTCTCATGTGAGGTCAGCGCCTATGGAGAGGCACTTTTCGGTCTCACTTTCGAGGCAAGGTTTGACGGTACCTAGTGGTAGGTACGATTCTAAATCTCACTAGTCGAGGTATGAAAATGTCATCGTTGATAATGCGCCATTCGGTGCGAGCATTGCTGTGCCTGTCGTTGTTGGCCTGCGTGCAGGAACCTGCGTCAGGGCCTACGGAGCCTGCCGTGGCAGCTGAACCAGAGCGTCCGGTTGCCAGGTATGTATCGAGCAAGCGCGTAAGCACGGTATGCGGGGCCTTCGATTACACGACACCTCCGCCAGGCTTTGCGGAGCCGCCGGGCGTGACACAAAGAGAAATGCCGCCGCCGCTCGCGAAGCGCCAGGCCGTTGGGGCCGATCGTGAACCCGTAGAGACCAACAGGGAAAAGGTATCGCCAGGATACGTGCTCATCGAACCCCTTATGGTCAAGGAATCGACAGTGATAAATAACGACGGGGAGATTGTTGGAAGAATAGAGAGTGATTATTCCATCGAATTCACACGGTTTCTCGATGACGGTAACCGATTGGTCTCGACGCATGTGCATACCGATACCTTTGCCGGGGGCGGCGGTCGTCGCGGGTGTCTCGAAGAGTATTCGGTTGAGGGCGACCTGCTTTGGCGTCTCGGCCTGGCGACAGATAGCTATATTCAGCACCATGACGCGGTGAAACTGCCGAACGGCAATGTCCTGGCCGTCGTCTGGGAAAACATATCTACGGAGGAAGCAATCGCGATGGGTCGCGATCCTGAGGTGGTCGCCGAGAACGGCCAGTTCTGGTACGACGGCATCATAGAGGTCAATCCGTATACGGCGGAGATAGTCTGGGAGTGGAGCGCGCGGCACCACCTGATTCAGGAATTTGATACTGGAAAAATGAACTACGGCGTGGTCGCGGAGCATCCCGAGCTGCTTAACATCAATGCAACGATACCGTCGCAGGATGGATCGACCGACGATGACTGGACCCATGTGAACGCACTGGACTACAACCCCGAACTCGACCTGATCATCTTCTCCTCGAATTACCTGAGCGAAGTTTATGTTATCGATCACAGCACAACGGCGTGGGAAGCGGCGGGCCACAGCGGCGGGCGGCACGGCAAAGGCGGCGATTTCCTCTATCGCTGGGGCAATCCGCAAAACTACGGCCGTGGCAGTGCAGAACAAAGGACACTCTTCAACCAGCACGACATTCAGTGGATAAAACCGGGCTTGCCCGGCGCAGGGAATCTGCTCGTCTTTAACAATGGAAATCCGGACGTTCGGCCATATTCGACGGTGCTGGAGTTTGCACCGGAAGTGAATGCCGATGGCTCGTTCAGACTCGACGGTAGCGCGCCGTACAGTACCGATGTTGTGGTCTGGGACTATGACCCCGAACCACCGGAGCGCTTCTTTTCATTCTTTATATCGGGAGCGCAGCGATTACCAAATGGCAACACCATTATTACTCATGGAGCCGGCGCAAAAATCCGTGAAGTGACTAGCGAAGCTGAGATCGTCTGGGAGTATACGTATGAAGACGACATTGATGCGCCACACATGCTGTTCCGTGGCAATCGCTACCCGGTCGATCATCCGGGACTCGTCAACATCGTTTCTGGAAGCATTCAACAGTGATTTTCCAATCCACTCGCGAAATAGTCAGTACTGCTCTTGCCGCAATCATGATGTGCAGTGCGTCGATAACCTACGGTGCCGATGATTTCAGGGTCACGTTGCTAGGAACCGGTGATCCCATCCCCCGTACCGACCGATTTGGGCCTGCGACACTGGTTGAGGTAGCGGGACAGGAATTACTATTCGATGTGGGTCGAGGTGTCACGCAACGGCTTGTGCAGTTGAACGTCAGTCTAAGTGGCATTGACGCCGTCTTTCTGACGCATTTTCATTCAGATCACGTTACCGGCATTCCCGACTTGTGGATGACGGGCTGGATACCGCCACCGTTTGGCCGTCGCAGTAAACCATTCGAGGTATGGGGGCCGACCGGCACGAAGTTAATGCTCGACAATCTCGAAGAGGCGTTTCAAGCGAACACCAATATCCGCATTCCGGATGAGCTCCTTGCGCCAGAGGGCATCGAGACACGCGCACACGAATTCGACGAGGATGGTGTGGTCTACGAGAAGGATGGCGTACAAGTGACCGCGTTCGCCGTGGACCACGGAGAGCTGATCAAACCAGCGTACGGCTATCGCGTGGATTACGATGGC
>JBPCYD010000245.1:0-22802 GCA_051007895.1 Woeseiaceae bacterium
GCGAGGGCAGCAATGTTCGTGCGCAACTGAACGCAGAAAACATCCCGAGGATTGATGGCGTGGATCAATACATTCAAGAAGGGTGTATTCCCGGGGGAACCGAGCGCAACTTCGCAAGCTACGGCGAACAGATGCAGTCGACCCCTGAAGCAGATCGCGCATTGTTGTGTGACCCGCAGACAAGCGGCGGATTGCTGACTGCGGTCAGCCCTGTCAATCTCGATGAGTTTGAACGATGCGTTAGTGACGACGGACTGGCGCTGGACTGTATTGGCGAGCTGTTGGCGCCGGGGCCTGGTCCTGTCTTGCGGTTTTCTCAGTGGGCCTGTCGCGCTCTTACGGTCGCTGAAACGCGAACCGTCGATTCAAAATTAACGATTGGCGCTGGGCGTATTTTGCGCGGAAGCGAAGCGGTTGAGTTCGAGTTCCTGGCGAACACTTGCGCCGGCTTCGATTTCATCATCATCCAGCGGTATGCCCATTGAATCTGCAATGCGAACCATCCGCTGGAAGTTGGCGGCTACCGCGGCTGCATCTACCATCACGACGTCGCCGGCAACCTCTGCCAATTCATTCCTGGTACGTTTGATTTTCGCCGTATCGCGTTGCGCAATCGCCTCGGCGAAACTTGCAAGCTCATTGGCAAAGGGGAATCCCAGCGTATCACTTGCGGAAGAACCATTGACCATCTGCAGATCGATGTCCGTCTCGGTAGTTTTGGCACTCAAACTGAGCATCATGGAATGTGAGGTAGTTCAGTAGAAGCACTCGTTATGCGAGGAAACCCTGGCGGCCACCAGTTCTATCTGCATGCGGTCGATGCTGCGACCCGTGTCACCGGCAAAAATCTGCATACCCTCCATCGACAGATACATTGCATCACCTACCTGCAACCAGTCACGCACCGCGTCAGGTACTACGCTGAAGGCTCGCAGCACGTGAGCGTCGACGCCCTGGGGCCATAAATCAGCTTCCGGCCCCAAATTGTCGTCGGCCGGTATCATCGGCACAAATCCCGTGCCCTCCACAGCGTTGGCTGGGCGGTATTGTGTCGGCTCGCCGTCTTCGGGTTCGGGAAGTGGCTCCAGAGGCAATCCAAGCGCGCGGTTGAACTCGTCGATACTGAAGGTGACCACGACTATGCCTGCCAGCTCCACGTAGTGTTCCTTGCTTAGGCCCTCAGCCTGGTTGTCGTCGACGTAGCCCTGAGTAATGCGCGTCTGATCAGTAATGATGCGATGAATTGCATCCACAACGAGCGGGTCCAGCGAACTGGCGTGTTCATGTTCACCGTCAAGGCTATAGGGAGACAGAGCCTTTTTACGTTCGGCGCAATAATGACAGGTCACTGCGTTGCGACTTTCCTCTGCTATCGCCACGCGCTCAGCACCTGTCCACCAGCTGCCGGGCCTGGCCAGCCGCGCCCAGAACGCACGATAGGCGTCGCTTAAGTCGTCGCGAATCGTGTATGGGGATTGTGAGTAGCTGAAGGCCTGCATCGTCGGACCGTGGGCAAAACTGATAGATAGAGGTTAGCTCAATGCTGTGAAACTTAAAACCAGGTGTGCGGCATCGTAAGGGGAGACAGGCCAGCAACTTCCTTGTATATTCCACAGGAACAGGTGAATTCGTAGTGCGTCTACCCATCGAGCCAAATTGAAACCGATACATAAACCAGCCAACCGACTACTCGCAACGATGTTGATTGCATCGCTGGCCGCCTGTGGGCAGAGTTCGCAGCAGGCGCAAGTCGAGGAACCGGCAGCTGCTGCGCCATCGGCAGAGCCGGCGGCGAGTCAGAGCGCACCGGCTCAGGACAGATTCGCCAACATGTTCGTCACTGAAATTACTGACGCTTTCAATCCCGGTGTACAGGTTGGCACACAGTTCCCCGCCATCCGGGCGATGTATGAGGGTGAGGAGATCACAACCATCGATCGCTTCATTCGCGATAAGGGAATGATCTTCATCGCAATGCGCTCGGTCGACTGGTGACCATTCTGTCGAAGGCAGCTCGGGCAGCTGCAGGAATATACAGCCGAATTTGAAAAGGCTGGCATCGGGATGGTGGCAATCACCTACGACACGCCTGAATTACAGGACGCGTTCATCGAGGCCGGTTCCATAGGCTATCCGTTCCTGTCCGATATCGAGACCGCAAGTTTTCAGGCGCTGGGCATTTTGAACGATGAGTACGCTCCCGGTGATGATGGTTATGGCATTCCATATCCAGGAATTTACGTGCTGAACTCGGACCAGGAGATTGTCGGCAAGGTATTCGTCGAACGCTACCAGGTGCGCGTCCATGCCGAGACCGTATTAGCCTACGCCAAGGAACTCCTGAACGCCCTGTAACCTGTCAGTTGACGAGCGTTAAAGTGGCGGAAGAGGTAGGAGTCGAACCCACCAGGCGCAATCTATGCACCTCGCTGGTTTTGAAGACCAGGCGCCCCACCGGGGACATCGCTCTTCCTTCTTGCTTCAGGCGTTGAAAAACTTGGCCGGTATGGCTCGCTTCAATATTATACGAGCTTCACCAACGCGGCGCGTGAACCGAATGCCGTCAAAATATTCGAGAATATCGACAGCAATATTGCGGCCGCAGCCTAAATGATCGCGATAGTTCACGACGGTTAACTCCGCCCGCTCCGTTGTCAGATCCAGAGCGGCCTGTGCACACTCCCTCAATATCGACGTGAGCGCGTAACGTTTAGCGTTGATTTTCACCAATTTATCTTCGCGCTGGGCCCGGCCGATACTCTGGAGCAGCGCCTGATGATCAATTCCACATTCCTGCTCAAGCTGTGCCAACGTTGGAATTTGCTTCCCATGTTTCTGCAGGCACGCCGACAACGCAATCCATTCTTGCGGTTCACTGAATGCAATCTCTTCATATTCTTTCGCAACCAGCAAGCCATTCTTTATAAGTACATCGTCTGATTTCAAAAGCGCTACGAATGCAGGCTGAAACAAACCCTGGTTGGGGGTCGACAGAGACGCGCTTGCGACCTCCGAAGGTTTGAATCCCGGTTCATTCGGGTATTCTCGATGCAATTCGAGAATTGCATCGAGAATTGATTTCTTCAAACCGCTCCATCGCGTTTGTGCCAACCAGATTTCCGCGTGCTGAGCTCGGATTCTCGCAATATTGGGCAAGTGCACGCCAGGTCGAGTCGCCGCGTCAACGTTCCACGAGCTCAGCAATGCGCCATAATCCAGTATGCCATTCTCATCGTCGAGCGCGGCACTGATTGCAGCCTCGATGTCATCGTGTTTCATCGCCTCAAGAAAATGCAGTCGGGTGCTTGAGGATTTGCGATCTTTTGGACTCTTTGGGTCAAGCACGTGGCCGCCACCGAGCAATGCTGTTTCTCCATAGTCGCGCAGCAGGAACCTGTCGCCATGGCAACACAGTATCGGCCGTTCGGTGACAAGCTGTGCGAGCGCAGAATCGCCTGGCTTGATGCGCGACGCGGTTGCGCCGTTTCGCTGCAGTAGTATCAGTTTTGCCTTTAAGTGCTTGGCGCCTATATGCAGCTTAACGTCCGACAAGTGTTTCAACGGAAAAGCCGCATCCGGTAACAAGTCAATTTGTGCATCGAATCGCATTGTTGCGTCTATGCAGGACTCGCTGGTCACCCAGTCGCCGCGCAGAATGTCATCTCTATGTATGGCGCCTGAAACATTGAGCGCACAACGGTCTCCAGCACTGGCGAGCGATGCAGGCGCATCCTGCATGTGAATACCGCGAATCCGCAGGGGTTTCTGCTGTGGCTGGAGAACGAGATTTTCGCCGCTGCTAATAATTCCTGATGCGACCGTGCCGGTGAGGACCAGGCCGCGGCCCTGCAGGTGAAACACGCGGTCGATAGACATTCTGAAGTGACCACGCGCCGCTCGTTGAGACCAGTTGCGCGCAAGCTGTGTCAGTTCCGCCTGGAGTCGTTCAATGCCGTCGCCCGTGGTATTGGAAACCTCATATATCGGTGTTTCGTCTGGCAGAAGTGCAGACGCAGTCCTGCATACCTCTTGAATTTTCGACTCATCGGCGCGGTCGCATTTGGTGACGGCAAGAACATAGTTTTTGACGCCAAGGAGGCGCATGACCTGCAGGTGCTCCAGGGTTTGCGGCATGGGGCCATCATCGGCGGCAACCACGATCATCCCGAGATCAATGCCACTGATGCCAGAGATCATGTTGTTGATAAAACGGCGATGTCCGGGAACGTCGATAAATCCTAAGACGGTCTCGGCATCCGGTCGCCAGTACGCATAACCCAGGGTTATTGAAAGTCCCCGCCGTTGTTCTTCTTCCAGGCGATCCGTCTCAACGCCCGTGAGATTCTTCACTAGTGACGTCTTGCCGTGGTCGACGTGACCTGCCGTAGCAACGATCAAACTTGCAGAGATCCAAGCTGGGCAACAAAGCGCGCTTCATCGTCGAGGCAGCGCAGATCGAGCATAAAACTGCCCTTTTCTGTATGACCAATGACCGGAGTTGGCAGGGAACGAAACGCAGTCGCAACTGACTGCGTGATGTCTTCCCCGGCGTTCGTCGAACGAATTCCAATCGCAATACTTGAAATCGTCTCGGTCGGCAAAGAGCCGCTACCAATCTGGCTGGTAGTATCACGAACCTCAACACAAAACCGCTCACCTACCGCTTTCGCAAGGCTGGGTGCAATTCGCTCCGCCTGGCTGCGTATTTCCTCCACTGAACGCGTTAAGTGGCGGAATGTTGGTAAGGCTTGCGCGAGCGTGTCCGGGTTGCGATAGAGTTTCAGTACCTCGGTCAATCCAGCCAGGGTCATTTTGTCGAGGCGTAAAGCCCGTTTGAGCGGATTCGACTTGAGACGTGCAATCAAGTCAGCTCTGCCCGCGATCAGCCCGCATTGTGGTCCGCCGAGTAACTTGTCTCCGCTGAACGTGATGATGTCAGCGCCCTGGGAAAGTACTTGCGCTGCGGTCGGTTCCTGCGGCAGGCCGAAACGCGCAAAGTCGACCAGGCTGCCGCTGCCGAGATCCATCACAAACGGGAGTTCGAATTCGACGGCCAGTTTTGCCAGCTCGGGAACCGAAACGTCTTTCGTGAATCCCTCAATCTTGTAGTTGCTCGTATGCACTTTCATCAGCAGCGCGGTTTGCACGTTAATGGCACTGCGGAAATCGTTGACGTGGGTCCTGTTGGTCGCGCCAACTTCTATCAACTTGCAGTTGGCTCGTTGCATCACCTCGGGAATGCGGAAAGAGCCGCCAATCTCAACCAGTTCTCCCCGCGAAACCGGGACTTCGCCATTCATTGCCAGGGTGTTGAGTACGAGTAGCACTGCTGCGGCATTGTTATTTACAAATGTCGCTGCTTCGGCGCCGGTTAATTCGCACAAAAGGCTCTCAACATGGGATTCTCGGTCTCCACGCTTGCCGGTCGTAAGGTTGAGTTCGAGATTGCTGTAATCCATTGCCGCAGACTTGATTGCCGCAATAGCTTCTTCGGGGAGAATCGCGCGCCCGAGATTGGTGTGCAGTACCGTGCCGGTCAGATTGAAAACAGGCCGCGTTTCGGGTGGCGCCCGTGTTTCCAATATGCGTTCGGCCGCCTGCCTGATGGAGTCTTCGTCTGTACTCGATGGGTGGCCGGCAATAATCCGCTCACGGCGATTCTGGATGACTTCCCGCAGCGCCACCGTAGTCGCCATGTGGCCATACTTTTCTACGGTACTGCCAAACCCGAGCAACAGTCGGTCGATCGACGGCAATGCGCGGAGTTTATCCTTGTCAGGAAGTTTGTCGGTTTCAGCACTCAACGGCAGGTACGCGGCTCTTGTTCTTGTTTGATACTACCAAGACATAGTACATCACGGCTCTGTGAGGCAGCCAACTGCTTGAAACATGGCTGTATTTGCACGATGTAATTTGGCAACGCCTGGCGTCGGTGCACAGACTTATGCCGTACGCATCCTGAAATTGGCGGCCGGAATCGACTCTGTGTATATTGATCGCATGGCTGTACCGCGGCAAAAAGTGTCAACAACCTGGTTTCATTCGGGTCTTCTTTTAGGCTTGTTGTTTGCTTTTGGACCGAATTCCGCATTTGCGCAATCCGGACCGCCGCGCATGCCACAGTTCGAGGCCGATGCACCGAAAGTTGGCGAACGTCTACCGGATATTGCAATCCACGATGACCTCGGCAATCCGGTCAACATTCGCGAATTGGCCGACGAAAACTACAAAGTGCTGATCCTTGGCTGCCTGACCTGACCCCCCTTTCTCGAAAACGTCCCCGGTCTGGAGACGGTTAAGCTGGACTACCAGCCGAAGGGTGTAGAGTTTTTCTACATCTACAAGCCGCTGGCGCATCCGGAATACGACAACTACGTCAGCCCGTTTACAATCCAGGAGCGGCTGATGCATGTCATGGAGGCGAAACGCCGCCTCGGCTCCAGTATCACGTGGCTGGCCGACACGATGGACAACGACTATCACATGGCCCTTGGTGAGACGCCGAATAGTGAATTAATCGTGGATCCAAACGGCGTCGTCGTGGGCCGGAGAGCCTGGAGTAACCCGGCCGAGTTGAGAAAGGATCTCGAACGGCTGGTCGGTCCGGTTGATAACGAGACGCAGGTTGCCGATCTGGATTTGCCTGAACAACCACCGATTGGCACCGTCGCCAAGGGTATCGTGGAGCGCGTTGCTCGGCCCGATGGCATGATGCCCATGATCATCGATCCCATACTGGAAACGAGCCGGGCACCTTTCTATACCAAGTTGCGGGCGGAAGGGACCATGGATTTATTTCGCACTGGCCGCGGCACCATGTATCTCGGTTTTCACCTCGATCCGCTGTACCGTGTTCACTGGAACAATGAAGCGCCGCCCATGCAGTATGAAATCACTGCGGACGATGGCATCACAATTTCGCCGGTTAAGGGGACCGGTGCGCATCCGGAAGAAACAGCGGATGCCGATCCCCGCGAATTCCTACTGGAAGTCGAATCAACGGAACCGGGTTACGGTTTCGACCTGACCGTCCGCTACTATGCCTGTGACGATGCGCTGACCTTTTGCGTACCGGTGAAACAGGATTACCGGGTGACACTGTCCCGTGATACCAGCCATGGCTGGACTATGACGACCAATCCCGATGGCTCGGTGAACTGGGGCACTCCACCGCCAATGAATGAAATACTCTGAGTGTCCGCTGGCCGACCCTCGCGTTCCCACCTGAAATTGAGATCAAACGCATTAGTCTCGGGTCTCGTGAAATAGGTCGAGCCGTTGCTACTCTCGGAATCCGTTACTCCTCCAGGTCAAAAACGAGACGCGCTGTTGTTCGCTGATCAATGGGTTCGCCCTGGTATTGCCGTGGTTCGAAAGTCCACTTTTTGACCGCTTCCATTGCGGAAATGTCAAAAACCTTTTCCGGCTCGGCACGCAGAACCTCGATGTCTGCCGTTTCACCGGACTTGGTCACTGTGAACGTGACCTCGACCCAACCCGTGATATCCCGCTGGCTGGCACGGGTAGGATACTTCGCCGGGGCCGACGTTAAACGAACAAACTCGCTTAAAGCAATCGCAGTCGCGCTTTCCTGCGCCAGTTTTTCGTTCTCGAAGTCGGTCCGCATAGCAGCGACTGTGTCTTCGTCGGCGCCAAAATCCAGGCTCGCTGCCAGGTAAGATTCCAAGTCGTCAAATTCGCCGGTGTCGATTTTGGTTTGTGCAACGGTGAGCAGTGCGTCGCGCAGCTGAATCGAAAATTGTTCTTTGAGCTCAGCGGGCTCATCACGTTCCGCGAGATAATCGCGAGCACTCTCCCCTACGGGCGTAATTAGATTTTCCGCCGCAATGGCGTCGGTGATATTTTGTTGCCAGTCTAGTTCAGCCTGCTCTTTTAGCAGCGCCTCTTCCTCCAGCTGCTGTTGTTGTGATCTCGTTTGCTGAGTTTCAAGAACCACCTGTTCGGCCGCGGCAACATAGTTGGAACTCAGCCCAGGCAGTCCTTTCAACATTGCCAATTTGGCCGTCGCTTCCTCGTCATTGCCGCTTTCCGCAAGTTTCGACGCGTCGGCCGCAAGCGCCGCTACGAACTCGTTTAGATCATTTTGCATTTCTGCTATCAGTGGGTGATCCGGCCGGAGCTGCGAGGCGGCCATTGCAAGATCATAGGCGTCGTCGAACTCATCGGCGGCGAGATGGTCATCAACGACAAGCAGTATTGAAGCCAAAAGAGCATCAAGCTCTGCATTCGCAATCGCGTGATCAGGATCTGCCGATAACACCCGACCGTAGTAGAAAAGTGCGTTTTGGTCGGTTGGTGCCACCAGTAAATCGGCGGCAGCAGCCAGCCGCGCCTTGCGGAGATTCGCATCAATATCGATCGTTTCCTCGACAACGTCCTCCGTGGTTGTCGCGGCAATCGCAGTGTTTGCTACTGTCTCTGCGTCAGGATCTTCCATCGCCGCCGTTGCGGCCGCAGTGTTCGCTGCGCTCTCGGTGTTACCGCCAGTCGCTTTTCCACCAAGCGCAAACCAGCCACCCGACACGCTGACAACAATGGCCATTGTGATTCCGAGTACCAGTGGCAGGGAACTGTATTCTTTCGAATTGGCAGATTCCATCCAGTCGACGTCCTAGAGCTGGCCGCCAATTGCACGCAGGTTCTCCTGGCGTAAGCCGCCATTCGCACCGGCAGCCGGCGGGATGGGCACTGTGGGCCTGAAAGCGTTGTGTGGTATATCTTCAACGGTATGGCGGTGTGTCATATCCGGATTTTCTCGCAGGTTTATGTGCTTGGCCGCAGCGGCATCAATGTCCTGCAGCAGCCGGTTCGGCGCGACAGGCTTCTGCTCGTAACGGAAAACCTGGCCATAATTAATCAGGCTGATCATATTATTTGAGTCTTGACTATCCGCCACGACGACAGTGACGAGCTCAGGTACGCACTGTTTCAGCGCACTGATGATTCGCTGTAGCCTGGCAAATTCCGTTGTTATGTCAGTGATCAATACGCCGGAAGAATCCTCCTCCAGCGCTCGCATCGCACGGATTAGCGACGTTGCAAGCAGGGTGCTGCGCTCGTTTGAGATAGTCCGGATCGCCGTTTCTGCGAATGCGGAATCTACGGTGTAAATGACCACCCCGACTTCCTTCGAAGGCTGCTTCATTTCCTGGGGGTTAGGCTTCGTATTGCTAAGCGGCAAGGGACGGAGCACAGGTAACTCGTTGCTGCTGGTGTCGTCCAGCGTAACTTCGGGCGTCTGCCCGGCAGGGGAACGGCGTGCCTGGACAGGTTCCAGCTGGGGCGCGACGGATTCCGCTGCTGGCCGCGTTGCATGGACAGCCAGCCGCAGCGTCTCCCGCAGCACCTTCGGCGCACAGGGTTTGCCGAGGAAACGGAATACTTCTCCAATATTTATAGAGTCATTGACGGCGGCAGGATCGGCGTAGCCGGTCAAAAGTATTCGAATCGTGTTAGGAGAAATTCTCTTGACCTGATCGAGAACCTCGATTCCTGACAGGCCGGGCATGCGCTGGTCGGCAACGATCACATCGATACGATTATTGGCAGCGATCTTGATCGCTTCTGCACCATTCGTTGTAAGAAACAGGTCAAATTCCCGGCGAAAAAGAGCGCGCATGGAATTCAGCACTCTCTGCTCGTCGTCCACGAAAAGAATGTTCGGCCGGTTGCTCATTTTAGATTCCCGCGGTGCATTTGATTTTTTCGCTTTTCATAGTCTGACGACGCCTGGTCTTACACCGCTGGCGGTGCTCCGAATTCCTGCGTGAGCTGTCCATTGCTTTGGTTCACGGCAGGAATCAGTTTGACGATGTCAGGGATTTCAGCCTCCTGATCGTGCTCGATGACCACGGTGCCATGATCGACAACTGGAATTTCGATTGTGATGGTCGTTCCCTTGCCCTGTTTCGACTCAATGTGTAATTTGCCTTTGTGCGCAGCAACGATCTGGTCGACGATAGACATTCCGAGGCCCGTGCCTTTTCCTATCTCCTTGGTCGTAAAGAATGGATCGCGAATCCGCGGCAGGACGTCAGCTGGAATTCCAGCACCCGTATCACCGATGCTGATGAGGACATTGCCGTTCTCTTCACGCGTCTGCAGCACGATGTCGCCGAGCCCGTCAATCGCGTCTGCTGCATTCGTCAGAATATTCAGAAATACCTGGTTTATCTGCGATGGTGAGCAATAGATCGTTGGCACGGGTCCGTAATACTTGTGCACGGAAATTCGACCCTTCAGCCGGTTGTTAATAATAAGCAGCGCTTTATCGAGCCCTTCGTTGACATCGAACGCCGCATGTTCCGCACGGTCCAGCCGGCTAAAATCTTTCAGCCCTTGTGCAAGTGTTGACAGTTCTTCCAGGCCCTCGATGCTGTCCTGCATCAGGCCTTTGGCCTCGTCTATTTCTTCCTTGATTCCTGACTTCATCATCCTGTGCATGTCGACGAGTCCCTGTCGCAACGATTTGTTATTTTCGGGGCCGGAGAGTGCTGCTTCGACCATCGATTCCGCGACATCGCTTAGTTCGCCAACGGAATCCAGTAGTTCCTGGATAACGCTCGAATTGCTCGTCAGGTACCACAGCGGCGTGTTTATCTCGTGGCTGATGCCGGCAATCATTTCGCCCAGCGACGACATTTTTTCCGCATGAATCAGCTGTACCTGTGACTCCTTCAGGTCGTCATAGGCTTTCTCTAATTCTTCCGTGCGTTCACCGACGCGCTCCTCCAGCGTGTCGTTCGAGCGCTGCAGGTTCTCGTTGCTCTGGTTGAGCTGGCGATAGCTCGACTGGAGTTTATAAATCGAAAATGCGGCGCCCAGCAGTAACAGGACAGCGCAGACTGCGAGCAGTATCTGCGCTGTCTCGGCGCGCTGCATCGCGACCCGGTTGACGGCAGCCTCCGCCGCCTCCAACGCCGACAGTTTTGCATTGACCGGATTGCGACGGATCGCGTCGAGCGTCAATTCCGCCGCCACGTGTTGCTCTACCACTGTTTCTGCGGTAGCGAGGAAGCCGGCCGCCATGTCAGGCGCTTGTGCGGCGAAAGTCGCATCGTTACGGAGTTCTTCGATGCGGTTCCGAAGTCGTACGGGGTCGGATGTACGCTGCCCGGTTGAAAAATCGATCACATCGATGGCGAGTGTGAAGACCGCGCCGGACTGTGTGGAGCGCCCGAGCTCTCGTAAGTTCCTGACGAATTCTGGTGACTCTTCCTGAAATCGAAGCAGTGCCTCGGCTAGCGTGTTCTGCGTTGACATCAAGGTCTGGCTGCTAATCAAGAAGAGCGTCAATGCATTGTCGAAATCCTTGAGTGGCGAAATCTCGTCCACATTCTGCGGCACGACGTCCCGGAATTCATGCAGTGCCTGCGCGTTCTCCCGGAGGCGCGCATTGACCAGTTCGGTGGCAGGGGTAATGCGCCCGCCGGATTCGATCGCCGACGTCATTCCGTCAAGCAGTGCGGTTAGGTCAGTTCGTGTCGTCTCGATCAGGCGGGTGCGTTCTGCTTGGGAGGCGTAATGTTCGTCTTTGACGGATCGCGACTCAATAATCAGCAGCGACAGCACGGCGACGACCAGGATTGCGGCCAATACAGCCAGCGTGTTACTAAGCTTTCGAATATCCATTTATCGAATTGCCAGCGCGGTGTTATCCGTGTCTTTTGGTGTACGTGCCGAACCCAGGTCGCCAAATTGCTACTGCACCGGGCAACTTGCTGGAATCCAGCCGCTTTACTTAATCTAGCATGCTTTGATATTGCCGGCCCACATCTGGTCGTCGGGCAACGCCAGGGCAGTGGCAATGAGCGCCGCTTCAGTACTTGAAGTTTTGCGCAACGTTTTACGCATTAGTATCTAAATTTTATTGAGTTTATTCGCAGTTGAAATAGTTGCTGCAATGCTCCGATGGTTAGACTGCCGGCATGACCTTTTTCCTGTAACCCATCGACAGTTTATTGTATTTGCGCATCCTGACGATTGCGCTTGGTCCAGGCATGGATGGTATTCGTTTGAACCCGCATACGGGCTCGCTCCCGGCTTGCAAAAATTGCTGCGCAGGCCCGCTTGTTCGATGCATGGAAGAGGGCGACAATTCAATGGTCGTCGCAACGAAGCCGTGATGTCGCGGTCAAATACCACATGAACAGGGTCCCGAGCTCACTGCTCCAATTCGCGTGCTTGTTATTGCTGGCGGCGTGTGCGGCGGGCAATACCATCGATCAACGGTATGAACCAGTCGTCAATGAAGATCCCGAGCCGCTGCAGTGTGGTCCGGGTCGCGTTGCGGTATGTATCGAAGTCGATTGTGACCCGTCTGAATTCGTATGCACCGACCAAAGGGACCTGCGGGGGCTGTTTGAGCCCCGCAGGCACCATTGAAGAGAGTCGAATGTCTCGGCCACCCAAATCGCTCAATCCAAGCCATTGATTTTAGTGAATTTCGACAGCTCTTAACGCAATTCTGTGCGATTCGTCATATTCCATAATCACCAGGTTCGCCATACTCGGGAATCCTGGAAACGCAAGTTTTCTCACTTTGGCCTATTGGGATTGACCGATGGATGGCTCGACGCTTCAATCGATATGGTTACTGCTCGCCGCAGCTATTGCCGGCATCGGCGCCGGGTGGCTCATCCGGGGAGCACTCGGCAGCCAGCGGGTCGATGAGCTGAACGAAGACTGGCAGTCGCGGGTGGACGACCTCGTTCGCCAGAAGGATCGCCTTACATCCGAAACCTCAACATTGCGCGGAACAATTGAATCCCAGCAGGATGGGCTGCGACAGTATGAAACCGCCGCTGCCAAAAGTCGCACCGAACTCGAATCGGCGCAGGAAAAAGAAAAGCTGCTTACCAAGAACCTGTTCACGCTGCGGGCAGAACGCGAAGAATTCAAAAACAAGGTAGTCCAGTTTCACAATGCACTGGTATCGGTTCAACAGCAGTCCGCAGAGTTACAAACGGAATTTACGAAATCGGCTGAATTCTATAAGCGCGAGCTGGCAAAAGCGTTCGAAAGACGTAAGGCACTGGAGGTAAGCCTCGAGAACGCTAAACATGAGCACGAGTCATTTAACAATCTATTGCAGGCTTCGCAATCCGAGCACGAGGCTATCAATAAGATGCTTGATTCAGCCAAGAATCGACTCGGCAATCTAGATGTGCTTGAGGATGACGTCGTCAGGCTCGAAGCTGAGAACGCAGAATTGAGGCATGATGCTTCACGAAAGAAAATGGAAATCGAGGTGCTGCAACGCGATGTTGAAGAACTGGATGAGCTTAAAGTGCAAAACCAGGAACTGGCGCACTGCTTAAAGTCCATGGAGGCAAGTCGGCAACAATATGAAAACGATGCCAAACGGTATCGTCAACGTGCCGATCAGACCGAACAGAAATCCGAAACGCTGCAAGTCAAGCTGGATGAGGTTGAAAAGCACTTCGCCGATATGGAAAAGCAGCAGCGTCGGGCGATACGAGATGCTCGAAAAGCAGCAGTAGCCCAGAAGTCGAACGGGCATATGCCGCAGCAAGAGCAACAGCGCGACGATCTGCAGAAAATTGTGGGTATTGGCAAAAAGTTCGAACAGACGCTCCACGAACTCGGTGTCTACAGTTATCGGCAGATCGCTAATTTCGGTGTCACTGATATAGCCCGCGTCAATCGTGAGCTAAAAGAATTCAAAGGCCGTATGGAACAGGACGACTGGATCGGCCAGGCGAAGGAATTGCAATTCAAAAAGTACGGCTGAGTCTTACAGATTCGATTAATCTAGGCTTTCTTGCGTACGTACAAAACTTTCGAAACGGTCGCGACAATTTCGTTGTCATCGTCCAGAATCGAAAGCTCGAATTCCGGTCGAAATGGCTCGCCATCGCTGGTTTGCTGGAGAATCTCCTGCAATATTTCATCGGAGATCTGCACGGTAGTCCTGACATGACCACGGCCGGGCTTGCGGAATACAATTTTGGCCGTCTGATCCCAAACGAAGTAATCCCTGCCAAGAAGTTGCATCATAAGGAGCATATGGTGTGGGTCTACCATCGAATAGAGGCTTCCACCGAAGTGCGTACCGACGGCGTTTTTGTTGAACCAGCGAAGTCTCATCGACACTTCCATTTTTTTCCAATCAGGCGAGATGGCGGCTACGCGGACTCCCGTAAAAAAGTACGGTGGGTAAAGATTCAGCGCAAATTTCAATTTTCCGGGAGTCCACTTCATGATCGATTACCCGGTTCGGAAATCAGTATGCGAATTGAACGTACAGGCCACCAGCAGAAGGGGCCATCGTCTGCGACCATGGCGAATCGCAATACTGTCCGATACCACCCTTTGTTCGCGTGGTCGATAATCTCGCTGATGCTGTTCGATTTAAGGTAATGGTTCATGCCAATGTCTGCAGATGTGCTATCAGATAAACCAGGCAAACATGAATGGCACAATCAGCCACAGCAATCCCTTAATCAGAAAAAATGCGAATCCTGCAATGCCGAACTTGCGAATAATGCTTGAGTACTGGTTTGCGACGTCAGTGGTCATATCATTCTCCTCAATTTTTCAAAGCTAAGAAAGCGCCCCGGCTCATCGCCGGGGCACATTCAGTCATGCCGATTGTGCAGGGACCTCGCGATTCAAGCGGCGATGCATTGACGGAATCAGTCCGGGCACCTTGCGCTTGTACTGACTGTATTCCGGATGCGCTCGCTCCAGGTCGCGCTCTTCAAGCTTGATACCCACCAGGATGTAGAGGGTCGCTCCTACTGCAAATACCAAATGCGTGACTGTCATAGTCGGCGTAAACCACACGATGCCTAACCAACCGACATAGATCGGGTGACGAACGATTCGATAAAGAGCGGGCGTGACAAACTTGAGCTCCGGCATCTTTTTGTCGCGTAGCGCGAACCATACCTGGCGCAGGCCAAACAGGTCGAAGTGATTGATCAGGAAGGTTGCGTATAACAGGAGTACCCAGCTCGCCAGGTAGAGCCCAATCAGTGACGCTTCAGCCACACGACTCGTTGCATCCCAGACCACGCCTCCCAGCGGCGCCCAGTAAGCCATTAGTAACGCCAGGCAGGCCGTTGACAGGAGTACATAGGTGCTGCGCTCGGCGGCTTCCGGAATAAAGCGCGTCAGCCACCGTTTGAAGGCCGGCCTGGCCATACCGCTGTGCTGGACTGCGAACAGGGTCAAAAGCGCAAGATCGATCAGCAGTGCGTTGCCCAGTGGCAAGGTCGGAACCGCGTCGATGGACCTCGGTACGATGAGGTTGCCGACGAATCCGATCGAATAGAGAAAAGTGACGAAGAACAAGGCGTAGCTCAGTATTCCGTATATAAAGATGCTGGTGCGTTTCATGGTTGACTCCCGTAAGTGGTTAATAAATAGCCTCTTTGGCACGGGTGCTAGTTTCTTTGTGGCTGGGCCGGATGTCCTGACTACGTCCAAACCATTTCGTGACTTTTCGGTGACTAAGGGTGAATTTCGGCAAATTCGCCGGTCTGGAACGTAATTTGATCGACTCACCCGGCTCAGCCGGGGAACTCAGGAATGGTTTACCTGGTTTCCAGGGGCGGGAGGCCGACGCGCTCCGTCAGGACCGGAAAGCGACTATCTGGATAGAGATTTTCGAGATTCACGCTGGAATAGAGCTCCGCCAGGCCCGGATCCCCCTGGCTAAAGGCGCGCTCAAGCCATTCGAAGGCACTGTCGGCGTCGTTCCAGTGCGCATAGACCTCTGCGATTTGAAAAGCGGCACCATCCGGGTCGCTGCGAATCAATTCGTCCAGCGCCTCGCGGGCCTGTTCGGTGCGGTCCAGGTGAAAGAGCGCAATGGCGGACAGTGACAGCCGCAGGTAGTCCAGTTCTTCGAGCGCGATCCATTTCAGTGCATCCCGATTCGTGCCGTTGCGAATATGCCAGTTCGTTTCCAGCCAGGGCAGGTCCGCGTGGTCCGGATGCATCGAAGTCATTGTGTCGATGACGCTGCGCGCCGCATCAAGCTGGCGCGCGCGAATCTGCCTGATCGCGAGCGACGAGGCAGCTTGAGCTGATTTCGGATCGAGATCCAGCGCAATTCCGGCCTCGCTAATTGCCTCTTCGAAATCTCCGGACTTGCTAAGAAAACGACTGTATGCTGAATGTGCGCCGGCATTGCCCGGATTGAGTTCCAATGCTTTCTGATAGGAGCTCGCAGCATCCTCAAAATCCCAGAAATGGCGGTGCTGAATCTCGCCGAGCGTCACGTAGGCATCCGCGAAGTCAGGATTCAGTTCCAACGTTCTGCGAATAAGTGTCAGCGCTTCCGCAAACGTCGGCTCTCGTGGCAGCTCGCCTATGACGGCGCGTAGTCGCAACACGTCAGCCAGCGCGTTCATCGCCTGCGGATACTCGGGCAGCAAGTTCAGTGCCGTCCGGAAACTGTTTTCGGCAGACTTTAATCCATCGGCCGAAACCGATTTGCGTTGATCCTGGCCGAGCAGCAATAAACGGTATGCTTCGGCACTTGTCGCCCTGTCGTTGTCGTTCATTGTTCCATCCGCCAGGACCAGGCGTGTGGACAGCAATGCAGACATCTGATCGACAATGGAGCGTGAAATTTCATCCTGCATGGCAAACACGTCGTCAAAGGCCCGGCTGTATATCCGTGACCAGATCTGCTCACCGTCAATTGCGCGGATCAACCGGGCAGACACGCGCAGCTCATCGTTATCGCGTTGCACGGATCCTTCCACGATATGCGCAACGTTGAGTTCCCTGCCGATGGTTGAATAATCAGGCTGCGCGTCACGGAAACTGAACGCCGAACCACGCGCGATTACACGCAAGTTGCGAACCGTTGTGAGTGAATTGGTCACCGTGTCGGTGAGGCCATCAGAAAAATATCTGAATTCCTGGTCAGGCGTCAGGTTTGCAAATGGCAATACGACCAGCGAGTTGGCCGCATCGCTCGCAACTGCCAAGTACGTGCGTACGGGATTGGAATTCCAGACAAACGCACCCAGGGCAGCGGCGAGGACACTGACGGCTGCCGCCGGCAGCACAACGTCGGACCAGGTATTCGAAACTTCTGGAGTAACGATGGCGCCTGTTTCAGCGGAACTGGCGAATTGATAACCCTTTCTTGCGACCGTTCGGATGACCTCGTCGTCGAAACCGTTTTGCCGAAACAGGTCCCTCGCGCGTTTGACCGACTGCGTCAGGGACGCCTCTGAGACAACCACCGACGGCCAGATGTTGTCGAACAACTCGTCTTTGCTGACCACGCGATCCTTTGCCCGGACCAGGTATTCGATGAGATCAAAAACCTTGGGTTGGACATCCACCGCCGCGCCGGCGAAGCGTATCTGCCGACGGGCAGTATCCAGCTCGGCATGCTCAATACGAAATACAGCGGCCTGGACGGGATCAACGGCAGTACCCGGTGAGGTTTGCATCTCCCGTCGACTCCGCCACGCAACCCAGACAACCAGGATCGGAGCGATAGCGAGCATAGCCAACATCACCCAACGAATTGCCGTTAACGGCACGCCCAGGGGCTCCAGGACAATATCGAGAAACTGCAAGACCACGAAGCAGGACACTGCATAGGTCGCGAGTACACGCAAGATGGCTGGTCGATTGGTGTTCTTGATATTCACGGTCGTGATAGTACGGTCCAATCGACCCGTATGCGCTCCAGAATACGGCAGGCTGGCGCCCGGACTACAATGCGTTTATTCAAGTCCACCCGGGCGATCGCACACCTTGTTCTTGGTAGTGCCAGTGTAACTTATCGGCCCAGCCCGGCGTCAACGTTGGGCCTTTTTCGACCGCTGTTGCGGCACTCCGCTGGCGCTGTTAAGCACCGTTCGATACAGTAAAGACAGTTATAGAATCAACCAATAACAGGGCGCATAAGATGAAACGACTACTTGTTACGATGCTGGGTTTCTTCCTGATAGCAAACGTGGAGGCACAGAGTGACCTGCCGTTTGATATCCAACCCATCACCTCCTTTGACGAGCCATGGGCGATGGCATTCCTGCCAGACGGGCGCATGCTGGTCACGGAGCGCAAGGGCAACCTGCTTATCGTCAATCAGGCGGGTCAGAAAACGCGTCCAATAAGCGGTGTGCCGAACGTGGACTACGGCGGTCAGGGTGGCCTGGGCGACGTTGCGCTGCATCCGGACTTCGCGGAGAACGGGATAATTTATCTCAGTTATGCTGAGGGCGGGCTTGGTGGCACGCGAGGTGCCGCAGTTGCCAGGGCTGTTCTTAACGAAAACGACGGTCGCGGAAACCTGTCGGACGTAGAGGTTATCTGGCGGCAGTATCCAAAAGTGCTTGGCTACGGCCATTATGGCCACCGCCTGCTGTTCGATGACGCAGGTTACCTGTTCCTGTCGTCAGGAGATCGTCAGAAATTCACGCCGGCCCAGGATATGCAGTCGAACATCGGCAAGATTCTGCGCCTGAATGATGACGGTTCCGTTCCCGAAGACAATCCTTTTGTTGATTATCGTGACGAAGACCCGCGCGTCGACGATAACGCAGTGTTCGGTCAGATCTGGTCACTGGGACACCGCAATCCGCTCGGCATTGCATTTGATGCCAATGGCCAGCTTTGGAATATCGAAATGGGGCCGGCTGGCGGTGATGAACTCAACCGCGTCGTGCGCGGCGGCAACTACGGTTATCCGGTTGTCTCCAACGGTGATCACTATGACGGTCGTGAAATTCCGGATCACGATACACGACCAGAATTTCTGGAGCCGGCCGCATGGTGGACACCCGTTGTTTCTCCGGGCAATTTGACTGCCTACAGTGGGGATGTTTTTTCAGACTGGCGTGGCGATCTTCTCGTAGCCGGACTTTCCTCGCAAGCGATAGTACGTATTGCGATCGATGGTGAGAATGCGCGTGAGGCAGAGCGCTTTGCGATGGGTGCACGCATTCGCAGCGTGCTCCAGGGGCCTGAAGGGGCATTGTGGGTGCTGGAAGATGAACGCCCACCCAGCAGAGGGCGAATGCTCAAGTTAACACCAAAGGACTGAGTATTGCCGGACATTAAATGAGCGGCGAATCGCGTTCCTGAGCTGTCGTCGTCGCAAAGTGGCGTCTGCTGTCTGGTTGGGCGCAGCCCCCGGGCGTCAGTTTGCCCGTGTCAAAAATGGGCGCTGGCCGTATTGCATAACGGGGACCGGCTGCCCTGTTTTGCAGCACCTGCGTCCACCAATCTGGTAAGTTACGCTTATCACAGATCGGCGATCCGCAATACATAACAAGATCACAAAGAGGAGTGACGCCCGTGACTGCAGCCCCTTATTCTATCATTCGTAATAACGTTCGCGTTTTATTGAGCATGATTGTGCTCGTCTTTGCGAGCGCCAGCATCGGCCAGGAGGTACCCATCATATTGCCGGGTGCACCAGGCGAGACCGTGCAGGAGCTGAGCGCTGACGAAGCAATCGAGATTGCCAATACAAGTCATTCGCCCGATGACGCGTTGTTCATGCAGGACATGATTCCGCATCACAACCAGGCAGTGCAGATGGCAGCACTGGTAGCGGACCGAACGAACTGGCAGGAGTTGCTGGACATTGCCGGACGCATCGACGCATCGCAGTTAGATGAAATCGAGTTTATGAAACAGTGGTTGCGTGATCGGGGCGAAGACGTGCCGGATCCAACCGAACATGATGCCATGCATACGTCGCACACGATGGCTGGTATGGCCTCACCGGAACAGATGGCGCAACTCGCGCAGGAGGAAGGTACCGCCTTCGACGAGTTGTTCCTCGAGTTGATGATCGCGCATCACGAAGGTGCAGTGAAGATGGTTGAAGAGCTGCTTGAACAGCCAGGATCAGCTTACGATCCCGTGTTGTTCGAGTTCACGAATGATGTCACCAACGACCAGACATCCGAGATCGAACGCATGAATGCGATGCTGGCCAGCCTGTCCGGCGATGCCAGGGCAGATCTCTCGCCAGGATTCGAGGACGCAGGCCAGGCGCTGATGAACCTGGAGCTGGTAGCGGCGCTGCCCAAACCACCCGGTTTTTTCGATCCGCAAAATCCTGCAGGCCTGCCGCCGGCTAAGCCACCAGAGGATTCCAACGAATCGACCGAAGATGATGGCCAAAGTATTGACGATACGGAGTGGGGCGAGCGTTCGCCGCTCTTGAGTTTCTCCAATACTGACATGGCTTTCTCCGGTGACAAGATGGTTACCGGCAGTTACCACGGCTTCAACGTATACCAACTCCAGGAAGATGGTCTGCCAGAACTTTTCAGCTCGGTGGTCTGCCCGGGCGGCCAGGGTGATGTCTCAATCGTAGGTGATCTTCTCATCATGTCGGTTGAACAGACGCGCGGGCGCGTCGACTGTGGACTACAGGGCATCAATCAGGATATTAGCCCGGTGCGCTTTCGCGGCATTCGGATCTTCGATATCAGCGACCTGGCACGGCCAATGCAGGTAGGCCAGGTTCAGACCTGTCGCGGCTCGCACACGCATTCGATCGTCTCCGGCCCCGATGAAGACGGCAAAATCATCGTCTATAACTCCGGCACCTCCTCTGTTCGTGACGGAGAAGAGCTGGAAGGTTGCATTGGAGAAATCCCCGGCGACGAGAGAACGGCACTGTTCCGAATTGACGTTATAGAGATCCCCGTCGACGATCCGTCCAAGGCGCGAATCCTTGACAGCCCCGCTGTGTTTGCAGATCCGGAGACCGGGCGTCTGGCCGGCCTGTGGCAGGGCGGTGATCATGGTGAAGATACCCAGGAGACCAACCTGACAAACCAGTGCCATGACATAACGGTTTTTCCCGAAGCGGGAATTGCAGCGGGGGCATGTTCGGGTAACGGCATCATCTTCGACATCTCCGATCCATTGAAACCGAAACGCATGGACGAGGTCGTCGACAAGGGTTTCGCCTATTGGCACTCCGCGACGTTCAACAACGATGGCACCAAGGTACTTTTCACAGATGAGTGGGGCGGTGGCGCGCGGCCTCGTTGTCGCACTTATGATCCGAAAGAATGGGGCGCGGATGCGATTTACGACATCGTTGATGGCCAGCTCGAGTTCAGGAGCTATTACAAGTTGCCGGCGCCACAGGTTGAACAGGAGAACTGCGTGGCGCACAACGGTTCTGTCGTGCCGGTACCTGGCCGCGATATTTTCGCGCAGGCCTGGTACCAGGGCGGTATGTCAATCATAGATTTCACCGACTCGTCTAACCCGGTCGAGATCGCGTACTTTGACCGTGGTCCTATTCATGAGGAACATTTGATTCTCGGCGGCTATTGGTCGACCTACTGGTACAACGGCAAGATCTACGGTACCGAGATTGCACGGGGGTTGGACGTATTCGGGCTGGTACCGAGTGAGCATCTGACGGAGAACGAGATTGCGGCAGCAGCGATCGCGAACCAGGGAGCGTTATTCAATCCGCAGCAACAGTTCTCGGTGACCTGGCCGGCTGAGCCCGTCGTTGCGCGCGCGTATATCGATCAGCTTGAGCGCAGCGGCGCCCTGTCGGATTCCTCGATGTCCGATCTGAACGCCGCGCTGGACCGTGCAACGTCACGGCTCGAAGGTGGCGGGCGAGACCGCAACCTGGCGGCCAGACTTGAGACGCTAGCGGCGAACCTGGACACAAACGGCGGTGATGCGCTGACTGCCAAGCGGAGAGACGCATTGGCTGGAACCCTGGACGGAATCGCAGCCAGAATTCGGTAGGGTCACCGCATCAGCCGGACAAAATATTACAAAGGATAATTACTATGAATAAGTTATTTACGCTCGTAGCCATCGCTACGTTTGCGGGCGCTGTTTCCGGCGATGTCGTCGCCGAGGAAATAATGCTCGTCGAAGGCTTCCCTGCCGGCCGTGATCTTCCGGGTGCCCACCTGGCACCAGATCCGAATGTTGAATACAAAGTTGTATTTGATCTCGTCGTCGAGGACGACAATCTCGACGATCCCTATCCGATGTTGGCGCCGATCGCGATTTACATGAATACGCTGGGCAAATTTGGCGTACCGCCGGAGAATCGAAAAATCGCGGTGGTCCTGCATCGCGGTTCCGGGCTGATCGGTCTGACGAACGAGGCATTCAAAGAACGTCATGATGGCAAAGACAATCCGAACATCGAGTTAATCCAGAAGCTGCACAACGCCGGTGTGTCCTTTCACATCTGCGGCCAGGGCGTATTGGCCCGCGAACTCGAAGAGGACGACCTTCTCGATGAAATCCAGATTGATTACTGGGCGTTGACGACCCTGATCGAACTGGGCCGGCAGGGCTACGTCACCATCGGCGGATAGGCCTCCCGGACGGGTCGAAGCAACTGCATACCGAGGTACCGGATCCAGGTTTGACCGGTATCGAAACCGGTCGCCTGCTGTTTTCGAGTATTCATCGACAGCGTCATTCTGGCAGCGTACTCACGAATTGCAGGACTGGCAATTCAATCAAACGATGCCTAGCGTCAGCGCGCGAACCGTCGCGAGCATTTTGCACAGGAGGATCAACATGAAGAACGCATTCAGGCTTGCCGTAGTTGCCACAATGGCTATTGCTACATCCGGCGCCGTTATGGCGCAGGATAAGTTGCCCATACAGGGTTACCCTGCGACACGTGAAGTGCCCGACGCCAAATTGCTGCCCGATCCGAATGTCGTGCACAAAGTGGTCTTTGACGCCGTTAATGCCGCTGAGAATGTCGATGACGTTAATCCAATGCTGGTGGCCGTTGCCCGCTACGTCAATACGCTAGCGAA
>JBPCYD010000246.1:0-9035 GCA_051007895.1 Woeseiaceae bacterium
TTTACCAAGTTCGAGAACTGGGTGCCGGATTCTTACGCGGAAGAGTCTTTTCAGTGACCGCGAGTGCTCGCGCACAAATCAATCTTGGCGCGATCCGAAAAAACTTCCAGCTCATCAAATCCCTTGAGCCGCGTGCTCGCACCATGGCTGTTGTCAAAGGCAACGCGTATGGTCATGGTTTAGTAAGGGCAGCCGAAACCTTGTCAGACGCCGACAGTCTTGCTGTCGCTCGCCTGTCTGAACTAAAGCAGCTTCGCAATGCCGGCATTGATATGCCGGTCGTGCTGCTTGGCGGCGTGGTAGCCCCGGGAGACCTCGCTGAAGCGGCCGATCTTGCTGCAACAATCTGCGTGCACAACAACGAGCAGGTTCAATGGCTGGAAGCCTTCGCCGGGCCGCGTTTCGATGTTTGGCTGAAGATCGATACGGGCATGAATCGTCTTGGGATTTCGACGGAAGGGACGCCTGCTGCAATTGAGCGGTTACAAAACTGTAATGCTGTTGCTGCTTTACGCGTCATGTCTCATTTCGCGAATGCAGACGACCGGAACGACCCGATGACGCTGCAACAGATTGAACGATTCAGGCACGTTACCGCCGATTTCGCCGGAGACCTTAGCATCGCCAATTCTGGCGGTCTTTTTGGATTCGGCGCCGCACTAAATGTTTTCGCGAGTGCGGCGGATGCAGGGCGACTATGGATTCGACCGGGCATCGCTTTGTATGGCGTATCGCCGCTGAGCGATTCGAGCGCAGCGGATCTGGCGCTGAGTCCGGCGATGACTTTCGCATCACGCCTGCTCGAGGTGAAGCGTATTCAGGCAGGCGATCGTGTTGGTTATGGCGGCGAATGGGAGGCGACCCAGGACACGATTTTGGGTGTAGTCGCGGTGGGCTACGGTGACGGCTACTCGCGTTACATGCCTACCGGTACGCCGGTGTTGGTCAATGGCCGCGAGGTGCCCGTAGTAGGGAATATCTCGATGGACCTGACGACCGTGGATCTCGGGCCAAAAGCCAATGATGCAGTTGGCGATGCTGCGGTGCTATGGGGTGAAGGTCTACCGGTAGAAAGAATCGCGAATATTGCAGGGACCGCGTCCTACCAACTCGTCACAGGGCTAACGCACCGCGAAGCGCCGGTGTATATCGATGACGATGCGTAGCGAGACCGGGGACATTCTGCTTTTTCTTACGCAACGCGCAAGAAAAAGCAGAATGTCCCCTTTTAGTGGGTCAGCTTGTCAGCTGGAGAAGAAACCCATTTTGACGCCAGCTAACTGCAGCACGTCGTTGTCATTGAGTTTGCGCGCCTGCGCGCCGATCGGCTGACCGTTCACCAACGGATAGTCGCCTTCCTCGCCGCTTTCCACGTGCACTACAAAATAGCCTTCGGCACGTCGCGTGATCGCGGCCACCTGTACACCAGGACGACCAAGCGTCGTCAGTGCTTTCGTCAGCTCGAGCTCGCGCCCGGCAAATGATCCACTGAGGACTTGTAGCTTCGCGAGCGGTAGCGCGTTGGGCGCATTGCTCGGGTCGATTCCGGCAGAAGTTTCTGTGTGTGCGGCAGGTTCGGGGCGCGGCCGCACTTCGGGTTCCGGCTGTGGTGGTGGCGGTGGTTCAGAATCTGGCATGTCGACTTTCAGGTCGTCACGATCCAGAGATTCCGCCGGTGTTTCACCTGCAGCGATTTCGGCGGCTTTTTCAGTCGCTTTCTCGGCCGCGGCCACCTGATCAGCACTTTGCTGACCGGCCGGAATAACCATGGTTTTTTCGAATTCATCCTGCTCGGTATCGTTGGTTTGCTGATCCGAGAAGCGCAACTGATGATGACCAATAGTAATCACGTCACCGTGTTGCAGTGCATGCTTCTTGATCAGCTTGCCATTGACGTAGGTGCCGTTAGTGCTGTTCAGATCCTCAAGAAACGAATCGTTAAGGATGTTGATGATCAGCGAATGGTGACCACTGACTGCGGGGTTATCGATGCGTACATCATTATCGGGGAGGCGGCCAATCGTGTACCGCTCTTTCGACATGTTGTACTCAGCCAGAACCTGTCCGTCCAGACTCAGGATTAAACGTGCCATATTAGTTATATCGCTCTATTAAGACGGTGTTCATTGCAGAGAGTCTGCCTTGACGCTCTGCCTCCCTAATCAACGGAACATTCCACTCAGCCGCGTCAGCAAACCCTTCTTCGCCGCGAATGAATCAATGACTTGCGCCAGCTGCACCGACACGTTGTCTCGCCCGCCATGGTCGTTGGCCAGATCAACCAATTGTTGACCAACCACATCAAGGCTAGCATTAAACGTGCTGATAGTTAAGTGAATATCCTCATCTTCGACCATGTCGGGGAGGCCGTCAGAGCAGAGTAGATAGATATCGTCCGGCAGCACCTCGAACTCCTGGACCTCCACCTCTACGGCTGGCTCGACGCCGAGTGCCCGCGTGACGTAATTTCGATTGGTGGACCGTTGTGCTTCTTCCTCAGAGTAGAATCCGCGGTCCACGAGCTCCTGCAGCAGGGAGTGGTCCATTGTCAGCTGCTCAAACTTGCCACCCCGCAGGCGGTAGGCCCGGGAATCGCCAACATGAGCAATCGAAACCTTGTCGTCGTAGAACATGGCGGTGACCAGCGTGGTTCCCATGCCCTCGCAGTGACTCTGGCTTTGCGCGGTCTGGAAGATGATCTTGTTGGATCGCGCCACGGCGTCGCGCAGCACAATAGTCTGGCGCATCAGTCCGGTCGTTGGGTCGGTGTCGTTACGGTCTTCCCGGACAGCGCCTTCCGCAGCCAGCTCGGTAATCGTCTGCACCGCAATGCCGCTCGCAACCTCGCCCGCGTTATAGCCGCCCATGCCATCTGCAAGTACCAGGAGTCCGATATCGGCGTTTAAGCCAATCGCATCTTCATTGTGCTCGCGGACCTTACCCGTGTGGGTAATTTCCGCAAACTTGATCTTTCCGCGAAGGCTCTTGTCTTTGCTCATTCTTGTCCGGCTCAGGATGCGTACTTGGCGCAATTTCGCAGCGCAATAGCCATTTCGCCGCCATTGGCAAAGCGATTTTCAGGGCGCTTTGCAAGGGCTTTGAAAAGTACTGCGTCTACACTCGGCGGAATGCCCGGACGTCTGTTTGAAACCGGCGCCGGATCCTCCGTCGTTATCTTGGTCATCAGTACGGCAATATTCGTTGCTTTGAACGGGACCTCGCCGACCAGCAATTCGTATAGCGTAACACCAAGCGAGAATAAGTCCGAGTGGCCGGTTAATGTTTCGGCGCCAAGCTGTTCGGGCGACATATACATTGGCGTGCCGAGGACGATGCCGGTTTTTGTACGGTTATTGTCGGTCAGGCGCGCTACCCCGAAATCGCTGATTTTCAGATGGTCCTGACGCAGGCTGTAGAGTATGTTCGCGGGTTTGATGTCGCGATGTATGACGCCCTGATTGTGAGCATAATCAAGCGCTTCAGCCGTTCTCGCACACATTTCCAGTGCTTTGTTGGGGGCCAGCAATTTCTTCGGGTCAGTGAATTTTGTCAGTGGTACTCCCTGCGTATATTCCATGGCGATATAGGCCAGGTGCTTGTCCTCGCCACAGTCATACACCGTAATGATGTTCGGGTGCGTCAGGCGTCCGGCAGATTCAGCTTCACGGAAAAAGCGCAGGCGGGCTTCTGCCAGATCTTCATCCTCAAATTCTTTTTCTATTGGAATTACTTTAAGGGCAACGGCACGATTGATCCGCGGATCCCGGGCCAGGTACACAGCACCCATGGCACCGCGCCCGATACGTCGTTCAATGACGTATCGACCCAGACGCTTTGGCGCGCCCTCCTTGCCGCCGAGTGAGAATTTATTCGAGGCCGGGGTAGAGCCCTGCGTTCGCTTCATCCACTCGATTACCGCTTCGGCTCTCTCCGGCATGGCCTGTTCCTCGAAAGCGAGTGACAGCTTGTACATCGCGGAGGCCAGCGGTTCATTCGCCTCGCAGCGTCGGAATTCGGCAAAGGCGGGTTCGAGTCGGCCGGCGGCGAGGAAATCGGAGCCACGCTTAAATGCGTTGACTGCCGCTTTCCTGATTGTCCCGACCAGCCACCAGCTCAGAATCGATGCACCCAGGAACATCACAACAGCGCGGCCCATGTCGAGGCGCATTCTACCGATCAGCAGGAACAGTCCTTCAATCAGGATTACGGCCAGCACCGTCACGGTGCATAACAAAATGACGTCGCGCCGATTGCGTGCGGGCAGAAACAGCGCGGCGACAATGGCGAGTAGGGCAGGCACCAATAATTCAATGGCGCGCAGCCAAGTCGGTGCAATAATGGATTGGCCCTGTTCCACATCCGCCAGAAGCTGGGCCGTAATCTCGGACTGCGTCGCATATTGCCGGGATGGCAGCAGTGCGACCGCGCCTACATATTCGGGTGCGGCATCCAGCAGGATCGTTTTGCCACTGAGTGCGGAGGCCGGAAAATCCGCCCGCAGCACTTCGGCTGGATCCAGTCGCTCGATCGGCTCATAGTTCGTCAGGAATATCGCCGTATCAGCCAGGGATACCCGCGGATCTGCGGAATAATCCTGGGAGGCGAGCGCTACCGCCAGGGGCAACGACGGCGCCATTGTGCCGCCCTGCAGCTGCCACAGGCGCGATTCCCGCAAAATGTCGTCTGAATCCGGCCGCAGGTCCAGGATGCCTGTATGGCTCGCCGCCTCCGCCAGTCGGTGGCCTGCGGGTACGAACACCGGCGTATCACCATTGAGCAAGGCCGACCAGGCGGGTAATTCTGCAGAATCTTCGATGACCGGTGGCTCAGCGAGGATAATCCTCTTAACACTCTGATTTTGAAGCGTTTCCAGTATTCCGCCATACTCCTCGACGATTTCGACAGCCGATTTTCGAGACGGATCTATGCTGATGATGACACCATCTTCCAGCGCGGAGCTGCGGACGCTTGCCGCGAAGCGGTCGAACACAAAACGGTCAGCCGCAACAAACCATGACGCAAGTGGGCCATAGATTAGGACCAGCAGGACGCTGACGAAGCCGAGCACAACCAGGCGGTCGCGATGCTCTTTACGTTTTTCGCTCAAGGTTTGCCTCTCTACATAACGTGGCGAGTATAGGAAATTGCAAGGTTTTTTAATGAGATACGGTTAGCATTTTTGGGTGGCTGTATGGCGCCAACACAGTGCTAGTATTGGCCTCTGGCCCATTGGCGGTCGTTCGCCAGGCGGGCCAGGTAAAATTTCCTATTTGGTATAATTTATATCCACACGCACTGGAGAAATATTCTCGAATGGCTCGTACCAAGACCGCTTACCTGTGCACAGAGTGCGGCGCACATTCGGTGAAATGGCAGGGGCAATGTCCTGACTGTGACGCCTGGAACACGCTGACCCAGACTTCGGTCTCGTCAGCGGCCGCAGCCAGCACCGATGCCCGCGCGGCGACGGCGCTCAGTGAATTGTCCGATGACGCGGGCTTGCGCTACTCCACCGGGTTTGGCGAATTCGACCGGGCGCTCGGCGGTGGTCTCGTGCCCGGTTCGGTCGTATTGCTGGGTGGCGACCCTGGCGTCGGTAAATCAACGCTGTTGCAGCAAGTGGCGGCACGCCTGCCCGGTGAATTGCGCACCTGTTATGCGACCGGCGAGGAATCGTTGCGGCAAATTGCACAACGTGCCCATCGCCTCGGAATCGACAGCCCTTCGCTTAACCTCCTTTCCGATACATCGCTGAACAATATTCTGGAGCAGGCGCGTGCGACAAAATCGAAAGCGTTGGTCATCGACTCGATCCAGACAATGGCCACGGCCGATGTGCCGTCAGCGCCTGGTTCCGTGTCGCAGCTTCGAGAATGCGTCAGCCGCATCGTCAATTTCGCGAAGCAGGAGGAGGTCGCCGTTTTCCTGATTGGGCATGTGACCAAAGAGGGTGCAATCGCGGGACCGCGGGTCGTCGAGCATATGGTCGATACCGTTTTGTATTTCGAGACGGATCCTGGCAGCCGCTACACGATCGTGCGGGCAGTCAAGAATCGATTCGGTGCGAGCAGTGAGATGGGTGTATTCGCCATGCTCGAAAACGGTTTTAAAGAAGTCACCAATCCGTCGGCAATTTTTTTGTCGCGCGAAGATAGCAGTGGATCCGGCAGCGTGATTGCAACAGCCTGGGAAGGCAGTCGTCCACTATTGGTCGAGATTCAGGCGCTGGTTGCCGACGCCAACAGCAACTATCCCAAGCGTCTCGCCCAGGGCATCGATCAGAACAGGCTGGCATTGCTGGTTGCCGTTCTGCAGCGCCACGGCGGCATCGCGCTATCCGGTGAAGACATATTCATCAATGTCGTTGGCGGCCTCCGTATTGGTGAGACCTCCGCCGATCTTCCGGTACTGCTGGCGATCGCGTCAAGCTTTCGCGACAAGCCATGCCGTCAGCAGCTCGTCAGTTTTGGAGAAATCGGCCTGGCTGGCGAAGTGCGCCCGGTTCGTTTCGGTACCGAGCGAATTCAGGAAGCGCAAAAACAGGGATTTACAACGGCAATTGTTCCTGCTGCAAACGTGCCGCGAGAGCCGATCGATGGCATCGACGTTGTGGGTGTGCGCCGGTTGCAGGATGCGTTGGATCAGGCGTTGGGTTAGCGTAACGCTGTGACTGCAGCAAAGACCGCTCAGGCGTTAACGGACATGGTGACTGCTGACGGTTGATGTATGCGGGCCAGCTGAACGCGGTTTTCTTTGGTCTCAATAATTTCGATGGAGTAATCAGAGATTTTCAGGCAGGTCCCTGATTCGGGAATGGTTTCAAGGTATTCCACAATGACGCCACTCAATGTCTTGGCTCCTTCAATGGGCAAGGTCCAGTTCATAACGCGATTCATCTCGCGAACATTTGCAGCGCCATCCACCAGCCACGTTTCGTCCGTTTCCTTGATGATTTCATCATCATCGTTTGCCGGGTCTGTTGTGAACTCTCCAACAATTTCTTCAAGTATGTCCTCCAGGGTCACAATTCCCTGAATGTCCCCATACTCGTCGACGACCATCGCAAACCGCTTGCGTCCCTTTTGAAATTGCAGTAGCTGCGTGCTGAGCGGCGTGCCCTCCGGAACAAAATAGGGTTCTTCAAGAAGTCGCTGCAAATCGTCTTTGGTAAATTCCAGCTGGGTGAAGTTGTTGGCGAGGCGCCGGAGATGAAGAATACCGATTACGTTGTCGATTGAATCTCTAAAAACCGGAAGTCGCGTATGTTCGCTGCTGCGAATGATGTTTGCGATCTCGCCAACCGCATCATCGAGATCGATACCAACGATTTCGTTATGTGGGACCATGACATCATCGACAGATACTTTTTCGAGATCGAGAATGCTGACCAGCATTTGCCGGTATTTGCCCGATATGCGAGCACCTGCTTCATAGACGACGGTTCTCAATTCTTCCCGGCTCAATGACTGCCCATCGGCATCGGGTCGACCCAGTCCCAATACAAATAGCACGCCGTTGGCCAGCGTATTGGTGAGCCAGACCAGCGGATAGGTCACTTTTAGCAGGGCGGAGTAAAGATACGCCGCTGGGAAGGCGATGCGTTCAGGATTCAGTGCTGCGGCCGTCTTGGGCGCAGTTTCAGCAAATATAAGTACGACAAGCGTGAAAATTCCGGTGCCGATTGCTAACCCGACTTCTCCACCGAGCTCGATCGAGACGACACCGACCAGCGCAGAGGCAAAAATATTGACGGCGTTATTGCCGAGCAGGATAAGACCGATAAGCCGGTCTGGTTTTCGCAGTAGTTTTTCCGCCATTTTGGCACCGCGATGGCCGGAGCGCACTTTGTGGCGCAGCTTGTAGCGGTTAAGGCTCATTAACGCTGTTTCCGAGCCCGAGAAGAACGCGGAAAGGAAAAGAAGGACAACAAGCAGACTAATCAGCGCTGCCAGTGATATGTCATCGCCCAATGGCCGGGCACCTCCTGATATCGAAACCTCGACCAGTTCATCAGCCGGGGCATAATCTGTCAAGGAACTGGCAGGAAGTTAGCTCCAGCTGCGGCCCAGCAATTGTTCTAAAACAAACCTGCTGCCGAAATAGGCCAGGCACAGCACCATGAAGCCCCACAGGTAAAGGTACACGGCTCGTTTGCCGCGCCAGCCAGCGAGCCAGCGTGCTGCGAGTAGCGCGCCAAACAAAACAAGCGCTAACAGAGAAAGCGCGGTTTTATGAACGAGGTGTTGGGCGAAAAGATTGTCAACGAAGGCGACGCCCGACAAGACTGCGATTAGCAATACCAGGAAACCGGCTGTCGTTATGCCAAATAGAAGATTCTCCGTCGTTTCAAGCGGAGCAAATAACTGGTTAACGGCCGAAATTTGCCCGGCTCGCAAGCGCCTTTCCTGGACCAGTGCGAACAACGCGACAATCACACCGACAGTCAGCAATCCGTAGGCAAACAGCGAAATCAGAATGTGCGACTGGATTTGCCAGGTCATTGGCGAGATCAGTTCATCAGGCGCCGGTGGGCCGGTTAAGACAGCCGTTGCCGCTGCGAGAATTAACAGGCCGCCGGCCAGCCCACGCAGCGTCTTTTCGACCGCGCCGATCAGCGCGGTTACGGCAAGTTGAAGCCCAATGAAGGAGGCTGTATTAGCGATAGAAAGCGCTATCCCGTCCGGGGTCGCAATGGCGACCCAGAGCGTCCACGCGTGCCACAGAAGCCCCGAAACGCCCAGGGAATACGCAACGACCAGCAGCATGTTCTGCTGAGACTCGTACCGCGGGAGGCGGACCGCGGCAAAAATTCCGCCAGCAATTATGTACAAGAAAAAAATTGTGATTTGAAACACAGACACTTGGCTGGCTAACCCATTATTTTGGCCTCTCAATCATCCCATATGGTGTTGATCAATAGAACCCTCGGCACCGTGAGGCCGCAATTTGATGCGCATAAGAACGCTGGGCTGCAGTGGCGGAATTGGTGCCGGATCACGCACTTCCGCAATGCTCATAGACAATGATGTCCTGAT
>JBPCYD010000247.1:0-2824 GCA_051007895.1 Woeseiaceae bacterium
CAGGTTACCCGCAAGGATTGCTTTGGAGTTCATAGGGACCGCCTGTTCTATTTGTGGGTCGGGTCAGGCGTGATTGTAGTGAGAAAATAATAAGGGGTCGAACCGAATTAAACGACACTTTGCGAAATAAAAGTCGGTTTGACCCCGCTAATTCCCCTAAAAATGAAAGTCGGTTCGACCCCTCAATTTCCACTCATTGTTTCTGTTCCTTTCTCTTTGTGAGGTCGAGCGGGCGATATGTTCCGCCTGATTTTCTGCCGTCATTGTATATGTGGCCAGGTGTGCCTTGGATCTTGGTGCACATTCTCTCAGATGAGCCCAAACGTACATCCGCTGATATCATAACGCGGGCGATTTCTGCGTATGAAGGAGGGCGTCATGTCCATATCGACGGATGAACAAATTGGATTGGATAAAGACGCTCAGCAACGCGTTCTCAATGCAATGGAGAACCGGCAAGTTGCCGATTTCTCATCGTTACCCGAGCGGCAGCGGCGTCTTCATGCTGAATTTCTACAACAACTGCTATCCGGTTCGAGTGGCGCTCACGAAGGGCTATCTTGTCCGCTACGCATTCACGCCGCCAAAATAATAGGGTCGCTGCGTTCGCCGTCGGTAACGAATCGCGGTGGGCGTACGGCGCTGCAGTTCCGGGAGTGCGACTTCGAGTTACCAGTCGATCTGAGTGGAGCCGATTTTTTGTCCCTTCGTTTCGTCGATTGCACGCTACCTGCTTTCATTGGCGCAAGCCTGAGTGTACGAGCAGACCTTGATTTGTCCGGCTCGAAATTTTCGGGCGGACACGACTATGAGTCCGAAATTAGTCAGGTCGGTCAATGCTCGATATATCTCAGCAACGCACGCATTGGCGGTAAGCTGAATCTATCGTCGAATGAACAATCGCGTTTCAGCGCCACTGGCACCGTCAGGCTTGACGGCGCCCGAATCGACGGAGAAGTTTGCGTGGCTGGTGCGCTACTCGACGGTCGAGACGAACCTGCATTAAGCGGACGATCTATTACGGTCGGCAGCAATGTCGATATGAGACCGGCTTCTGGTTTTCGCTGTGAAGCCCACGGCGAAGTCGTATTCGTTGCCGCACAGATTACCGGCGATCTGAATTGTGGTGGGGCACGTTTGATTAACTCGGGTGGACGTGCATTGCATTGTGAGGATCTGAAGGTGGAGACCGTCGCTCTCATAGCGGACGACGATGGAAACCCGTTTGAGGCATGCGGCAGGTTGAACTTCCTGACGGCAGTCATCGGCGGCAGCTTCTATATGAGCAACGCACGCCTGGTACCTGGTCCTGATTACACGGGCCTGCTTGGAAAGGGCGGTCCGATTGCGATTAACCTGCAGCAGGTAAGAATTTCGAACGCCCTTGCATTCAATAACATTGGCGTGCTCGAAATCGATTCGACTTCGGCGGACGCTCCGCTAAGTTCGGTTCGCGGCTGGTTCCTATTGACCGGCACACAATGCAATGCCCTCTTCGACAATATCGAAACCGGCTGGCCGGCGCATGGGTTTCTCGATCTTGATGGTGCGACATACGAGCGGATTCGCCACATTAGAGGTGACCAGGTGACAGCAGAACGCATTATCTGGTTACGTCGTCAATTTCCAGACGGTAAACCGGATCCGAGGAGTTTCCGGCCGCAGCCGTACGAAAAACTCAGTCAAGTTCTGCGCCAGCATGGCCTCGCACGCGAGGCCAACGCAGTGGCGGTCGAGAAAATCCGCATGCGTCTTGCATCACGGATCGACAAACCGTGGGCCCGACTGTTCCCGAGGTTGTTGATGCTTGTTAGCAAGCATGGCTACTCGACAAGTCGCGCCATATGCTCATTTCTTATCTTTGTGTTTCTCGGCACTGCAATGTACGCGACTGCATTGTTTGCTTTCCAGCAACCGTTTGTGCCGGTCGAGCACTCGCCCGAACCCACAACTTACCGGTTAGCGTTCAACATTGCACAACTCAACACGGCAGAAGGCTGTCCGGGCCTGGACGTCTTTCATTATGCACTTGACGCTGCCTTGCCGGTTATCGACCTCGCTCAGGACTTGCGTTGCCGGTTTACACCCGAAGGTCCGGTTCGCTGGTTGTGGCTGTTGTTGCACAGTATCTATGTCATCGCAGGAGCAGCTCTATCGGCGGTTGTTGTGCTGACGCTCACCGGTGTATTGCGTCAAGACTGAGATCTCCAGGCGGCCCGACGTAATCTGACACGACACAATAAGGGGTCGAGTCGAGATTGTCGGCCTTCCAAAAAATCGGTTCTGGCAATCAGTCTTGCTGTCCGTCGAACGCCGGGCCGCGCAGTGCACGGCCAGGCAGTTCGCGGGTATAGTCGCCGCCATCGACGACAGCGGTACCGTTAACGAACACGTAACGCATGCCTACGGGATAGTGAAAAGGGTCTGCAAATGATGCCCTGTCCTCGATGGTCTCCGGATCGAAGACGACGATGTCGGCCATCATTCCATCGGCCAGCCTGCCGCGGTCCTTGAGCCCGAGAATGTCAGCCGGAAGTGAAGCCAGCTTGCGGATGGCCTCTCCCCAGGTCAGCAATCCCTCGTCGCGTACATAGGTGCCGAGGAGTTTAGGTACCGTGCCGATGTGCCGCGGATGTACGAGCGGTGGCAGGTTCTCGGAATCAAGATCGAGCGCACTGCCATCGGTGCCCCCTGCAACGTAAGGCTGGGCGAGGACCTGGCGAAGGGTGTCCTCTTCGTTATTCCAGTCGATGACGATGCCACGACCCTCCTGATCGAGAACGACATCCATGAAAACTTCCTCCGGGGGTCGCTCAGTTAGTCT
>JBPCYD010000248.1:0-34492 GCA_051007895.1 Woeseiaceae bacterium
TGTTAGCTGAAGCGTCGGGATTGACTCGGGCCGCACGGCCCTCGCCCTACGGGCGGCTTCGCCGTCCAAAATTGCTGACGCAATTTAGTCGAACCCCCGATTCTCCCACGGTTCCTGTCAGGGCATAAACGGTTGGTGAGAATCGATCTTTAGCGCCTAACTCCAGCAGACAGTGCTACGAGCAAGTCGGCTACTAACTCGTATCGAGCCGAGCGATTAAGTGGAAAAAGGCCTCTAGCGCTTGGAGTACTGCGTCGCGCGCCTTGCTTTGCGAAGACCCACTTTCTTGCGTTCAACTTCGCGAGCATCGCGAGTTACAAACCCGGCCTTGCGTAGCGTCGGTCGCAGCGACTCGTCAAATTGCATCAGCGCACGCGTCAATCCGTGGCGAATAGCACCGGCCTGCCCGGTCGTGCCACCACCTCTCACCGTAACATTGACGTCGAATTTTTCCGTCATGCTTATCAACTCAAGCGGTTGGCGAACAATCATTCGCGCGGTTTCCCGTCCAAAGAATCGGTCCAGCGGCCGGTTATTCACTTTTATTTCGCCGGAACCGTTTTTCAGGAAAACCCTGGCGGTCGATGACTTTCGCCGGCCCGTGCCATAAAAATGTGTATTACTCATCTTGAATGCCTCTCACCTTTCGCGACAACCGCTCAGGCGTTGATTTCCAGTGGGATCGGTTGCTGAGCTTCATGATTGTGCTCAGGCCCCACAAATACGCGTAATTTGGACAACATTTGGCGCCCCAGGGGGTTACGCGGCAACATGCCCTTAACGGCATACTGAATCGCTCGCTCCGGTGTCTCGCTCATCAGTTTTTCAAGCGGCATCGACTTAAGATTGCCCACGTAACCGGTGTAGCGATGGTACATTTTGTCCTTCAATTTGTTGCCGGTCACTCGTATTTTCTCCGCGTTTACGACGACAATATAGTCACCGGTATCAACATGCGGCGTGTACTCGGGCTTGTGTTTTCCTCGCAATCGACGGGCAATTTCCGTCGACAGACGGCCAAGGGTTTTGTTTGTGGCGTCAACCACATACCAATCGCGGCGTACTTCCTCCGGCTTGGCAGAAAAGGTCTTCATGATCTCTATTTCCAGTTGGGAACGTAATCAGGCTTATTTGCGGCGTTTTGACCGCGGCCCGTTGCCGGTGCGGGCGTTTACCCATCGAGCCCCGGCGAAAGGCGCGAAATTCTACTCGACGGGCTGGCGCAATGCAAACCATCAGGGACATTTCGAGCAAAATCCGGGTTTCTATGAAATGATCGAAATCTATTTATTTTTCATATAGTTAACATTAATCATTGGTCGCAGGATATGCGCAAGCACTGTTTTCGATGCAGCGGCTGGAATCGTGGTTATAATTCCGCCCGTGGGAGACCGACATTTCAGCACAATGGACCGCTTTATTGGGGGCCTCGACGGCGCACTGCGAACGTTGAGCGCGGGTCCAGCGACTGCGACGCGACCGTATCCGGCTGCAGGCGTTCGGGAAGCCGAATTGAGCAACCAGGATAAAAAACACGCTGCCGGGCTCATGCGTGTCAATCATGCCGGCGAGGTTGCGGCGCAAGGGCTCTACCAGGGCCACGCAGCGGTCGCTCGGGACCCGGCCATTGAAGCCCAGATCAAACATGCCGCCGATGAGGAGCTCGATCACCTTGCGTGGTGCGAGCAACGCCTGGAGGAACTGGATTCCCAACCCAGTGCATTGCGCCCGGTTTGGTACAGCGGCGCTTTCCTGATGGGTGCAGCCAGCGGGATACTGGGCGACAAATGGTCGCTGGGTTTTATCGAGGAAACCGAACACCAGGTTGCACAGCACCTGGCCGGACATCTTGCGGAACTGCCCGAAAAAGACCGGCGTAGCCGCACGATCGTAGGCCAGATGCGCGAAGAGGAAGAAGCGCACGGCGCGAACGCACATGCGGCCGGTGCGGCTGAATTGCCACTACCGATTCGAGAATTGATGCGCGTGGTTGCGAAAGTGATGACAGCGACCGCGTACAGGGTCTGATATTGCTGGTGTAGCAATGCGTGATTCAATATAATCCCGTCGGATCAAGTTTTGAGCGATATTTCAAGAGAAATTACGGACTTAGCTTTTTAGAGGCGGTCTGATTGACAGGATTGACGACACTTCGTCGAGGGCTATTACATGCAAACAACTGCGAAGAATATCAGTGACGTACCGGCTATCAATCGGTTTTTGAGCTACTGCCGCGTTCGCACAGTTCCTTCCAAAACAGTCATGATTCATGCGGGCGACCTGCCTGACGTTCTCTATTACATCGTCGACGGCTCAGTTGAGGTCATGATCGAAGATGAGGACGGCAATGAAATGGTGCTGGCCTACCTGAACAAGGGGCAGTTCTTCGGAGAAATGGGGCTTTTTTACGAGCAGCCAACGCGTAGCGCGTGGGTCCGTACTCGTACGGAATGCGAAATTGCCGAAATGACCTACCCGCGATTCCGCCAGATCGCGAGCGAAAGCCCCGGTCTTGTCTTTGAGCTCGCGACGCAGCTCGCGACACGTCTCGACCGCACCAATCGCAAACTCGGCGATCTTGCGTTCGTGGATGTGACCGGTCGCGTTGCGCACGCAATCATGGATCTATGCAACGAACCTGATGCGATGACCCATCCCGACGGCATGCAGATCAAGGTAAGTCGCCAGGAATTGAGTCGTCTGGTTGGTTGTTCCAGGGAGATGGCGGGCCGGGTCTTAAAGGTACTCGAAGAGCAGGGTCTCGTATCTGCGAGCGGCAAAACGATCGTCGTTTACGGCGCCAGGCCGAATCGCAAGATTTAACAGGGCTTAGGAATCGCGGCTAAAGCCCAATCCGCCTCCATCTGACAGTTTCGTCCAGAGAAGGTCGCGGATTGATCTTTAGTGCACGGTCAGAAAAACACGCCTGACACCGCTGTTATCCAGTTAGGAATCGCGGCTAAAGTCGCTCCTACGGTCGAAAGAAGGGGGGGAACAAACGGAGGGTCGTCTTCCCCCGCGATTCGTCCTATGTTGCGGTTGCAGCCGCGATCTCCGTCTTCATCGTCGCAATCGTCGCAGCGTAATCTTCGCTGCCAAATATGGCTGATCCCGCAACGAACGTATCTGCCCCGGCGGCGGCGATTGCACGAATGTTATCGGTTTTCACTCCGCCATCGATTTCGAGACGAATAGCGCGACCGCTGTCATTGATGCGCGCACGCGCCTCGGCGAGTTTGGCGAGTGAAGAATCGATGAAGCTTTGACCACCAAATCCCGGATTCACTGACATCAACAGGATCATGTCCAGATCGTCGATGACATGATCGAGCCAGCTCAGCGGTGTAGCAGGATTGAAAACCAGGCCCGCCTTGCATCCCTGCTCCCGGATCAGCCCGATTGTGCGATGCACATGCGAGCTTGCCTCCGGATGAAACGTTAAGATGCTGGCACCGGCTTTAGCGAAATCCGGAATGATCCGGTCCACCGGCTCGACCATAAGATGGACGTCGATAGGCGCTTTGATGCCGTAGCTGCGCAGAGCATCACAGATCATCGGTCCGATCGTCAGGTTGGGCACGAAATGATTATCCATTACGTCAAAGTGCACAATATCGGCGCCCGCTTCGAGTACATTCGCTACATCTTCCCCCAGGCGGGCAAAGTCGGCAGACAGGATGGATGGTGCGATCAATGGTTCCACAAGATGTCCCTCTCGTTAATTACGCGACCTTAGCAGAAAATTTTCTAGCGGATGCTGCGCCGTGATTTCAGCATTTCGTAGGCGCCACGAACTTCCCGTGTTCGTCGTTCCGCCTCGTTGATCGCGGCCTTGTCGGGATTATCAGCCGCAATCTTGTCCGGATGATTCTTGTTCATCAGTCGCCTGTACGCTTTCTTGATTTCGTCGTTGGATGAAGACTTCTCAATACCCAGCGTCGCGTAGGCTGCGTCGACCCTGCACGCATCGGCGTTGCCGGCGGCAGAACGCCGAAATCCTCTCTGGGCGCGCAGCATTGCCTCAAGCTGCGCCAACTCTACCCGGCCAATATTCAACTCTGTGCAAATCGTCCACAGTGCAGCGCGCTCACGTTGATGCAGGGACGGCTTTGACAGCGCGACTTCCATCAGCAACCGCAAAAAAAGCATGCGCGTTTCCGCTTTACGCGCGCTCTCGGCGCGGAGTTTGCGTAGCGTCGTTTTAAGAGGAAATCCGGGCGCCTTGCCCGCTTCAAACCATGCAATCGCCTGTCTTGTTTCAATCGGTCCAAGGCCCAGCCGGTGCATTAGTGCCCGCGCCGCGCGGATTTCATCTTCAGATACACGGCCATCGGCTTTTGCAAGATGGCCCATCGTCCTGAACAGACTCTGCACAAATTGCGCGGACAACTGCTCCAATCGACCATTGGAGACGTCGTCGCCGAACTTTGTGAATCGGTCCGCGAAACCGCGATCGAACTGATGACCGAGCACAACGCCGATGAGTGCCATCCATGGACGCCCGGTTGCCAGTCCGGCAAGCGCGCCGACGACCTTACCCCAATACTGCATTAGCGGGAGTTCCAATGACTGGCAACTGAATCATGTCGCAATGCTAACCGCAGCCGGTCGTGATTCCTAACCTGGCGACTTGCCTCAAACGGCACGAAACGCCATCATCAGCCGCCAATCTCAAGCCAGACGCACGATGAATCTCCCAGACGCACTTTTCGAATCCGACATACCCGGATTGACGCGAATCGCACGCGGCAAAGTTCGCGATATCTATGCCGTAGATAACGACCACTTGCTGATGGTCACAACTGACCGCCTGTCCGCCTATGACGTCATTCTGCCAGACCCGGTACCCGGCAAGGGCCAGGTCCTTACTGAACTGTCCAATTTCTGGTTCGGCATGATGGAAGACCTGGTGCCGAATCACCTCACGGATATGGCGCTCGCTGCTGCGGTTGATGACGAGCAAATCGCTACGATGTTAAGCAGTCGTGCGATGCTCGTCCGACGACTGAACCCGCTGCCAATCGAAGCAGTTGTTCGGGGTTACCTGATCGGCTCGGGTTGGAAGGATTACCAGCAGACCGGGGGTGTCTGCGGCATCGAACTGCCGGCGGGGCTCGAGCAGGCAGCGCGCCTTCCGGAGACGATTTTCACACCTGCAACCAAGGCGGCGGTTGGCGATCATGACGAAAATGTTAGCTTCGAGCGCGTTGTGTCGATGATCGGAGAAAACCTGGCGAATACGGTTCGCGAACTGTCCATTGCCATTTACGAACGTGCAGCCGCTTACGCTTTGCAGCGCGGCATCATAATTGCCGATACCAAGTTCGAATTCGGACAGGACGACGAAGGACGTTTGTACATTATCGATGAAATGCTCACACCCGATTCGTCACGCTTTTGGCCAGCGGCAGAATACAACGTGGGCTTAAGCCCGCCCAGCTTTGACAAACAGTTTGTGCGTGACTACCTGGAAACGCTGGACTGGAACAAGACTGCTCCCGGACCAGCGCTTCCGCCTGAGGTGATACAGCATACGGGCGACAAGTACCGCGAGGCATTGCAGATACTGACCGGCCAGCCGGACGACTAGAGGAAGCTTGGGCCGCAAACCCAAACGGAGTTCAAGGTTCCGCGGGCAGCCTCACTGTACAATGCCCGCATCCACGCAACGAGAGCCCGTAAACCTTGATTGCACGCCTGCACGAATACGTTGATCGCCTGGTCTGGGGCAAAGATCTGTCCGGCGCCGGTGCACCCGGCAGGGTGCTGGCGATTGCGCTGCGGTATCTGTACGCGATGCTGCGAGATTTTTTCTCCGGACAGCTGACCATGCGCGCAATGAGCCTTGTCTACACTACGCTCCTGTCCGTCGTTCCGCTGTTGGCATTCAGTTTCGCGATTCTTAAAGGGTTCGGCATATTTAACGAGCTGGAACCGCATTTGTCGGCGCTGCTGGCACCGCTGGGTGAACAAGGCGAGCAGATTACCAATCAGATTCTGGAGCTCGTCGACAATGTTCGCGGAGGGGTGCTAGGCGGCGTGGGCCTGGCAGTCTTCCTGTACACCGCGATTACCACGGTACAAAAAGTAGAAGAGAGCTTTAACTACGTCTGGTATGTCGCGAAGCCGCGCAATTTTGCGAGGCGATTCACTGAGTACCTCATCGTGCTGCTGGTCGGTCCGATGCTAATGGTTACGGCACTTGGAATTCTGACATCTATTCAGAGCGTCACTGTCGTGCAGTTCATTCTGAACAACAAAGCGCTCGGACCGATTTTCGTCGTGGCAGGTAAACTGGTGCCCTACCTGCTTATTTCCGGCGTGTTCACGTTTCTCTATATGTTCATGCCGAACACGAAAGTGAAATTTACATCGGCGCTGGTCGGCGGTATTGCCGGCGGATTCATGTGGGCGACAGTTGGCGCCATTTTCGCCACATTTGTTTTGTATGCATCGCGTACGGCACAAATCTATGCCGGATTTGCGGTCGCTATCAGTGCCCTGCTTTGGTTGTATTTGAACTGGCTGATCCTGCTCATCGGCGCGCAGCTGGCATTTTACCATCAGCGGCCGGCTTTTCTTCGCAATGGTCGGCAGGAGCCGCGCTTATCGAACGCGATGCGCGAACGCCTCGCGCTCAACGCAATGCTGCACATCGGAATGGCCTTTCGTGACCCGGACGGCTCTATCAACGCGAGTCAGTTAAGCGATCGAATCAAGATTCCGTCGATTGCGCTGACCAACATCATTGCGTCTCTCGAAAATGCAGGGCTGATTACGTCCACCGAGAACGAAAATCTCTTGCCAGGTCGCGAAATGTCACGCATCCCGTTGGCCGAAATTCTCGATGTTGTTCGCGCTAAAGGCGAAACGGGTTCACATCGGGATCCGAAATGGTCAGCATCGATTGACGAAATTGGCAGCAAACTCGACGCGGCAGTTTTCAGCGTCGTTGGCGACCGCACACTGTCTGATTTCCTCGACGCTCAGGAAAAGTCGGAGTAGCGGATCAGGCGCCTGCAATGGTCATGCTGTCCACGAGCAACGAACCGCACCGTATCCCGCCCCGCAGATCCTGGTCATCGCCGATCGCGACAATTTGCTGATACAGATTTCGCAGATTGCCTGCAATGGTCACTTCATGAACGGGATAGGCGATTGCACCATTCTCGATCCAGAATCCGACAACACCGCGTGAATAATCACCAGTAACCATATTGACGCCCTGGCCAATCAGTTCGTGAACCAGGAGTCCGGTTCCCATGTCCTGGATAATACTGTCCAGGTCTCCGCTGTTGCCGGGAACAATGAGATTATGTGTGCCGCCCGCATTGCCGGTCGTGTCCAACCCTAATCGACGCGCAGAGTATGAACTGAGCACATAGCCCTGCAGAACACCGTCGACAACGATATCCCGGTCTGCCGTAGCAACGCCCTCCGCATCGTAGGGTGCGCTGGCCATCGCAGCGGCAATATGCGGGCGTTCCTGAATCTGGACGAAGTCCGGAAATAGTTTCTCGCCAGCTGCGTCGAGCAGAAACGACGAGCGCCTGTACTGCGATCCACCAGAGATCGCCCCGATCGCGTGGCCGATAAAGCCGCGCGCGGTATCCGGCGTGAAGATGACCGGCGCGGTACCAGTCTCGATTTTTCTGCCGCCAAGTCGTGCAACCGTTCGTCTTGCTGCAGTCGTACCAACGCTGGCCGGAGATTCCAGGGTCGCGGCATCACGCGCAGTGGTATACCAGTAATCGCGCTCCATGCTGCCGTTTTCCTCGCCCACGACCACACAGCTGACGCTATGACTGGTTTTCGGATAGCTGGCAAGAAAGCCGTGTGTATTGCCATAGGCGCGAACACCGCTGCTCGTGCCCACTGTTGCACCTTCAGAATTTGTAATTCTTGCGTCAAATGCGCGCCCGGCGTCTTCGCACTCGATGGCAATACGAATCGCCTCCTCCGCCTGCAAGTCCCATTCATGAGCGAGATCAAGGTCCGGAATGGTCACGGCCATTCGCTCGGCGTCGGCAAGTCCCGAGCACTCGTCGGCAGCGGTAAAGGTTGCGAATGAACACGCTTTGGCAACCGTCTCCTTGAGCGCCGACAGGCTGAAATCTGACGTGCTCGCACTGCCCTTTTTCTGGTCTTTGTAAACCGTGACACCGACGCCACGATCGTTCGTGTACTCGAGGCTTTCGACTTCACCCAATCTTGCTGTAGCCGCCAGCCCAATATCGTGACTGGCCGCAACCTCGACCTGGTCGGCTCCCAGGGACTCTGCCTCGCCCAGCACAACCCGGACGATGTCCTCGAGTTCGCCCTTATCCAGCGCTTTGCGTTCCGATATTGCATTCATGTGGAAATTGACACCTATCTTTCTTATTGTGCAGCTTCTGACAGAGGCAGCGCCGGATGGCACAGTAACTCACAGCGAAATGAATTCAAAGCCCAGTAAATCCGCTCGCAAACGAGAATACCTGGCGCTGCAAACACTGGGCGAGCGACTGATCGCGCTGGCGCCTGAGCAGCTCGCAAACATAGGGCTCGACGAGGTATTGCATGACGCGATTGTTGCAGCTAAATCGATTCGATCAAATGGCGCTTTACGCCGCCAGAAACAGCTTATCGGCAAGCTGATGCGCACTGTCGATCCGGCACCAATCGCAGCCGCTCTCGATGCTTACGGCAGAGATGCGCGCCTGGAGAAAGACATATTTCGCCGGGCTGAAAAATGGCGGGAGCGGCTGACGAGTGGCGGCAAGGCCGCTCTTGATGAGTTTAATCACGTAGCGGGATACCGCAATCCCTTACTTGCAGACGCCCTCAGCGACTGGTCGGCAGCGGCCAACGACACTGCTCGACGCGTTGCACTACGCAGAGCTTTTCGGGAGATCCACAAGGACCTCAGATCGACGCAGCAGAAAGGCAAGGCTGAGTAGGCAGGTGTCTACTTTCTACTGCAGTGAGCTTTCCGGCAATATAGAATTATCCTCTTATTCGCGAGGCGGCTGGCAGTTTTTATGACGGCACAGATTGGCATCATCATGGGATCAAAGTCCGACTGGGACACGATGCGTCATGCAACAGAGACCCTGGAAAACCTGGAGATCGATTTCGAGGTACGCGTAGTGTCCGCACATCGAACTCCGGATCTCCTCTTCGAGTATGCGGAAACCGCGGTAGCGAGGGGCTTGAAAGTAATCATAGCCGGGGCCGGCGGAGCAGCACACCTGCCGGGCATGACGGCCGCCAAAACGCGACTACCGGTGCTCGGCGTGCCGGTTGAATCAAAAGCGCTAAAAGGTATGGACTCGTTGCTCTCGATTGCCCAGATGCCAGGCGGCGTGCCCGTAGGCTGCATGGCGATCGGCAAAGCCGGCGCCATCAATGCAGCGTTGCTTGCCGCCGCCATACTGGCAACGTCTGATAGTGCAATCGCAACATCGCTGGATGACTATCGCAAGCGTCAGACGCAGTCCGTACTGGCGGCACCCGACCTGCATACATAGTCGTTTCAACGCGTAGTTGCTGTGGATAAGCTGTGACGAAGACGGTCGGCATTATTGGCGCGGGGCAACTTGGGCAGATGCTGGGATTCGCTGGACAATCGCTGGGGCTCGAGTTCATCTTCCTCGACCCGGCCGACAGTCCGCCGGCCGCCGCCGCAGGGAAAGTTCTCCGGTACCCGTTCGATAGCCAGGAGGGCCTCGCAAAACTTTCATCAATGAGCGATCTGATCACGTACGAATTTGAAAATGTTCCCGTGGCAGCGCTGGATAATATTGCAATGGACACCCCGGTATATCCGCCGGCAGAAGCACTGCTGCATGCGCAGGACCGGCTCGCTGAGAAGCAGCTTTTTACCTCGATCGGCATCCCCGTCCCCGAGTTTCTTACCATTGACTCCGTTGCTGACCTGGAGCAGGCAGCCGTCGAGATTGGTTTGCCCATTGTGCTCAAGACCCGGCGACTGGGCTACGACGGCAAGGGTCAGCAAATAGTTCGCAAGCGCGGCGAATTCGAGCAGGCGGTCACGGGTTTGGGAAACAAGGACCTTATTGCTGAACAGTGGGTACCGTTTGATCGGGAAGTCTCGGTTATTGGTTCACGCAGCGTACAAGGCGAGATCTGCATCTATCCCCTGTCCGAGAATCAACACCGGAATGGCATCCTTAATGTGTCGCGCGCACCCGCGGACGGATCTGCCCTGGATATCGTCGCGCAAGGCTATCTTACCGATTTATTGAACCGGCTTAACTATGTAGGGACACTAGCGCTGGAATTATTTGAAATTGAAGGCCGCCTGCTGGCCAATGAGTTCGCGCCGCGTGTCCATAATTCCGGTCACTGGACAATCGAGGGTGCAGAGACCAGCCAATTCGAGAATCATCTGCGGGCGATTCTCGACATGCCGCTTGGCGAGTCGACTATGCGAGGCTGTGCCGGCATGATCAACCTGATCGGCACCATGCCAGGTGTTCTGCCGCAGACCGAGGGCAGCACCTGCTACCTGCATGACTATGGGAAATCACCGCGGCCAGGCCGCAAACTCGGTCACATCACCGTGCTGGCTGATTCAGTTTCCGAACGGGACGATGCACTAAGTAAAATCGCCGAAAAACTTGTGAGGTAGTATAAAAAGGACCCGCGTCTCAATCGAACTCAGGACGGAGATCGCAGTTTCAAATAGCCGATTGACGCATAATCCGGGTACACTTATATGGTCCGGTCAGAATGGTCCGACCAGCACGACAAATAAGAATAGATATCGGAATGTCCTACCTGGAACACTACAAGCTCGAAAAACCGCCGTTCGGCCTTACGCCAGATCCAGAATTTGTGTACTGGAGCAAGCAGCACGCGCGGGCCAAAGCCTACATGGAATCTACGATTTGGTTGTCTGATGGCTTTGTTGTCATAACGGGCGAAATCGGCTCAGGCAAGACGACGCTTTTGCAATCATTCCTGAGCGAGCTTGAAGACGACGTGGTTTACGCGGTGGTGTCTCAGACGCAGCTCAATGCAACCCAGTTTCTCCAGGCGGTGCTGACCGAATTCGGCTTCAAACCATTTAACAAAAAGAAAGTCGAATTGCTGGACATGCTCAACATGTTCCTGATCGAGCAATATGCAGCCGGAAAGAAAGTCATCCTGATTGTCGATGAAGCACAGAACCTGGGTACCAAGGTGCTCGAGGAAATCCGCATGCTTTCCGGTATCGAGACTACTTCGGAAAAAGTGTTACGCATCATCCTGGCGGGTCAGCCGGAATTGAAAGGCAAGCTCGACAGTGACCGTCTCAAGCAACTGGTGCAGCGGGTTCGATTACGCTTTCACCTGGGCGCATTGAGCAGCGACGACATGCGCGAATATGTGGAACACAGGCTGCGAGTCGCCGGCTGCGAGGATGCCAATCTATTTGACGCAAGCGCCTTCCCGGTCATTTACCGGTACTCAGGCGGCGTTCCCAGGCTGGTCAACACCATCTGCGATTCCGCCTTGCTGGTCGGATTCGCGGATGAAAAAACGCAGATTAGCGGCGACGATATCGAAGCCACGGCGGCGGAGCTAGGCTGGCAGGAACATGAAGACACGACCGGCTCACACCGGGTCCTGCCCAAACTGGTCGTGCCGGCACAGGTCTCGGATGATTACCTGACGCGTATCGAGGTTCGCATGGAAGGGCAAGTCATTGCCGATTATCACTTTGAGGCAGGGCGTGTCATTGTCGGCCGCTCGCCGGACAATGAAATCTACATCGACAGCAAATATATCAGTCGTCACCACGCCCAAATCGTCAGCAACGAATCCGGATGCATGGTGGAAGATCTCAATAGCACCAACGGTATTTTCATCGGTGAGACAGCCATCAAGAGAAGAAACCTGGTCGACGGCGACATCGTATCAGTCGGCATTCACGAACTGGTCTATCACGATCTTCGCGATGCCGACGAAGACGAAGAGTCTGACGAAGACGATTCGGTAATCCAGGAAGCCTGAAGCGCGCCGCTCAGTCCTCGCGGAATTTCAGTCCGCGATGCTCATGATGCCTATAATCACGTCGTTTCAGGAGCAGAACCAGCCCGCCGACGAGCGAGCCAATACCAACCACAAAGCATATTGTTGGCCAGTGCCAATGGTTCAAATACATCGAGGCAAGCAGCGACACACCGCCTGATGCCAAATAGAAATATGGCAGGCTTTCGTATATTGGTTTGGACACCCACATTTCGCCATCCCCCGTTTATCTTGCGCGGTCCATTCTCCACAGGCTCACGGTCCGAGTCCAGTGGCGTGCGGGGATATTCTCGAAATGTCGCTAAAGCGGCTTAATTCTGAGTGTTGCCGCGACTCACTCGCGGCCGAAAGCGAGAAAACGCTTTAGGCGCGCGGCAATAGAATCGGAGAGTCCGTCGACATCCAGGTCAGGCTCGCTATCGAGCCCGTTGTGCTTGAATTTCTGAACAATTTGGCGGGCATTAGCGTCCATGTCCTGCTCTGTTATTGTGCTTTCAAAACCCACTGCTATCTCTCCTTGTAAGACCAGTTGTTTCGATTCAGGCCGAGCGGTAACCATACTATGGACATAATGAAATCGCAGTGAAGAAAATCACAACAGGGAAGCACGATTCCGTCTAGTTTTTCACTTATGTCAATTCATTTGGAGATCAGGCAGTGCCGCCAACCGTCAACTCGTCGATCAGCATGCTGGGCTGGCCAACGCCGACCGGAACCGATTGGCCATCCTTGCCACAAGTGCCTACGCCCTCGTCGAGCGCCAGGTCGTTGCCCAGCATGGATATGCGGCCGAGCGCTTCCGGGCCATCTCCGATCAGCATCGCGCCTTTCACTGGCGTCGTCACCTTGCCGTTTTCGATGAGATACGCTTCGTTGGCCGAAAACACGAATTTGCCGGACGTAATGTCGACCTGGCCACCACCAAAATTGGGTGCGTACAGTCCCTTGTCAACGGATCGAATGATCTCTTCCGGGTCGTGCGGGCCAGGCAGCATGTAAGTATTTGTCATTCGTGGCATGGGAATATGGGCGAACGATTCTCGTCGACCATTGCCCGTCGGCGCGACACCCATCAGACGCGCATTCATCCTGTCCTGCATGTAGCCTTTGAGGACGCCGTCTTCTACCAACACGTTGTATCCACCCGGCGTGCCTTCGTCATCCACCGCCAGCGAGCCGCGGCGATTCGGCAATGTACCGTCGTCGACGATGGTGCACAGGGGCGTTGCCACTGTCTCGCCGACCCGACCGCTGAACGCTGACGTTCCCTTCCGATTGAAATCACCTTCAAGGCCGTGCCCGACTGCCTCATGCAACAATATGCCGGGCCACCCTGCACCTAATACGACCGGCATTGTGCCTGCAGGTGCCGGGCTCGCCTCGAGCAGGACAATGCCCTGACGAACCGCTTCGCGAGCGTAGCCCATTGCTCTATCGCCTTCGAGAAAATAGCTTAGATCTGCTCTCGCGCCGCCTCCGGAATAACCTTGCTCACGCTTACCGTTTTCGGCAACAATCACAGTGACATTGAGTCTTACCAGTGGACGAACATCGGCCGCGAGCGTACCGTCGGCGGCGGCGATCAGAACAAGGTCCTGGTTACTGCTCAGACTGACGATGACCTGTTCCACCCGCGAATCCAGTTTTCGCGTTTCCTCGTCAATTTTGCCGAGCAACGCCTTTTTCTGGTCGTCGCTGATACTGGTGGTTGGATCGGTCGCCGGATACAGGCTCGGCGACTCCGCGACAGATGCAATTTGCACCGATCGCGACTGTCCCTGGCGTGATATGCCGCGTGCGGCATCCGCCGCACCCTGTAATGCAGGCAGAATCAATTCTTCTGAATAGGCAAACCCGGTCTTATCACCGCATACAGCGCGCACGCCAACACCCTGGTCCAGGCTGAAACTGCCCTCTTTCAGAATGCCGTCTTCGACCGTCCAGGATTCGCTGCGACTCACCTGGAAATATAGATCAGCGGCGTCAACATCGCGCATGTACAAAGTACCCAGTGCGGACGCGATATGGTTCTCATCGAGTCCTGCGGGCAATAGCAGCTGCGACTTTACGGTGTCGATGGCGGAGGTGTCTTTGCTGGCAGAGGTCAAGGTTGGATCGTCCTGATTTATTGCGAAACATCAATACAGCTGGCAAGGCTACTCGTTTCCACGAAGCGCTGCGAGTCTGCCCGGTCGATAACGGGCTCGTCCCACGAACCAGCAACCGAATAGTAGGCCTGGCCAACGTCCTTGAGCGGTTTCCTGAAAAGCTGTGAGAAAACGAATAACGCTGCCGCTACCTGCGGGCCTCCGATGAGCCCGCCTACCACTGGTAAGGTATTGCCCACATTCGCGCTGACGATTGCTGACTGATTGTAGTCGCGCGCAACAAGGCCGGTTCGTCCCACGATGCCCACATCGGCCGAGGTGCCGGCAACCGTCAGGTCACAGGTAAACGCCTCCCCGTTAACGAGGCGAAAATTGCCGGTTATCTGGTCAAAACTGAAGCCGGTATCGAATACGTCGCGAAAATCGAGTGCCAACCTGCGCGGCAATGCGGTAAAGCTCATCAGCCCAAATACTCTACCGGCACCTGGTTCCACATCAACTAGTCTTCCGGCCCCCAAATTGACGGAAACGTCGCCGTTAATCAGGCCCATGAAGTCCTTGCGCGGCCCGCCCGCCCATCCGACCGACAGATCGATTGCCATGGAATCGCCGATAACCCCTGGCTCATAGTCCAGTCGATTAAAAGTTTCTTGCGCATTTGTGCTCTTTAGCTCCGCATCGAAAAACGTTCGCTGTCCCGATTCCTCGTAAGCATCAACGATCCATCCGGCGCCGCCGGATATGGTGTAGGTCGCATCCGTGGTAACCAGGTTTGACGCCTCCAGTCCTCTGTTTGTCTTTTCAAAATCCGCCTCAAGTTGCCCGAGCCTGCGGTTGCCGATGCCAAAATCCTGTACTTGTATCGCGATCCCGGGCAGCACACGTGGGTCGATAAAGCTGCTCTCGCCACTGTCGACTTCGTCATCTCCGGGCAGGATCAACCGTTCCATTTCCAGGATCATTGGCCGCCCTGAGTCAAAGTCATACGGGACCGTCACGAGCCCGTTGGCCTCTTCGCCGATCATCTGGACCCGCCAGCCGGCACCGCCACGATTGACGATAATACGATGGTCGGTGAACTTCTGGCCGATCGCGTAGAAACGATCCACGTCGACTTCGATCGATCGAATGCGCTCACCCAGGCCCATTTGCCGATCGCCGCTGCGCCCTGCGGCGAGCCACGCATGCAAATCGAGATCGGCGGTCGGACCGTGAATATGCAGTCCACGGACTTCCGGATCACGCGGTGCTTCACCACCAATTGCCAGCACACCGCGATCAAAATCCCATGCATCGTCTGCTTTCAGAAAGTTTGCATGCCAACTCAGCTCATCTGCAAACGTGCCCGCCGCGGTAATGCGTTCTTTCGCGGGGAACTCGATATTTAAAGTCATTGGCAACGGTTCTTCGTCAGATTTGCCCAGCGGCGCAGGCAAATCGGACTGAATGCCAAACAGGTCTGATTCAATCTGAACTTGCAGTGGTCCCGGCTGCGGCCCGCGATCGTTTGGGAAGCGCACGGTAGCGACATAGTCCGCGTCGCCGCTAAGGACACTTCCGATTGGCGCACCAAATTCAGCCTCCAGCGCACTTGCAGTCGTACGCCCAACGGCGTTTAGCATAACGCTATACGGCGACTGCTCATCGCCGATACGTTGCAAATCAAGATCAACGCTCTGACCGAGAAAACGGCCAATCAGGGAATCGGAGGTCGCATCGTCGCGCGTCACACTGATGACACCGTTCAGTTCAGTAATCGGTGCTGCCAGGCCGTCCACGCGAAGCATTGCGTCACTCAATCGAACCCGGGTCGCGAAATCATAGGCCTCCTTGTCCTGAATAGGATAGGTAACTTCCAAATTGAAAGATGCACCACCATCCACCGTGACGCGCTCGCCCTGTCCGCCGAGTACCTTGTCTATCGGGCTGTTGGCCACGTAGTTCTGGATCGTCTTCATCGAGCCAGTTGCAAATGCCTCTATCTCCAGTATCGGATCCCGGAGATCGGCGATCTCAATTTGCGCATTCTCGACCTCATTGCCGAGATTGACAGCAGAATTGACTTGCGAGTACAAGCGAGTTCCGTCGACGACGAGATCGAGATGCCGGAATTCCGGTGCCGGCCAGTTATCTGAGTATTTGAGTATCGCGTCCTGCAAGCGGGCTTCAATACGAAATACACCATCGCCGCTGTCGAACGGAAACCTGTCGAGGGCACCGTTGAATCGAGTCGTGCCTCGATTGACGCGCCCGGATACCAATGCATCTGCAAGCCATTGGCGGAGCGTGGGCGAGATCAGTTGAACCGGGAGATAACGGTGCATCGTGCTCAGGTCGTAGACGCTCCAGCTGCTGTCAAAATCGACGACCGGCGCCGACCCGTCGTCCGGCACGCTGACCTGTAAACTTAGCTGGCTTTCGAAATCGGTGTTGCGAATTCTCACGCTGTCAGACAGCACCAACATACCGGCAGCATTACGCCGCCAGATGACCGTGCCAAACGCGTCTTCGAGTAACAGCACTTCGGCCAGGTGTGCACGCAGATCAAGCCTTAGATCTGTGGACTCAATCTCAACGCGACCACCGTCGCGATCGGCACGAACCCGGCCGCTAAGTTCACGCACGCCGATCTTATTGTCCACCGATGCAATGCCTGCGGACTCGAGATCTGCCGAGATGTCGAACTGTAAATCATCCGACTGCATTCCCGTCAATTCCACGGTCGCATCGCGCAGGATGCCGGACGGGTTATAGTCGATCAGCGTTACCTGCTGTTCTCTGGGTAACCAGCCAATGATGTACTTCAGATCGTCGAGATTGAAATATGACGCGCTGGTGCGAAGGCCGGCCAGAGCGCCATCAGGCCCCTGCATCATTCTCACCTGCAACTCGGACTCCGGCCAGTCGCCGTCAGCGGTAGACAAGCGCAGCTGATTGGCGCCAAGCAGCCAGCCGTCGGCCTCGGTGGAATACTCGAAAACGCCCTGCACATCGACAGGCGCCAGAATTTCGGGTCCGATTGCATGGAAATTCCTGACCCGCAGGTCTGACGTTGCCCGCAGGATCCTGCCGGCACTAACATCGACCCATAGATTCAGATCCAGCGTTCCCGAATCCACGAATGGCAGCCCCACTGGCTGCAGACGCGACCAGCCGGCAATAGCCAGTGCATCGCCTTTCACATAGAACTGCCAGGTAGTGTCGTCGTAGTGCCGATCCAGCTGGGTTGCCGAAACCTCGAGCCTGCCGCCGAATTCCTCTGGAAGATCAATGTTCCCCTCGAGAATCAGCTCCGCCTGTTTGCGCAAGACGCTCAGTGACTCGATTGTCAGTGGCAACACCTGGCCTGTCGCCGGATGCTCATACGCCACCGCGATATTCTCGCCGACCACCTCGACATTGCCCCCCTGCTGTGCGGCCAAATCCCGTGAGCCGAGAAGTTCGTCCAGCGGCGTTCCCTGCAACAACCACTCGCCTTCTTCGTCCTGGCGGATATCGATTAGCGTATCGCGTATGCTCACGCGATCGACCACCAGTTCCCGATCCGCTATCAGGCGCAGAAGTCCCACACCGACGCTAACTTCTTGGGCCCGCAGTAGGTTCTTGCCGGTCTCCGGTTGCTGCAATTCTGCGTCAAAAAAACTGAGTTCCGGCCCGCTCAGACGCCAGCGCGCATTCATGCCGGAAAATTCAACTTCCATGCCGATCGCCGCACTCGCCCAACCCTTGATCTCTTCCTGGTACTCCGGAAGTCGTGGCAACATCATGCGAAAAATACCGACCGCAATTGCAAGAATGATCACAATCGCGGCACCGAGGTACGCGATAAATTTGATCAATTTTTGCAGATAGCTCTTCATAGTCTGTGTTAGCGCTCAGTCATCATATGAGAACGACGTCAAACTGGTCTTTCAGGTAAAGTGATTCGGGTTGCAGGCGAATCGATTTGCCAATCTGACTCTCAATCTCCGCTAGACCCCTGGCCTCGTCGTCGAGCAGGAGCTCAATGACATCCTGATGTGCCAGCACTAACGCTTCGTCAAATTGGAACTGCCGATGCTGCCGGATGATTTCCCGAAAGATTTCAAAACAAACGGTGGCCGCGGTCATTACGAATCCTCGCCCATCGCAATAATCGCAATCTTCGCAAAGCACGTGGCCCAGGCTTTCGCGCGTTCGTTTGCGCGTCATCTCCACCAGACCGAGCGGCGATACCGGCGTTATCTGGTGGCGCGCATGATCGCGCGACATTGATTGCTCCAAAACCTGCATCACTCGCTCACGATGATCTTCTTCCTCCATATCGATAAAATCTATGATGATGATTCCACCCAGGTTTCTTAGACGCAATTGGCGGGCAATCGTTACCGCAGCCTCGAGATTGGTCCGGTAGATCGTCTCTTCCAGGTTTCTGTGTCCCACGAAGCCACCCGTGTTGACATCGATGGTCGTCATCGCTTCGGTCTGATCAAAAATAACGTACCCACCTGATTTTAAAGAAATACTTCGGCCAAGCGCTTTTTTTATTTCGTCCTCGGTACCGTGCAGGTCAAAAATAGGGCGCCGGCGTTGATAATGCTCCACGATGGGTGTCAGTTCGGGCAGAAAGCTTTCTGTAAATGAGCGCATCTTCTCGTAGTCGGCAGCAGAATCCACCAGAATGCGCTCGACGTCGCCGGTCACCATATCTCGTAAAACCCTTAGCGGCAGAGGCAGATCTTCATGTACCAATGTTTTTACCGCAGCCTTGCTGCACTGAAGCTGAATGGCCGTCCACAGTTTACGCAGAAAAGCGAGGTCTGCCCGTAACGCATCCCGGCCAACGCCTTCGGCGGCAGTTCTTATGATCACACCGTCCTGTTGGCTGTCCCCGCCGAGGATATTTTCAAGCTCCGATCTCAGCCTGTCGCGCTCCGACTCTTCCTCGATACGTGCCGAAACACCGACACCGCTACCCATCGGCAGGAGCACCAGGAATCGCGACGGCAGCGTAATAAAAGTGGTCAACCTTGCGCCCTTGGTGCCCAAAGGGTCCTTAACCACCTGTACGAGTACATCCTGACCCTCGCGCACGAGATCCTTGATATTGGGTGTTACTTCTTCAGCATGTCCGTTCGCTCCCGAATTCGGCTTGGCAATGTCAGAAACGTGCAGGAATGCGGTTCGCTCAAGTCCGATATCGACGAAGGCGGCCTGCATGCCCGGCAGCACTCGCGACACTTTACCTTTGTATATGTTGCTGATGAGACCGCGGCGGGCAGCTCGCTCGATATGAACGTCTTGAAGAACGCCGTTTTCCAGCAATGCGGCGCGAACCTCACGCGGCGTTACGTTGATCAGTATCTCTTCCTTGGGCGATTCTTCGGTCATGACGTCAATGGTTCGGGCAATACATGGATTCCTGCGGGTCTCAGCAGGGCCGCGGTCTCAAACACCGGTAGACCAACCACCCCTGAATAGCTGCCATTGATGCTCTCGACAAAGACGCCACCCAATCCCTGGATCGCGTAGGCACCCGCTTTACCGTTGGGCTCCCCACTCTGCCAGTATGCATGTGCCTCGTCAGGATGCAGTTCCCGGAACCGTACCTCGGTCTCCGAGAGACGTGCATCGTATTCTCCCGCATAGCGCAATGTAACAGCGGTCAGGACCCGGTGTGCGCGCCCCGACAGCGCAGCCAGCATGGCCAGGCCATGCTCTTTCGACGCCGGCTTGCCGAAAATCTGTTCATCGACGACCACTACCGTATCTGCGGCCAAAATCGGCAATCCCAGGTATTCATTCTTGCCGACTGCGCACGCTTTTTCATGTGCCAGGCGAGACACCAGGTCCCTGGCTTTTTCGCCCGATCGTGCCGTCTCATCGATATTGACACCTGCAAAGCTGTGCCGGACATCGAGTGAATTCAGTATTTCACGACGACGTGGCGAAGCTGATGCAAGGTGAAGTACAAACTGATCCATAGTTATTCCCGGTGGTAGGGATGGCCGGCTGAAAATGACCACGCGCGATAAAGTTGCTCTACGAATAGAATCCGCGCCAAACCGTGTGGCAAAGTAAGCAGCGACAATGACAATCGATGATTTGCACGTTCCAGCACGTCTTTGGCGAGCCCGTCAGGCCCGCCAATAACGAAAACCAGGTCGGCACCTACTGTTTGCCACTCCTCGAGCTTGCCGGCCAGCTGCGTACTTGTCGATTGACGACCACGCTCGTCCAGTGCAATGACAAAGTCTGCTGGCTTCGTTCTAGCCAGAATTTTAACGGCTTCAGCATCCATGGCGACCTCACGTGATTCACTCTTGTTACGCTTTGTGGTCGCAATTGCATCCAGCTTGAACCGCCAGTGCCGCGGAAATCGCGAAACATAGTCATCAACTGCTGAACTGACCCACGACGGTTGTCGATCGCCAACCGCGACCAGGCGCACGTGCATGGCTAGGCGTCGGTGGCAGCCCGGCCTTTCGCCGGACTCAATGACCAGAGCTTTTCGAGATTATAAAATTCCCTGACGCGGGGCAGCATCACGTGAACAAGCGTATCGCCGAGGTCAAGCAGGACCCACTCGCTGCCGCTCTCACCCTCGATGCCGGCCGGACGATGCCCCGCCGCTTTAGATTTCTCAGCGACGGCCTCTGCAAGCGCACTGACGTGTCGATTGGACGTACCGCTGGCAACGACCATGTAGTCGGTGACTGTTGTCAAGTCACGAACATCGAGCCGTACAATATCTTTAGCCTTTACCTCTTCGAGCGCATCAACCACTAGTTGACTGAGTTGTTCACTGTTCATTCATTGTTCCGTTCAAAAAGAAATTTCGTTATACAGGTGCGTCGCCTGGGCTTTCAGCCGGCAGCGCCGCATAGCAGTTCGTTGCTTCGATTACATCACGTACGGCATCCGGAAGCAGAAAACGGGGATCACGCCCCACCGCAACGAGCTCACGAATTTCCGAGGACGATATCTCGAGTTGCGTCACGTCGTGAATATATATGTGGCCCGCTTTCGCCTGATGCAAATCACCAATTCTGTGCGTACCCCGATCCGCCAGCAGGTCACCTAACGGGCCCATGTCGGGTGCACGCCAGCCGGGACGATGCGCAACGACAATATGCGCCAGCTGCAATATCTCCTGCCAGTGATACCATTTCGGCAGGCTCAAGAACGCGTCCATACCGATAATCAGTCCAATCGGGCGCAGTGGATATTCACTGCGCAGGGCCGCCAGCGTATCGACCGAATAGGAAGGGCCATCTCGTTGCAATTCGCGATCATCGACAACAAACCCGTGCTGCGCCTCGGTCGCAACCCGTACCATTTCCAGGCGCATGGTGGCATCCGCCTTCGGTGTCCCACGGTGTGGCGGATTTCCACATGGCATGAAACGGACTTCGTCGAATCGTAGTGCCTGTAACATTTCAAATGCCGTGCGCAGATGTCCGTAGTGAATCGGATCAAAAGTACCGCCAAATATTCCCATAGGGCTCAATGTGTTACTCCATATGTCAGGCGGCGCGAGTCCCGCCTGCGGCAAGTTCCATGACAATTTGTGTAGCCAGCTGCCAAGGATCACCACGCAACTGACCTTTTGCAGCCGCATCCGCCGATCGTGTCAGTTTGAGGAACCGGTAAAAGTCGGTTGTTTGATGCCGGCTAATGCAGGCCCGCACTAACGCCTGCCTGTTCTGCCAAACGCCGGCTTTGCGCATACCAGCACTCAGATCCATTCCCGACCGAACGTTGTCGGATAGCCCGGCGAGCATGCGCAACTCGCGCGTCAACGCCCACATGACAATCACCGGCTCGACACCCTCGACCCTGACACCGGCTAGCACCCTGATTGCACGCCCTGCATTGCCGCTAACGGCTGCATCGACCAACTTGTAAACGTCAAAACGACTTGAATCGGCGACGGCAGCATCGGCGTCTTCCGCCGTCACCGGTCCTTCACCATGTAGCAGACGAAGTTTCTCGATTTCCTGTTGGGCGGCAAGCAAATTTCCTTCGACCCGGTTAGCGATCAGCCGCACCGCATCGCGATCAGGCAGCAACCCTGCACGATGCATACGTTCATTGATCCAGGCAGGTAACTCCCGTGGCGCCACCGGCCAGAGCTGAATCGACGCGCCATGCTTATCCAATGCGCGGACCCACTTGGTTTTCTGGGCGTTCCGATCGAGCTTCGGAGCACTGACGATAAACAACAGGTCATCTCCCGCGCAATTCGCAAACTCTGCGATGGCGGCACTGCCTTTGACCCCCGGCTTGCCGGTAGGCAACCGGAGCTCAACGACTCGTTTCTCAGCGAACAGGGATAGATTGCCGCTGGCATTTGCGAGCTCACTCCAGTCAAATCCGGTCGCCTGGACAAATAAGTCGCGGGACCCAAAACCGCGGTCACGGGCACTGGCGCGAATCGCATCCAGCGCCTCTTGAACCAGCAGTGGCTCATCGCCACTGACCAGATAACACGAGCACAGGGTTTTACTAAGATGCGTCGACAGCTGATTCGCGTTTATTTTCACGCAGGAAACTGGAAATTCATGGGCTGCGGATGATACGCGCGAACCTGCGATTCGTCACAATCATTCATCGCCCTTCAAGCTGCTCAAGTGCTACAGCCTCACCTTCAATGAGTACTGGAATGCCGTCGTCCACCGGATAAATTGTTTTGCCATCGTCCGTAACCAGCGCTTCTTTGAGTGTATGGTCCAGTTTGGCACCATCACGATTGACAAGTTCCCCGGCCTGGATTGCCGCATTGACGGAACCGAGCAGGTCCTTACGGGCGAGCGACAGGCTCTTGTGGGTAACCGGGCAGCATAGAATTGAAAGCAGTTTTTTGTCCATCGTAATTCTCGAAAAATTCTTATATTACAATAACTTGTATTATGGATTGTTATGTTATACTATATCAAATATGGAGGCAAAATAGGCGCTTCGCGTTGCCGCGATGCGCGACCTTTTATCCCGTCCCTGAGCATAGCCCCAAGCGCAAATGGATAACAGTTCCAGACAGAAAGCAATCCTTGACAAGATTGCCGTTGGCCTGTCGGGCCTGTGCCTCCTGCACTGCCTGTTACTGCCGTTTGTCGTCGCCGTTCTGCCCTTCCTGGGGCAATTTGGAAACGATCACTTTCACGCCGAATTGCTGCTCTTTGTCGTTCCGGTAAGCGTGATTGCACTTGGCGTTGGCTATCGTCGCCACCATCGCGCGGTCGTCCTGGTTTTTGGCGCGACAGGTCTGATTATCCTCGCCATTGGCGGCACGTACGTACACGATACCTATGGTGAAATGCCAGACCGCGCCATGACGGTCACTGGTTCCATCATCCTTGCATTCACACATTTCAAAAACTTCCGTCTCGCCAGGAAGGACCTGCAGCTAATTTCGCAGTGATTCGAGCAGGTCGTGCCGCTGATACTTTGCGGCAAGTTCGATGGCATGCTGCCGGTCATCTGCTGTCGGCTTCCATTGCGGATTTGCATGAATGCAGGTAGAAATCAGTTTCAGTGCCTGCGTTTCCTGCTCATGGTGCAACAGATGAGAGAGATAGGTCTGAGCGTAAAATAACGCGGCATCTTTGGATTCCCATTTCATCATCTCGCCGAAAAACCATGCGGAGGCCGCATCAACATCGGACTCCTTTTGGATCCAATCGAATATGTGCGCAAAACCTCCTTCGCGATTGCCACGACTGATAAAACCGTAGGCGTGATTGGCGACTTGCTGACGATCATTTTCCAGGTTCCTGGCAATCTCGTCTTCTCCAATTTCGACGGTCGCCTCGATATGCAGGTCAACTGCAAGATCCCTCGCGTGCAGCAGTGCACCCGTGAGCGTAAACAGCAGGACTGTCTGGTAACTCGTTCCCAGGTCGACCAGGAAAAAAGGGATATCGTTGGCGGCGAGCAGGAACAGGAGACCGGTTATGCCGATAATGATAGCGGGGACCATCAGGTAGTCAGCACCGCAGACCCGAATCATACGGCCGATCGCCATAGGATTGAGACTCTCATCCGGCGAATGAGTGATGGCCAGGATCCCAAGCGACGCCGGCGCGATGACGAGAACCAGGATGCCGAATATTCGAGCCAACCAGGCATACTGCGTACCGTCAAGCCAGATGCCGGACCAGATCAGCAACGCCAGCAAAATTAATGGTGTCAGCGTCCACAGACTGTCGGCAGGAGCAAACATCTCCGCGCTGGGAACGGGTGCCAGCCTGCCATTCGCCCGTGCTTCGAGCAATGCAAGCAGATACCGAAAGTAAGCGGGGGCAACCAAAACGAGCAGCCAGATGCCGATGAGACCCGCCTTCGCGACCAGCGAAAACATCAGCCAGAAGAAAAGCATCGCGAACACAATGGTCAGGTTGGTTAGCGGGTAAGCGATTTCCCGCAGTACTTCAGAGGGCTTCATCGTGCTGCTTCCCGGCCGGCGGCACCGGATCGTAGCCCGACCCTCCCCACGGATGGCATCGGCAGATTCGCTTCAGAACAAGCCATCCGCCCTTGATGCCGCCGTGCGCACGCAGTGCTTCGGTCGCGTACACCGAGCAGCTGGGCTCAAATCGGCAATTCGCACCCAACCAGGGTGAAATCGCGGTGCGGTACAGCCACACCAGTCCCAACAGCGGAAGTGCTAGCACTTTACCGATAAATCGCATCTCAGGCCGCCTCGACGGCCTCTCTTGCGAAGGAGTGGATAGCTTTGAGCATGGCAGCCAGGCCGTTGCTGCGGGTCGGACTCAGGTGCTGCTCAAGTTGCAGAGACGTAACGAAATCGGCAGGTGTGTCGATGATGTCCTGTGGATGTCGATCGCTGTAGATTCGCAGCAGCACAGCGATCAGCCCGGATACGATCGCCGCATCGCTAATTGCCTCAAAATGCAGCCGATCGTCGTTAAGTTCTGCAACAAACCACACCTGTGACTGGCAGCCTTTAATCTTGTTTGCATCAATTTTAGCCGCGTCCGGAAATTGAGGCAGGCGGCGACCCAGATCAATGATGTATTGGTATCGATCCATCCAGTCATCAAAGAATTGAAACTCCTCGACCAATGCAGCCTGAGCTTCCTGTACCTCGTTCATCAGTTTCTGCGCCAACGTGCGCCGGCGGGACCATCCTCTATCGAAATTCCCGCTTCTGTCAGCTGGTCCCGAATTTCGTCCGCTGCCGCAAAATCGCGATTCATCCGCGCCGCTTCGCGACGCTGCAACAACGCGTCGATTTCAACCGATGTGAGCCCGCCCTCTTCGTTCCCGGCAAACCAGGTTTCCGGATCCATTTGCAGGATTCCGAGCAGGTCTCCGGCAGCAAGAATTTCGGCGGCCAGTCGCTGGCGTTCTTTGTCGTTTGCGGTTTTATTTAAGGCCCTTGCAAGGTCGAACATCTCTTTCAACGCCTTCGGAGAATTCAGATCATCTTCGAGCGCGTCGATCACCGCTGCCGGAACATCGGCTGATCCGCGCTCGTCTGCCGTCACTTCGATACCACGTATAGCGCCGTACAGTCGATCGAGCATGCTTCGTGCACCGTCAATCGCTGCATCGGACCAGTCCAGCGGCTGACGATAATGTGCGCCGAGCAAAGCGAGACGAATCAGCTCACCGGGAATAGTCTTGACGAGATCGCGCACAAGCAGCGTGTTGCCGAGCGATTTGGACATCTTTGTACTGTCAATGCTAAGAAAGCCGTTGTGTAGCCAGTATCGAGCGAACGGGGCGCCGTCATGAGCACAGGTGCTTTGCGCCAACTCGTTTTCATGATGCGGGAAGACCAGGTCCTGACCACCGGCATGAATATCAATTGTTTTACCCAAATGTTTCTCTGACATTGCCGAACACTCGATATGCCAGCCCGGCCGACCGCGACCCCACGGGGAATCCCAACCCGGTAGTTCCGGTGTTGACGGCTTCCACAGCACGAAGTCCTGCGCAGAACGTTTATAAGGCGCAACTTCGACGCGTGCGCCGGCAATCATTTCGCGAAGATCCCGCTTCGACAGCTTGCCGTATCCTGGATTGGCGCTCACATCGAACAACACATGTCCATCCGCCTCGTAGGCGAAGCCTTTATCGATTAACGTGGTGATCATTGCGATCATCTCTTCGATATGCTGCGTTGCGCGCGGCTCGATATCGGGAAGCTGTACGCCCAACGCGCCCATATTGTCATTGTAGGCCTTGATAAACCGTGCAGTGATTTCGTCGATCGGCTTGCCCGTATCAATGGACGCTTTGTTTATTTTGTCGTCGACATCAGTAATGTTGCGAGCAAACGTAAGTTTATAAGAGCGTCGCAGCATGCGGGCAAGCGTGTCGAAAACCACGGCTGGGCGCGCATTGCCGATATGCGCGTAGTTGTAGACCGTCGGACCGCAGAGGTACATCGTAACCTCGCCGTCATGCAGTGGTTCGAAAGCGATTTTCTTGCCTTGCAGCGTGTCATGCAGAGATAGAGTCATGCGGTTAAAGCCATGTGCGGGAAACAGAGTGGTTAGTTACGTAGACCTGATAATGGGCGCAATCATAACAGCGCGGCGAAAAAAGCGTGCCACTCGAATCGCTGTGTGGCTGGCAGGGCCGGCGGGCGGCGGTCGCTAAAAGCGCCCTTCCGACTTTGGCAGTCTCCCCTTGCGACGTTTCGCCGCTGCCGTTTGTGGCTCCTGGAAAGCGATGGCTTTCGCCTGGTAGCTATATTCGATGGTGCCAATCAGCCACAGAAAATAACCGGACAACTCAATAAACTCCTCAATGGCCAGCTTGACCACGCGATGATAATCATCAGCAAGTATTGCCATCCACAAGGGCTCATGCCCGACCAACGGGACAAAGGCGAAGATTATCGTCGCGCCAGCGAACAACAACGTCATGCCGGGAGATGGCCAGAGCCTGAACCAGGCAATGCGATAGCGGCGGCGGTGACGATAGATATACGCGATCAACAGTGCGAGCACGACGCCCAGTAGCACCTGCCAGAAATTATCAGCGACATACAAATCGAGAAAGTAATCGAGCTCACGAATCAGGAATGCCAGCGCCATGCCGCCAAATAGGAAGGCAAGTGGTCGCTGCGTTGGGCAGTAGGTCGCTATCCAGGTGTAAAGAAGTCCGCAAACGCCAAGGATGCCAACCTGTATCAATTCCACTGGCGAGTACTCGCTGGTGCCCATGGTATCGCCAGCGTCGGCGAATACCTGCAAGTTCAGGCTGCCCGGCGCAGCGATCTCGAGCGCCGTCAACAGCCAGGTCACCAGACCGATACCGAGGAAGTAGAGTAGGTAGCGAAATGCGGCCATTGATCGCTCAGATAAGTTAGTCGCTCGCACAGTTTGCACAGTGCGCCTGCCGATCACCAGTCATCGCGATGTGTTTGCCCGCAACTGGTTGTTTTATTTAAGCTCCTCGCAGGCGAAATTCAAGCGTATCCGCACTATCCAGCAGCCCTTCCCTCTCCAGCCAGGTCCGCGCATCGTCGGCGTCTGCCGCGAACCAGTGTTGCGTGGCACCGAGCCTGAAACTGTATCCCCAGGCGTCCATGTCCTGCATAAGCCTGTCGCGACCAACCCCCGGTATATAATCCGCCAGGACGATTTGCAGGTAGCAAACCGCGGATTCCTCGAGGTCATCCCCGCCTGCATCGCGATTGAGCGTCGCGCGACGCGCTGGCGTCATACAAATGATGTGACAGACTTCGTGCAGCAGCGAATGAACCGGAGTATCTCCGCGAACAAAAACTTCGCGGCCGATAATACCTGCCTCCGGATCTCCCCAGAAACTGCCGGTAATCGACCTTTCGTCAGGGATCCAGGTAACGTCAAGATCAAATCGATCCAGCAACGAAACGATCGCCTCGGCGCTGATATCATCGACGGTCAATACAGACTGATTTGCAACTGGCTGACCCACAGGAGACTGCCGCTCGTCGCTCAGGTTGCAGACAGCTGAATTAGAATCACTCTGACGAGATCGTTCACGATAGCTTCGCGCAACAATTGCTCTTCTTTTTCTTTACCGAGTACCAACGTCTCGTCCCAGGTATAGTCGCGTGTCAGAGTTTGTTGTTTATCGGCGAGAATGACCCTGTTGGTCGTTTCGACGTTGTAATTGACGGTGTAGTAAACCTCAAACTCGCGCGGAACATTTCTTGCCGACACCGACAGAACGCGTTGTCCGGTTTGGTCGCCTCGAACGGCGAATATCGCAGTCGCATCATTCGCTGATTCGACCAAACTAACTCCCGCATTCCTCAAACCATCGCGAATGCCGCGATAGAACAGGCTATGACGATTCGTTGCCTCGATATAGGTTTTCGCCATTTCAGGTGGCAAGGTTGCCGCTCCGCGGAGCTGGAATCCGCAAGCCGACAACGACAGTGCTGCCAAAAGTACCGCACTTCTATATAACAATGTTTACCAACCTTCCGGGCACCACAATTTGTTTGCGAACTTCTTTGTCCGCAATAAATCGCTGCACATTTTCATCAGCAAGGGCGCTTGCCGCTATTTCGTCGCGATCCGCATTAGCAGAAACCGAAATTTTACCCCGCAATTTGCCATTCACCTGCACAACGATTTCGATACGATCCTGCTGCAGTGCAGCTTCATCGAATGTTGGCCAGCGCTCGTCGACGACTGCCGTTTCGTGACCGAGCAACCGCCACAGCTCATGACAAATATGCGGCACGATTGGCGAGAGAAAAAGCACGACCGCTTCAAGTGCTTCGCGAACCACAGCGCCGCTTTGCGGCGACGTATCTTCAAGTCGGGTGACCGCGTTCAGCAACTCCATACTGGCAGCAACGGCCGTATTAAAAGTGTAGCGGCGTCCCATATCATCACCGACTTTGGCTATAGTCTGGTGCGTTTTTCGTCGCAGTTGCCGTTGCACATCGTTTAGTGCACTAACATCGAGTGACGCCGCCTGGCCTGCGCCAACGTGGTTGTGTACGGCGTTCCAGAATCGCTTCAGGAATCGAAACGCACCCTGAACACCGTCATCTGAATATTCAAGTGCCTGTTCGGGCGGCGCGGCAAACATCATGAATAACCTGACCGTATCTGCGCCATACTTTTCGATCAGCTCCTTGGGATCGACAGTATTGCCCTTGTTCTTGGACATCTTCGCGCCATCTTTCAGGACCATGCCCTGCGTCAGCAGATTGGTGAATGGCTCATCTGCTGAAGACAAGCCCTCGTCACGCATGACCTTTTGAAAAAATCGCGAGTACAGCAGGTGCAAAATCGCGTGTTCTACACCCCCCGTATACTGATCGACAGGCATCCAGTAGGCTTCGCGCTCATCCAGCATCGCAGTATCGCAGTCGGGGCTGGCGTAGCGTGAAAAATACCAGGAAGACTCGACAAACGTATCGAAAGTGTCTGTCTCACGCCGTGCCGGCTTGCCGCACTTCGGGCAGTCCACTTCGTAAAATTCAGGCATGTCCTTTAATGGTGATCCAACACCGGTGAATTCAACATCCTCTGGCAAGACAACCGGGAGCTGATCTTCCGGAACCGGCTGTGCGTCGCAGTCGTCGCAATAGATGATCGGGATAGGCGTGCCCCAGTACCGCTGTCTCGACACACCCCAGTCTCTCAGGCGATAATTGACCGTCTTTCGACCACGTTTATTTTCCGCAAATCTTTGCTCAATTGCGGCGAAGGCTTGCTCGAACGTCATACCGTCGATAAAGCCGGAGTTGATTACCCGTCCGTAGTCGACGTATGGCGCTTCGCCAATATCGAGCTCGGCGCCATCCATCGGTTCAATCACCTGCGTGATGGGCAGCTGATGCTTGCTTGCAAACTCCCAGTCCCGCTGATCATGTCCGGGCACCGCCATCACCGCGCCGGTTCCGTAGCTCATCAGTACGAAATTAGCGACCCATAGCGGAACCGGTTCGCCTGTGATGGGGTGAATGGCAAAGATGCCGAGGGGCATGCCCTTCTTTTCCATTGTTTCCATCGCGGCCTCGGCCGCCTGCATTTTTTTGCATTCTTCTATGAACGCAGCGACCTTGTCATCGGATGCTGCAACCGTGCACGCAAGCGGGTGTTCCGCCGCAACGGCCATATAGGTCACACCCATCAACGTATCGGGCCGCGTCGTAAAGACCGTCAGGGGTTCGCCACCCCCCTCAATGTCAAAAGAGAGCTCAATACCCTCGGAACGGCCGATCCAGTTCCTCTGCATCGACTTGACCGAGTCGGGCCAGCCAGGGAGATTGTCGAGGTGTTCCAATAATTCGTCGGCATACGCCGTAATTTTCATGAACCATTGCGGAATTTCGCGGCGTTCTACCAGGGCGTCGGAGCGCCAGCCACGCCCATCAATAACCTGCTCGTTAGCCAGCACGGTCTGATCGACCGGATCCCAGTTGACGATGGAGTTCTTGCGATAGACGAGGCCTTTTTCAAAAAGCTTCGTGAAAAGCCATTGCTCCCAGCGATAGTAGTCCGGCTTGCATGTTGTGACCTCTCGCCGCCAGTCGTAGCCATAGCCAAGGCGTTGGAACTGTCCACGCATGTCATCGATATTCTGATAGGTCCACTGAGCGGGTGGCACACCCCGCTTGATGGCAGCATTTTCGGCGGGCATGCCAAATGCATCCCATCCCATGGGCTGCAAAACATGTTTCCCCTGCATGCGATGAAAGCGGGCGATCACGTCGGATAAAGTGAACACCCGTACGTGACCCATATGCAGATGCCCGCTGGGATAAGGAAACATCGTCAGGCAATAGAACGGATCTTTGTCGGGATCCTCATCGACCTCGAAACAACGATTGTCGTCCCAGTATTTGCGCGCCCTCTGTTCAACCAGGTCTGGTTTATATGCTACGTCCATCCGCCCTTGTCACTGCTTTATTCTTGCTGCCTGCGATGGGCGGAAGGATAACCGGTTCTGCCCGCCGACGCAGCAACAGTGCGCTTAGCCGACAGTGTCGACTAACTACTCGCCGACCGCTGTCTGTCTTACTTCCAGCTGATAATGGTCCATCAATATCTGCGCAACTTCCGGTCGGGAAAACTCAGGTGGCGGCGCAATGCCTTCACACAGCATCTCGCGTACCTTGGTGCCGGACAGAAACACGTAGTCTTCGGGTGTGTGATCCTCGACTTCACTCATCATCACCACCTTGTTGAGCTTCTTCGACCAGGCAGTGTGATCCGCCCGGAATATCTCGATTTCCAGCGCAGTTGGTTCCAGTTCGTCGAAAACCGCCTGGGCATCGAACGGCCCATAGAAATCTCCGACGCCGGCGTGATCGCGCCCGACGATCAGGTGCGTGGCACCCATGTTCTGGCGGAATACCGCGTGCAACAGCGCCTCGCGTGGCCCCGCATACAACATATCGAAGCCATAGCCATTCACCATGACGGTGTTTTCGGGAAAATAGATATCTACCATTTTGCGAATACATGCATCACGCACACTGGCTGGAATATCCCCAGTCTTGAGACGACCCAACAGCATGTGAATCACAATGCCGTCCGCGTTCAGTCGTTCCTGGGCCATGCGGCACAGTTCCTCGTGCGCCAAATGCATCGGATTACGGGTTTGAAACGCAACAACGGTTTCCCAGCCACGCGCTCGAATTTCGTCGCGAATTTCCACAGCAGTCTTGAACGTGCCCTCGAATTCGTCGGCAAAATAGCTGTAGTTCAGTACCTGGATTGCACCGGAAAGGCAGTAACGACCGGACGACTGGAAGACTGCGACTCCGGGGTGGTTGGCGTCCAGTGTGCCGAACACTTCCTCGGTGATCATGTCTATTTCTTCAGCAGAGAATTCTTCAATGTTTTCGACGTCCATCACTGCCAGGACAGGTTTACCGTCAAGATTTGGATCGCGAAGGGCGATCCGCGTTGCGCCACGAATGCCGCTGATATCACCGGTCAGGTTCAATACAGGTACGGGCCAGAACAATCCATCGGGTGTTTGCATTTTCGATGCAACGCTCAGCGCTTCGATGCGATTCATGAAGCCGCTCAGGGGCGTGAAATAGCCGGCCCCCAACATCACCGCGTTTGCGGCTGCTGCCGAGTTCAGTACGATCGAAGGCAAGGACTCGGCCTCTGCCAGCAGCGCCGCGCGGCGGTCAGTGTCGTTAACGTAACGTGCATTGAGGGCATCGGCCCCATGTGGCTTGATCATCTCTTGCTCCCCGATGCTGCAACGCCATCGAACTTGTCGCTGGCACGCGTCATGTAGTGTGTTTGAATGGTGTCCGACTTGATCAGATAGTCGATGATCATCGCGACTTCCTCTGCAACGCTCATTTCATCCGTCTTCAGGTGAATTTCCGGATTAGACGGCGCCTCATACGGATCATCGATGCCGGTAAAATTCTTGATTTCGCCGGCACGGGCTTTCTTGTAAAGACCCTTCGGATCTCGCTCTTCCGCGACACTCAATGCACAATCGACGAAGACCTCGACAAACTGGATGTTCGCTGCCTGATGCAGCGACCTGACCTCTTCCCTGTCTGCCCGGTACGGGCTGATGAAACTGGAAAGAGAAATCGTACCTGCGTCTCCAAACAATTTGGCCACCTCACCGATACGACGGATATTTTCCTTGCGATCTGCTTCTGAAAAACCGAGGTTTTTGTTTATGCCGAGGCGAACGTTGTCGCCGTCCAGTCGATAGGACAACTTGCCCATGGCATAAAGCGCCTTTTCCAGTGCAATTGCGATAGTGCTTTTGCCGCTGCCCGACAAACCCGTAAACCAGATCGTGATACCTTTTTGCCTGAGAATCTCATATCGATCCTCGCGCGATATTTCGCCATCTTGCCAGGTTACGTTAGTCGCGATTTGATTCGCCATTTTCTTTCCTTTTATCCAGTCTTTGTATGATTCGTCACGTCCCTATTGACGTTCTGTTGTTCTGCGTTCTCTAAATCCGTTTAGCACCATGTCTGTGCATTTCTGAATGGTGTCGAAGAGATCAAGCTGTGGATCCCGAACGATGATGTCGCCCCACCCGTTACACATGCCAATTACTGCCTGTGCGGCGAAGTGACAGTCAAGCGATTTCCTGACCACTCCACTTTCGACGCCTTCTTCGAAAATACCTTCCAGTTGCTGACGATAGCTGCTGCCGAGTTCCTTCAATTTCGCTCTCTTTTCTTCCGGTAAATACAATCGCTCGTCGTTATGCACTTTCAACGCTTCGTTCTTTTCCCTGTAACTATTCAGGTGTGACGTCACCGTCGCCATTAGTTTTGATTCGAACGGTTGGTCGCTTGCTGCAATTGACTTCATCCGATCAACGTAATCCTCAATGCCGTAACGACACACCTCGCCAAGCGCATCTTCTTTCGATTTGAAATAGTAGTAGAGGCTGCCCTGCTTGATACCCATATGCTCGGCGATATCCCTCGTACTGGCACCGTAGAATCCTTTTTCTGCAAAGACAGAGGCCGCAGAGCGGATAGCCCGCTGTCGCTGCTGCTCGTATCGATTGTTACCCGGATTTGCGGTCATGCCTGTGTCGCCGTACTATGCAGGCGGTGAATTCTATAGATCTATAGAATAATTGGCAAGAATTATATTTTTCTATTAATAATCAACTATTTAAAATGCCACATAATCAATAAACCAATTGAATATGGCACTAGCCTGAGCGTGAACGCCACCCGAACCAGCCAGCAACCAGCGTCGCCAGCAACATCACCGGCCAGTTGCCCAGTCGCGCAAAGGGAGTCGATCCACTCCGCGGCTGCACGTCGTACGTCATTGCGACGTACTCGAATTGTGGCCCCTGTTCAATCAGGTCACCCTGCGGGCCGATGAAAGCACTGATACCGTTGTTAGTCGCCCTGACGACGTAACGACCAGCCTCAAGGGCACGCATTCGGGCAATCTGTAAGTGCTGGTGTGGCGCGATCGAATCTCCAAACCACGCATCGTTACTGACATTGATCAATAAACTGGCTTCTGGTAACGCATATAACTGCTCCGCGGCATACGCGTCCTCGTAGCAGATCGCGACGGACAGGCGATTTCCGTCGGCCATCTGCAGTAGTGGTTGGGTCGCAGCGCCCGAGCTGATGTCGCTGTAGGGTAAATTCATCAATCGCATCCATTCGCGCACGAAATCCGGCACCGGAAAATATTCACCGAAGGGCACAAGATGCCGTTTCCGGTATACCTGGCGATTGCCATCGCCAATCGCGATTACACTGTTGAATACTTTTTCGGCATCCACATCGCGTTCGAGGATTCCGAACAACAGTGTTTGCCTATTATGCTGCAGGTCCAATTCAAGTTGTTTTATATATCCTTCAACCCGGTCTGCGACGGACGGAATAGCAACTTCGGGCCAGACGACGAGCTCGCTTTGGTCATTGC
>JBPCYD010000249.1:0-9179 GCA_051007895.1 Woeseiaceae bacterium
CAGACCACGTTATTGCCCATTTCGGCCATGCACGCCCCGGTGACGAGGCCGACATAGCCGGAGCCGAATATTGTTATATTCATCAGTAACTTTTGTTCAGATTAGAGTTTACGGCCGTATTATACCGTCGCAATGCGCGAAACCGACGACGTGCCGCACGATTTATCGTGTGACCTGGGTTCGCTTTTCTTTTTGTCGCTCAAGAAAAACTTCGAGCTAGTTGGTCTTTAGCTGGAAAATCTATCCAATACCAGGCTAGGCAGACCGCTTGGGCAGGCTGACCACCTTATCCGATTCTTCCAGCTGTCGAATAGCGCGATTCCTGACCCAGACCAGGTCGTCGATGCCATTGGTTGGCTTGTAACCGCTGACAGAGTCGAGCAGCACCTGGCGCACGCAGTCGCGATCCAGGGACCGCGAGCACTGCATGAGTTGCTCGATCAGCGGCAGGAGTGCCGCGCTTTCGATGTATTCCTCGTTGGCGCGCATGATTCTCGGATGGTTGGTCCCGGACACGTTGGTACCAATCATCAGCTCTTCATAGAGCTTCTCGGCCGGCCGCAGGCCCGTGTATTCGATTTCGATATCCCCATCCGGATTGTCCTCCTCCCTGACGGTGAGTCCCATCAGTCGGATCATGCGCCGCGCCAGGTCCTGGATCTTGACCGGTTCGCCCATGTCGAGCACGAACACATCGCCGCCGCGTGCCATTGCGCCGGCCTGGATGACGAGTTGCGCGGCCTCCGGAATCGTCATGAAATAGCGAATGATATCGCGGTGAGTCACGGTCACGGGGCCGCCCGCCCTTATCTGTTCTCGGAATAGCGGAACTACGGAGCCCGACGATTCCAGCACGTTGCCGAAACGCACCATGCAGAAACAACAGTCTTCGTGCTGGTCCTGCATGGCCTGCAAGACGAGTTCCGAGAAGCGCTTGGTGGCGCCCATGACGTTGGTCGGGCTAACCGCTTTGTCAGTTGAAATCAAGACGAAAGTCTCGACCCTTGCCTGCACTGCGGCCCTGGCAAGATGCAGGGTTCCGAAGATATTGTTGTGTACGCCTTCCAGGATGTTCTGCTCCACCACGGGCACGTGCTTGTAGGCCGCCGCGTGATAGACCGTTTTGACCTCAAAGGACTGCATGATCTCGTGCACGCGGTCCTGGTGGTGCACCGAGCCGAGTAGCCCGACGATTTCCGTGTCAATGCCGTGTTTCTTGGCGAGCTTTCGAATCTCCTTTTCGATGCTGTAAAGCGCCACTTCCGAAATTTCGAAAAGAACCAGCGTCTTGGGCTGTTGCCGCAAAACGTGCCTGCACAGCTCGGAACCGATTGAACCGCCGGCACCGGTTACCATCACGGATTTACCCGTCACCGATTTGCACAGCAGTTCGTTGTCGGGTGGAACAGCATCGCGCCCCAGCAAATCCGCGACATCAACATCTCGCAGATCATCGACGCGTGCTTTGCCGCTCACCAGATGATTCAGGTCCGGGATGGTCTGAATGTGCACGTTAAAGTTTTCGAGGCCTGAGATAATGGCCAGCCGACGATGCCGTGACGCACTGGGTAGCGCCAACAGAACGCGCGACACATCAAATTCGTCGATCAGCTCCTGCAGTTTACGGCGCGAATGCACCATGATCCCGCCGACCCGCTTGCCCTGCAGAACGGACTTATCGTCGACGATGGCAACTGGTAAAAAGGCATCACCATCCTGCATTGACAGCACCAGCCGCGCGCCGGCTTCACCTGCGCCATACACAATGACGCACTCCCTTTCCGGGTTGCGGCGATTCAGAAAATATTGAGCTGCGTATCGGCTGGCAAGCAAATACAGGAGACTAAGGGCTGCAAATGCAACGGCGAGCTTGAACGGACTCGTACCGATGCCGGAAAAATACGCGATCAGCGCCATAGTCGTGGCCGACAAAACGGCCACTCTTACACCGGCCACGGCCAAATCCATACCGACGTAGCGGACAATTGAGTGATAGAAGCCCTGATGACTCGCTGACAACAAACCAACGAAGAGCGTCGCACCACCCAGTAAGAGGAACGCAGGGGCGTTAATGTCCCCGGTCTTGCAGAGCCAAATCGCTAAAACGACCGAGATCAGCAGCCCCGCGGTATCTGCCGCAAGCATAAGGACCTGTTTCGCGCCGCGCGACAGACTCAATATTCGATTTCTAATGCTACGCTCGTCCATGACGTATCTTTTCCCAACACCTATTATTATTAGATGGGCAACCATTTAGACATAAGATTGCCCCGTTTTACAAAGACCTAGTTCACTAACGAGCCAACACAGAAATCGTGCACAGCGGGTGGATTTTTTTTACTGCGGGTGCTCAGGAGGCCGGTCGGGTCGCGGCCCGCCATGATGCATTCCAAACGCGCGAAAATCATAAATTTTCTCCATTTTTCCTGCAGGTACCTGAAAAGTGGCTATAATTTACTACATATGACCGATTTTTGACATAACTAACGCGATTGGCTGGCACCCTTCAATTACGCTAGCCGGCCTGCGCCTGCTCCAGGACTTCGGCCACAGACCGGCCTACAAATTCCATGTCCTGATCGTCCAGGGTTGGGTGAACCAGAAACTGTATGCAGGTCTCGCCTAGCGCCTTAGCCATTGGCAACCGCTGACGGGGGGCGAATCCGGCGTTCTGAAACGCCTTCTCCCGATAGATCTCCGGGCAAGCGCCGAAATAGGCAGGAACTCCGCGCGCGATGCACTCTGCAATAATCCTGTCGCGACTCCAGCCTTCACGTAGCCGCTCGGGTCGCACAAACATGTCGAATCGATAATAGGAGTGGGTAACATGATCTGGCGGTTGAATGCGCCGGATGCAGTCGTATGCCGCCATAAATTTGTCCAGTATTGCAGCGTTTCTCTGGCGATGCCTCATCCATTCGGGGAGTTTTTTAAGTTGAATTCGACCCAGAACGGCCTGGATTTCGAGCATCCGATAATTGGATCCGAAAGTATCATGACGCCAGGGGAAACCGGGCGCGTGCTCGCGTTCATACACAGATTCCCACGATTTGCCGTGATCCTTGTAACTCCACATGCGCGACCATAAATCACGATCTCTGGTCGTCACCATGCCGCCCTCTCCGCCGGTCGTCATGATCTTGTCCTGGCAGAAAGACCATGCGCCAATATGGCCGATGCTACCCACCATTTGATTGCGGTACCGGGCACCATGAGCCTGCGCGCAATCTTCGATGATTTTCAGGTCGTGCTCGCTGGCGAGCGCCATTATGGCATCCATATCGCATGGGTAGCCCGCCAGGTGTACGCAAATCACGCCGCGGGTTTTCGATGTCAGAACGTCTCGAATCGTAGCGGCGGTGACATTCTGAGTTTCCGCATCGACGTCCGCAAACACGGGACGTGCACCACTGGCTACAACGCAAGATGCCGACGCCACAAACGACCTGGGCGTAACGACGACCTCATCGCCGGGACCGATATCAAGCGCGCGCAACGCGATTTCGAGGGCCAGCGTTCCGTTTGCCAACGCGATAGCATGCTCGACGCCGAGTTCGTGCGCGAACTCCTTTTCAAACTCCCGACATTCTGTGCCCGTCCAGTAGCTAACACGATTCGAACTCAGTACCCGCGAGACCGAATCAACCTCCTCTGGTGTGTAACTTGGCCAGGGTGCTAGCGGTTTGTTCGGCATATTACTAGCGGTCGCCCATTAGCCGGGCAGGATTGCCTACAACGGTCACGTTGGGCGCCACGCTTTTGGTCACCACAGCGCCCATTCCGACAACGGCACCGCGACCAATCACCAGCGGCTCGCCTGTGCGTCCCTGTCGCAACACACAACCAGCACCGAGATAGGCGTGATCCTCAATGGTCACATTACCGTTGCATTGGACCCCGGGTGCGAAGGTCACAAAGTCGCCAATGTTGCAGTCGTGCTCAACGTAGGAATAGAGGTTCGCATGAAAATGCCGGCCAATGCGGATGTTCGACGTTAAGGTTACGAAAGGCGAGATGATGGCGCCCTCGCCTATCTGAACGTCGTCCATAATGACCGAGTTGGACGCCGTAATTGAAAACGTCCCTATGCCGTCATCCAGACAGCGGGTTGCCAGAGTTTGGCGGATTTTAGATTGGGCTATCGCGAAAGCGACTGATCGGGCAGGCACATCGTCGGCAAGAAATTCATTGTAAGTCATGACATTACGGCCATTTACGGTCGTGGCCGAACGGGAATCATCAATGAAGACCAACTCGAAGCCATCGACACCATGACGATCCGTCAGCATGTCATTCGCTACCGGCAACACGCCACGACCACATCCACCGGCACCGTATATTGCGTAGCGCGGCGATGGCTTCTCTCCGCCAAGGCTCATCGTGCACTTCCCGTAAATCTTGGCATTGTCGCTTCACCTTGATGGGAAATGCCTTCGCGCTTCAGCACTTTCCCGACCGTCATACGCAGAATTCGCAGATCCAAACTTAAAGACCAGTTGTCGACATACCAGATATCCTGCTCAAAGCGTTCCTCCCAGGACAGCAGATTGCGGCCATTGACCTGCGCCCAACCCGTTATGCCGGGCCGAATATCGTGACGCCGGGCCTGCCTGGCGTCATAGAGTGGTAGATACTCCATCAACAGTGGCCGTGGCCCGACAAAGCTCATCTCGCCCTTCAAGACATTCCACAGTTCAGGCAACTCGTCCAGGCTCGTCGAGCGAAGAAACTGTCCAATCTTGGTGATGCGCAGGGCATCCTCCGCGGAGATCGACTCGTTCACCTGAGACATGGTCCTGAATTTATATATTCGAAAGGGTTTGCTATCAAGGCCGGGTCGCAATTGCGAGAACAGAACCGGGCGACCGTTCCCGACCAGAACAAAAAGCGCAATGATGGCAATTGCCGGCATCAGAATAATCAGTGCGCACAGCGCAAATACGATGTCGAAAACGCGTTTGAACCCGGGTGATCGCATTAGGATCGAATCACCGCGCCTGCACAAGCGCTGCTTCCAATACGCCTGCAAGCTCGGCGGCAAGCAAATCGCGATTGAACCTGCCCTCGGCGAGGGACCGCGCCGTTGCTCCAGCTTTTGCCATCCAGCTGCTGTCGCGCAGTGCACTGACGACGTCGCGCGCGGCTTCATCCAGGTCAGTCGCGCTGAGAATCAAACCTGCGCCGGCGTCTGCAGCCAGTTTTGACTGCCATCCAGGAAAATTATTCGCAACCGGTTTCCCTGCCGCTAAAGAGTCGAAGAACTTGTTCTGCACAGCATCCCGCCAGACAATACTCGGCCCGGTGAAAAGCGCAATGGTCATATCTGCAGCAACAGTCCAGGCAGCCGCCTCGTTTTTCGGCAGCATGCCCAGGAGATATAAATTGTCATTCAGAACGCCGGCTTCAGCTGCCAACGATTCCGTGCGCGAGAATTCCCGACCGCCGCCTACCGCAACAATACGAATGTCAGGGTCAGTTTTTTTGAGGGCGGCAGCAAGATGCACCAGGTAGTCCATACCATTCACTAATCCGAAGGTCCCGGTAAAAACGAGCAGTGGGCGATCCTGCAACCAATCGTATCGATTCCGGATCTCTGCGCCGGACCCGGTATCTTCGAAGACGTCCAGATCGCAACCGTTCGGAATGACGGATACGTTGTCCGGTGGATATCCAGTCGCAATAATTTCTTCCCGCATACCGGGTGCCAGTGCGACGACACGAACCGCATTCCTGTAGGCAAATCGTTCCAGCCATCTTGCCATGAGCTTAGCAACCGGATTCCTGATTGCACCGATCGCGATGGGAACGGCCGGCCAGAGATCCCTTACCTCGAAAACCATCGGCACCTTTGACCGTCGCGAGGCATAGACCGCTGGTAACGCGATTGTTAACGGTGTGCTGGTCGCGAAAATCAGGTCACCGTGCAGTTCCCTGGCTTTCTGGGCCGCTCGCCACGCGAACCTGATAAAAGCCTGCATTCGTTGACGGAAACTCATCTCATTATTGTAAGGCACCGACGCCCAGTGCACCTGAATGCCTGACTCAACCGATTCGCGCCAGGCCGGGTCACCTGATTTGGCCGCCTGATCACTCGTGACCATGTGCACATCATGGCCTGCGGCTACCAGGCGTCGTGCCATCTCATATGAGCGCGAGCCCCCGACCATCTCCGGCGTGACGAAGTACTGATGTAAATAGACGATTCGCATCGGCGCCAACGCTAGAGCTGATCGAAAAAAGCTCTGATCGTATGGGCTACGAACTCCACCGCTTCCGGGCGTAGCTCAGGATAGATCGGAATAGACAGAATCCTGTCCTGATTCGCGGCCGCCACCGGTATTTTCGCAGCTGAAATTTTCAGGTAAGCGTAGGCGGGCAAGAGCGGCAGCGCGGTCGGATAGTGTATGCCCGATTGGATTTCGTTCTCTGCCAAATAAGCTTTCAGCTCGTCTCTGAATGCTGTGTTGATGACGTAAAGATGGTAGACGTGGCTCGCGCCCTCGCGGACTGTCGGCAGCCGAATATCGCCGACATTTCGCAGCGCGGCATCGTAGATCACTGCGACTTTTTGTCTGGCAGCGGTCCAGGCATTTATATGCTGCAATTTAGCGGTCAAAAGCGCAGCTTGAATGCCGTCCATCCTGCTATTGATGCCCTCCATTTGGTGTGCGTGTTTTACCTCGGCACCATGGTTAGCAAACATGCGGCATTTCCGCGCGAGATCATCGTCATTGGTCACCAATGCGCCAGCGTCACCCCAGGCGCCCAGATTCTTACCCGGGTAGAAACTGAACGTGGCGATGTCGCCGAAAGTGCCAACTCGCTGCCCTTGCCAACTCGCGAAATGCGCCTGCGCGCAATCTTCGATCAGGCGCAGATTGTGTTTCTCGCAAATCCTGAGAATTCCCGTCATGTCGACCGCCTGGCCATAGAGGTGCACGGGAATAATCGCTTTCGTGCGCGAAGTTACTGCCTCTTCGATTTTTTCCACGTCGATCAGGTAGTACTCATCGACGTCTACAAATACTGGCGTAGCGCCCGTCTGTGAAATTGTTTCCGACGTTGAAATCCATGTCGCGGCGGTCGTGATAACTTCGTCGCCGGGACCGATTCCGAGCATCCGCAATGCGATGTAGATCGCGTCAGTGCCGTTTGCACACGATACGCAATGCCGCACGCCGTATTGTTGTGCATAGCGCTGCTCAAATGATTTTACAGGTTGGCCGCCAATGAACGCGTTCGTGGCAATGACGCCGGCCAGAGCTGCGTCGAATTCCGCTTTGTGTGCATTGTATTGCGCACTCAAGTCAACAAAGGGCACGCGCACTTGGCTAATCCGGAAGCGAGCGTAGACGCATGGCCGGGTTGCCAGCGTAGATACCCGGTTCGTCGATGTCGCGTGTTACAACCGATCCTGCACCGATGACGGTTCCGGCAGCGATTGTCACTGGAAGAATAGTGGCATTTGAACCGATAGATACGCGATCACCGATCTTAGTTGACCGCCACTTGGACTGATTTCCGCCAGCAGGACCACCGTCTTCGAATGAATCATTGATAAAAACGACGCCATGACCGACAAAACAGCTGTCCCCAATCGTTACCAGCTCACAGATAAACGCGTGAGACTGAATTCGGCAGTTAGCGCCTACCACAACGTTTCGCTGTATCTCCGTGAAAGGACCAACAAAAGTATCGGCGCCTAATGCGCAGCCGTATAAATTGGCAGGCTCGACAATCGTAACATTCGGTCCACACGTGACATCTACGATTTTGCTCTGCCGAACTGTCGGCAAGTTGCCAGACTCCACTAAGACGCTTCCGATGGCTGTATTTGCCCAAGCCTGCAGTGCCGTGGAACAAAACGCATCTGCACTTCCTTGCCAGATTCCACCGACTCATAAATCGCAGATATAAGCTCAAGGCTACGCCGACCCTCAAGCCCATCGACCAGGTGCGGCTGCTTATTTCGAATACAGTCTATGACGTGCTGATAGTATGCCTGATGACCAAATCCGTATACGTTCGGAGGATTCACCGAAAAATCTGTAAGTACCTGCTCGTCATCAGCAATGGGCTCCTCAAACCGCCATACTTTCATCTCATTCACCGCGAAGCCCCCAATTTCAACCGTCCCGCGCTCACCCAGTATGGAAATCGAGCCTTCAAGGTCAGTAGGCCGTGCCGCGGTAGTCGCTTCGATGATGCCCAGTGCACCTGAACGAAATCTTAATACCACGACTGCCGTATCTTCCGTTTCGATATCAACCAGCGCCGTCTTCGTCACTGCGTAGACCGAGTCTACATCACCCATCATCCATTCCAGCAGGTCGATATGATGGCTTGCCTGATTCGTCAAAACACCGCCATCCAGCGCCCATGTGCCGCGCCATGCATCCTGGTCGTAATAATCCTGGCGGCGACACCAGCGCACCCGCACCGTGCCGAGCACGACCTTGCCAAATCTGTCGCCGACCAGCGCCTCGCGCAGTTTGAGAACCGGCACATTAAAGCGATTCTGTTTGACCACGAAGAGTCTTGCACCATACTGATCGCAGGCACAGATCATGTCGTCGGCATCGTCCAATGTCAGCGCCATTGGCTTTTCGACAATGATGTGTTTTCCATAGGGTGCAAGGGCAATGGCATGCTCTGCGTGCACGCCACTTTCAGTCAGGATTACAACCACGTCCGGATCCGAACGTTCCATCATTTCATGCATGTCGCCAAACCAGGGCACCTTGAACGGTGCAGCAATGGCCTCGGCCTTATCGTGCACGATATCGCACACCGAGTGGAGGCATGCCCCTTCAATCTGACCGTTTCCCAACAATTCGGAGTGGCGCTTTGCAATTCGACCACAGCCAACGAGACTGATTTTCAACATAGTTTTCTTCTACTCATGATAATTTAACGACTTTGCGTAAGCGATCATCGTCGCAGCAACTCATGCAGCAACAAGATCTTCATATATCGAAACGAGCCGTTTACTGACCGACTCAAGTCTCATGTCGCGGACATATTTGTCCAGATTTTGCGGTATTTCCTGATCAAGAATCTGGCAGATATTGTCGGCAATCAATTCCGCATCTGCAGGACATACTCGACAGCTCGACTCGATACTGGCGATATCCCGCAAATCTCCGACATCCGTCGTTACGAACGGTACATTACATGCC
>JBPCYD010000250.1:0-26663 GCA_051007895.1 Woeseiaceae bacterium
ATCGCGCCAAGCGCACTTCCGACAAAACCGGCGGTTGCGAGCCAACCCGCTTCCGATTCGGTAAAACCTGAATATTCGATGAGGGCACCGACCATTGTCGGCAAAATCAGGATCGGTAGTATTGCGATGGAACCCAGCGCTGACAGGCGAATGGTTCTTAATCCTTCACTTGTCATATAGCGTTCTGACCCGGTTGACAATTTGCGTATGCTACCCCGCATAATACGTTCACTACTAATTTTTCCGGAGACGTAATGCGCAACGTGAAATTTGCCGCGACGCAGATGGCCTGCGAACGAAAAACCGAAAACAACATTGAGCAGGCTGAGCAACTTGTTCGTGAGGCAGCTGCAAGCGGCGCGAACATCATATTGTTGCAGGAGCTTTTTGAAACGCCCTATTTCTGCAAAGACCTGGACGCCGATTATTTTCAATTGGCGCATCGTGGTCCTGACAACGCATTACTGCACCGCTTCCAGGCACTCGCCAAAGACCTGGCAGTGGTACTGCCCGTCAGTTTTTTTGAGCAAGACAACAATGCGTATTTCAACTCCATCGGCATCATTGATGCTGACGGATCCCTTCTCGGGACCTACCGCAAGTCTCACATTCCCGACAGTCCGGGATACCAGGAGAAATTTTACTTTAGTCCCGGCGACACGGGCTTTCGGGTCTGGGACACACGTTACGCGAAAATTGGCGTCGCAATCTGCTGGGATCAGTGGTTTCCGGAAGCGGCTCGCAGCATGGTGTTGCAGGGTGCAGAAGTCCTGCTGTACCCAACGGCCATAGGCTCAGAGCCCGGTTATCCCGAAATCGATTCTTGTGGTCACTGGCAAAGGGCAATGCAGGGTCATTCCGCTGCCAACTGCGTACCGGTGATTGCTTCGAATCGAATTGGCCTCGAGAAAGGCACTTCCTGCGACGTTACTTTTTACGGAAGCTCGTTTATCACCGATCACACTGGCGCCAAGCTTAAGGAGTGTGATCGCGACAACAAAGGCGTTATAACGGCTGAGCTCGACCTCGATCACTTGGGCCATGAGCGCACTGCGTGGGGACTGTTTCGCGATCGGCGACCGGACCTGTATGGCAATCTCCTAAACCTGGGTGGCGCATAGCGTGCGACAGGAAGATTTTCAGACAGCGGCATCCGCCGGGTATCACATGCCAGCGGAATGGCATCCGCATGACCGCTGCTGGATGGCCTGGCCGTGCCGCGAAGATTTTTGGGGATTCAACCTGGTTGGCGCTCAAAATGCCTATGCCGATGTTGCAAATGCAATATGCGAATTTGAGCCAGTATCAATGTTGTGCCCGCCGCGCGACTTTGACAACGCACGCAATCTTTGTGGCGAAAAAGTCGAAATCCTTGCGGTAGAGCTCGATGACTCCTGGATGCGCGATAGCGGACCCAATTTTGTGCTCAACGGCGCGGGCCAACTTGCAGCATCGTTGTTCCACTTCAACGCCTGGGGCGGAAAGCACGCACCATGGGGTAAGGATGCCGCCGTCGGGCATCGTATTGCCGAGTATCTCGGCATCCCGACATACACGTCTACGATCTACATGGAAGGTGGCGGCATTAATGTTGACGGCGAAGGCACTGTACTCGCGACACTACAAAATGTTCTGAACGCGAATCGAAACCCGGGCCTTTCTCAAAAGGAAGCTGAGCAGGTCCTGCGTAACGTTCTCGGCGCGAGAAAGGTAGTCTGGTTGCCGGGCGACCCGGATGACACGGAAACGGATGGGCATGTTGACGGCATAGCCTGCTTCATCAAACCGGGCACAGTCCTGGTTGAAACCTGCCCGGCGGTCGGGACCGCACGGTATGACAACATGCAGGCGAATCTCGATGCAGTGCTTGGTCAGCACGATGCCAAGGGCCGCGAGCTTGAAGTTGTCACGATCGAAGAAGCCTACGAGGCAGAACGTCGCAGTGACATATTCGCCAGCTCATATATTAATTTCTACATCGCCAATGACGCCATCGTTATGCCGAAATTTGGTATCGACCGGGACGAAGACGCACGCAGGACATTGCAGCGTCTATTCCCAAACAGGGAAATCGTACAATTAGGTATTTCAGAAATCGCCGTTGGCGGCGGCGGCATTCACTGCATCACGCAGCAGCAGCCGGTAAGCTGACTATCGGCAGACCGGGGGCAACCACTTGTCAACGAGTTGAGCATTCCCGGTGCAGGTCCAGCCAACGGCTCCTGTGTTATCGTTCGCCGTCATTATCAAAATAGCACTATTGATTTTGTTGTTCGCTTGATTGCCGAAAGTGACCTGAATGTTGCCGCCGGCAACAACGGCAACTTGCGTGACATAGCTGCCAATAATGTTGGTCGGCGTTTCCAGGCCGGCCTGGACATTGTTGGCCGGATACACGCCGCGATCCAGGTAATACTCTGCGACCGCGACTCTGCCAGCGGACGCAAGATTGAAGCCTTCAGTCACCTGGCTTCGCACCGCGTAATCGAGATAGGCAGGTATGGCGAAGGCGGCCAGGATCCCTATGATCGCGACCACGATCATGAGCTCAATTAATGTGAATCCCTGCTGTATCGTCTTCATTGTCTCCATCCTGGACACGTGAATTATTCCCTTACCTGATATAAAGCGATTCTCGTGCCAAAAGCGCCATTTCGTCTATAACTTATTGATAATTAAAAGCTTATAGTTGCCGGGGGTAGATCAGGCGTCGGCCGATTAACATGCGTTCGTTGCCTTTTCGCGACTCTCGGTCACAAACTGACATATTCCGTCACCCAAGGCACGGAAACGCATCACACGGGGCGGTGTCGGTTTTACATAAGGAATTTATGGCGCGAATTTATCGCCGAAGAAATCACCTTCATTCCAGGTCGGTCGCAGCGCATCTTCGGCGACGGCGTAACCAATGCGGACATTCGCACGAGCAAATCTGAGCGCCGATGGCCAGTCGATAGGACGCGTCATGTCATCGCTGGGTTGATGATAATAGGTCGACAAGAATCCGCGCCACAGCGATTCGCCATCTATGTCGGGATCGGTCGAAGTGAAGCCGGGTACCAGGAATACGGACGGCACACCCTGCTTGACGAACGAATACTGGTCGCTGCGTACGAATATGACTTCTTCCGGCATCGGGTCGTCGGCGAGGTCAAATTCCTCGGCTGCAATTGCGCCATCGATAACGCCCTGCAAGGAAGAATGCTCGGCGCCAAACGCGATGATGTCGCCGACCGGATAGAGCAGCAGCGGCATGTCCAGGTTAACATTGGCGACCATCGAGTCACTCGGCACAGTTGGATAGTGAGCGTAGTAGTCTGACCCGACCAGGCCTCTTTCTTCCCCTGTGAGTGCAATGAATATGATAGATCGTGTCGGCGGTACGGGCATGGCCGCGAATGCGCGAGCAGTTTCGATCAAAATTGATGACCCCATCGCGTTGTCGTACATGCCGTTATATATGTGATCACCGTCAATCGGAACACCTGTGCCTACGTGATCGAGGTGCGCCGTGAAAACAACATACTCGTCGGCCAATGCCGGATCACTGCCACGCAATATGCCGATGACATTCGGACTGGTGATAGATTCGTGTTCCGTGCGGCGGGCCAGAGTAACTTCTGTGCCTAGCGGTGTAGAAAGTGTCTGGCCCTCATCCGCTGCATCCAGCGCATCTTCGAAACTGATCGGCGCACGACTAAAAAGTTGTTCTGCCGGCGGAACGTTGATGGTGGCACCACCCTGCAACTCGGGGAAATAATTGGCGGCGTCTCCCGATAAATTGATCCAGGACATGCCGGGTCGTACACCCGCATTCTCAGAAACCCGTTTCCATGTATAGCGACCCTGGTCGGTCCTGGATCGCAGACCAACCACACCTACCGCGCCGCGGGCGACGGCCTCTTCCGCTTTCGTCAGTCCTGAAGAATAGTAGGCACGTTCATTGTGTGGAAAAGTAGCAGGCGCACCGCCGAACATCGCCACGATCTTGCCGTTGACGTCAATGCCGTCGTAATCTGAATAATCCATTTCCGGGGCATCGATACCAAAACCGACGAAGACGACTTCAGCCGTGATGCTGGTCTCCGGCCGCACGACGTCTCCACCCATCACGAAGTCTTCTTTCCAGCGCTGCGTCATTTCGACTCCGTCCTGATGAAAAACGACGGCTGCAGAATCGACATCGATACGTCGCGCGAGCATGGGAACTGCCTGAAACCAGCTGCCATCCTCTCCGCCGGCTTCAAGCCCGATGTCTTCGAAGTGCTGGGCAACATAGGCCGCAGCCTTGTCATACTCCGCCGAACCGGTCATACGGCCCAACATTTCATCGCTGGAAAGATACTGAAGATGCGCTTCGATACGGTCACGATTGACCAGCGCCAGGCCCGCGTCGAGAGAAGACATTGTCGACTCCGCGGACGCGGAATCCGGTGCAACATCGCTCTGCGCTGCCTCCTCGCTGCAACCTGAAACGGCAAACGTAAGGGCTACGAGCAGCCGAATAGTAATTGGGTTTTTCACAACACTCACCGAGAGAGTCAAAGTAGCCGGAGATAATACCAGTAAAAGACGTTATCCAATCCAGGTTAAATCAGCAGGGCCAACACGGCTTGCCGGCGACGTCTGCTACTATTCTCACCGCATTGCCTGAAACTGATTTTGGAGGTCCCGCGTGAAGTTCAATTTCCCTGGTGTTACCACGATTTTTCTGCTGTGTGTTTTGCCATGCACGAGTCCGGCCCAGACTGAAAGAGGGACTGTGCAAAGCGTTTCGTTTTCGATCAGTTTTGCGGAGGGATTGACAAATGATGCGCAGGACGGCCGTTTGCTGCTGCTTCTTGCAACGCACAATGATGACGAACCTCGGTTCCTGGTCAACACATCGGCTTCAACGCAGCTTTTTTTCGGACGCAATGTCGAGGACTGGACCGGCGGGTCTGATGTCATCATTGACGATAACGCCATAGGATATCCGCTTGCTGATTTATCGCAGCTACCCCCTGATACCTATTACGTTCAGGCGCTATTGAATCGCTATAAAGATTTTCACTTAAGTAATGGCAAGACCGTAAGCTTGCCGCCCGACCATGGCGAGGGACAAAGGTGGAATCGAAAACCGGGAAACTTCTATTCGACGCCGTTGAAAATCGAAATTGACGAACAGGGAGTCTATGAATTCGCGCTCGTAATGGACCAGGTCATTCCCGATATCGAACCCCTGGAAGACACTGAATACATTAAACACATTCGCATGCGCAGCGATGTGCTGTCCGAATTCTGGGGTGAAGACGTCTACCTGGGCGCGCACGTATTGCTCCCGGAGGGATTCGATGAACATCCGGAGGCACGTTATCCGCTGATGATATTCCACGGACATTTTCCGAGCGATTTCGGCGGGTTTCGAACAGAGCCCCCTGATCCGGATCTCGAACCGGATTACAGCAGCCGTTTTGATATTGCGGGCTACAACATCATCCAGCAGGAGGAAGAATACGATTTCTACCAGACCTGGATCAGCGACGATTTTCCGCGGTTTATCGTTATCGAGATTCAGCATCCAACTCCCTACTACGACGATTCCTATGCAGTAAATTCCGCCAGCCAGGGACCTTATGGCGACGCGCTGACCTATGAGTTAATTCCCTATATTGAAGAACAGTTTCGCGGTATCGGAGAGGGTTGGGCGCGCTTTACTTACGGTGGCTCAACCGGCGGTTGGGAAGCCATGGCAGTGCAGGTGTTTTATCCGGAGGAATACAATGGCGCATTTGTCGCATGCCCTGACCCGATCGATTTTCGCGCCTACCTGACGACGAATATTTATGCTGACAACAACGCCTATTGGTACGACAGCCAGTTTATGAAACTGCCGAGACCGGGGCATCGCGATTATCTTGGCGATATTCACGCGAGCCAGTATGACTACAATCGTTTCGAGGCGGTGCTTGGCGACAAGGGTCGCTCCGGCCAGCAATACGACATTTGGGAGGCCACGTATTCCCCGATGGGAGATGACGGTTACCCGGTCAGGCTTTGGGACAAGGAAACCGGAGAAATTGATCACTCAGTCGCCGAATACTGGAAAGAAAACTATGACTTGCGGCATATCCTTGAGAGAGACTGGCCGACCCTGGGCCCGAAACTCGAGGGCAAGTTACATATTTATGTTGGCGATATGGACAATTACTACCTGAACAACGCGGTCTACCTGACGGAGGAGTTCCTCGAGCAGACAACCAATCCCTATTATGGCGGCGAAGTCGACTACGGCGACCGCGCAGAACACTGCTGGAATGGAGATCACGAAAACGGCAATCACATCTCGCGGCTGCGATACAACACGATGTATGTACCAAAAATTCTGAAGCGCATTGAGGTTTCCGCGCCTGAAGGTGCAGATCTAACCAGCTGGCGCTACTGAGAAGTCTGTGCGACCACATCGCCACACTTTGAATTTGGGCAACGTCTGGCGCGGCAAAGGTGCCCGTTCCTGGCAACGTCCGAACGCGTGATACATTTTATACAAACCATTTACATTGCCAGTGTCGGCGACCGTTAGAATTTCGCTATCAGTTGACACTATTCGGAGATTCGTCATGAAGCGCTTGATACTCTTAACCACAATACTTGCGGTGGCCGGCGTCGTACATGCCGAGACTGAACTAAAAGGTAGTCCGGAGGAACTGCGCCAGTTTTTGCATCCGGTAGAGCACACAGTGACGCTAACGGGCACTCACGAAGAAACAGCGTATTCGGACAAAGCGATCGTCAGTCTGGTTATTACGACAGAGGCGGACAGACTAAGCGATTCTATGGAATCCAATACCAGGCTGCGTACATCGATTGCTCAATCAACGATCGACGCGGGCGTCAGTCCCGATGAAATCAACACGTCGAAGTTTTCTTCCTCGCCGCAGTTTGGCTGGTTCGGCGGCAGGCCCAAGAGCTTTGAAGTCGTCAATCGCATGTCGGTGGGCATCACCGATGAGGCGCACCTCCAGCTTATCGCACGATTAACAGACGACAACGACGAAATCGTCATGGCCGGGATGGAGTTCGAACATACTGCGAAAGAAGAATTCCAGGCGAACGTCAGAAAAGCGGCCTTGGACAAGGCCCTCGCTCAACGCACGGCCTATGAACAACAGCTGGGAATCAAGCTGACGCCTATTAATGTTCAGGAAAACGTCATCATGCCGAACAAGGCTCCCAACTATATCGAGGAAATTTCAGTCTCCGCGGTTCGTCAACGTGGCGCCGCGAACTCGGCAATTCCGGCAAGCGCTCCGCCGCCGCAGACGTTTGATGAAGTCTCGTACCAGGCCACGGTCTACGTAACGTTTGAAGTGCAGCAGCAGTAAGAGTGTACGTTTAGATTGCTGGCATTCACCGGGTCTGCCGACAGCAGGGTGAGAAAATCTTGTGCTATGACTTTTTTTTCGCATCGACCGTTCTCGCTCGTTTGGTCGTCGTGAGCGAACTTGGACGTAAGATTACCTTGACGACTGATCTGGAGCCGTCAAACCTGGCAATTTTTCACGTCTCGGTTTGGAAGTCTGCACTGGGACAATGGCAATAAACTCGTCCGGCCAACGTAATGGCGCGAGTTGTGCAGCTGATGTCGAACCGGGGGGGTTACTTCAAACCTCTCGTATGGACGAAGTCTGACTTCCCGGGCGTCACACAGGATCAAATCCCGGCAAACGGCGTTTTCTGGCGCGAACGAACTAGTCGAGGTAAGCCTTGAGCGGCTCCCAATACATTTTGTGCCAACCGCCCGCAAGATGTGCAGCAGATTCTTGCGGAAAACCAGCCTGCTCCATGTTTACGACCGACGCATCACCGACCTGATCGATTTCGAATTTCACAATTGAGTAGACGCCCTCTTCCCACGGACCGGCTCGCCACGCCTGCACGATTCTTCGGTTAGGCTTTAGTTCGATATGGCGCCCTGTAATTTGCCCGTCGAAACAGGAAAATGCGCCGCCTTCGTCCTTTGCAATTTGAGCGCTTGCTCCAGTTGCCTTGCCGAACTCCGTCGCCGATGTTAGCGCCTTGTAGATTCGCTCTGGTGCGCTGCTGAATGTCACTGACTGTTTGATTGTCATGGGCTTTGGTCTTGTTCGAAGGTCAATTGTGATAGTAAACCATATGGTTTACTATTTGGTTTATGATGTCAAGCCATGTCGAGAATGACCGTCGTCGGGAGGAACAACTTGATCTCGTATTCCGTGCCTTGAGTGACCCGACGCGTCGCAAGCTCCTCGCGCGACTCACCGATGGCGCCGCCATGGTCACCGAACTGGCGAAGCCATTTGACATGTCTTTGCCGGCGGTCGGCAAACACCTTCGGGTACTTGAAGGCGCCGGCCTCATCCGTCGCACCATTCAAGGAAGAGTGCACCGTTGTGCGCTTAATCCGTTGCCCCTCAAGAACGCGGGCGAATGGATAGAGCGATATGAACAGTTCTGGACAGAAACATTGTCCGCGTTGAGCGAGTATGTAGCGGACGACAACGCGAGTGCCTCGACAAAGAAACGCACATGAACAAGATCGAGAGTCCGGAAAACTCAAACCGTTTGCAGATTCGAAAACTGATTCCGGCACCACCGGAACGCGTCTTTCGTGCCTGGACCAACCCGGACGAGTTAAAATTGTGGTGGGGACCGCAAGGCGTCCGCTGCATTTCTGCAGAAATCGAACTCAAGGTTGGTGGCCAGTACCGAATCGGTAATGAGCTCGCAGATGGAACAATCCTGTTCATAAAGGGCGAATTCGACGTCATCGAAAGACCGCATTTACTGAGATACTCATGGGCCATCGAGAATGACCATCCGACGATCGAACGCGTGACCGTTCAGTTTGAGGCACACGAATTTGGCACAGAGCTTTTACTTACGCATGAACTAATATCAACAACGGCTCTGCGTGACCAGCACCAAAACGGTTGGCACGGGTGTATGGACGGATTACGCGATTATCTAACCGGATCCGCAACAGGCTAAAGCAGAAATTTTTGATTGAGCCAAATGTTTTTAAAGTCGCAAGCACGGTTATCGGTGCAAGACTGGTCCGGAACAGTTTGAACTACCGTCGATGAGGACCTGATCAAATTGCGCGTTTTATCGCCGTCAGTCCCATCGGGCAGTAGCAGTCTCAGGCGGGCAATTCATGCGATGGATCCAAGGCACTCCAGAAATTGAGCCAAAATGCCCCTTGCCTGTATCATAAAGCGGCCGCTCAAGAAGATCGCTTACCAACACTTGAGATGGCAAAATGGAGGTATGTAGGTGCCACAAATCGAACCTGCCAATGTAGGGCTTAAGCAACTCAAGGGGATTCATCTTTGGCACTCTGGATTATCGAGCTGTTCGCAGCGTGTCCGCCTCACTCTGAACGAACTCGGGCTGGACTTTGAAAGTCATGTCGTCAACTTACACGCGGGCGAACACGCAACCGCAGAGTATCAACAGATCCACCCTAACGGCGTAGTTCCAGCACTCGTTCACGATGGCAATTTGTGGGTTGAATCGATCGATATCATCGCCTACCTGGACGCAACGCTGGGCAACAACCGACTTCGACCGGGAAGTGACGAAAAGGAAATTGCCGTGTTGCTGGAACGTGCCGATAATGCACAGTCTGCACTCAAAGTCTGCACTTTCGAATTTTTGTTCAGCGGCGGACCGAAACTGCCGGATGAGAAATTCCAGGAATTTCTACAGTCGCACAAATCCGAGCATCTGGTGCAATTTCATCGCGACGCAAGGACAGGCCTTGACCGCGATCGTGTGCACGAAGCCGTCAGTCAGGTTAATGACGACTTTCTGTTCCTCGAGGATCGCCTTGGAGATGGCCGAAAATGGTTGGCCGGAAATCACTTCACAATCGCTGACATCGCCTGGATGCCCAACCTTCATCGCATGGATTTATTGCGTTGGCCGCTCGAGAAACTCCCAAAATTAAACGCCTGGTTCAGGCGTGCAGCCGCACGTGACAGTTACGATACGGCACTCGAGGCCTGGGAACCGCAAGGATTGTTCGACATTGCATTGCCCGCTCTCGACGAACGCCGGCTGAAAGGCGATGGCATTAGTGATTACGGCAGCCTATCGGGTTAAAACGTAGTATCGAACACACCCTTTTCTCCAAAACTGGCGGTTGCGGTTGCAGCGAACGATCCAGTCGTGGGTCTGCTAACGGCTAATTGCGGCCACTCGTTACTAGGTCTGTTTCCGTGAATCCCGATACTTTTCATAGGCAACGATTACAGCATCCAACCTGGCCTGCTGAGTTGGATTTAACGGCGCACGTTTTGTTTTTCTCAGTATGTCTTTGAACATATATCCAGACCTAAAGAAATACGGTCGACACTCCAAGAAGCATAGCGCCGCTTCAACGGCACCCGATTGACCTGATAGGATTCTGTCGTAAGCACCGGCGATACCGCCCGGAAACGCCAGAGCGTCGTATTGCGCGTGAAACTCCGCGCACGCTTCTTCCCACTCTCTACGATTGTGATCGCTCTTATCGCGATGCTTGAGCGTGTCGTCAATGCGCTTTTTCAGCTGATTGATTCTTTCGGCGTTTCGAATTATTTCGGCAGTGTAGTTACCCATAGACAAAGTCAAGTTTAGGTTGATTGTGACCGACCGCTTCGTGTCGCAAGCGGCCCATAGTGATCATTCTACGCTAACGCCTGCTGTCGAAGCCCCGCTCGATGTGCGAGCGTCTTAGAATGCCAGGAATTTTTCCCCGCATGACTTCATGTCTGCTTTCACCGATAGCAGGCGTTCAATTCACTAAATTTGTGAAAGAAAACAATTCCGCATACGGCCACAAGCAGACAGTCAAATAACTTCAGGGTATCTGACTCTGCTCCGCAGCCAATCGCTTGAATCGTTTAATATCGCCATTTGTTCGGAACTCGTTAACGACAAACGGTGTGTTCTGAAAAGCGACTATCTTCCACACGCCATCAGAGCGATGAAGAACGGCAAGTGGTACGGCATCGGGTTCGGTTGTCCTCTCTTCGCCACCTTTGACAACTTCACCTCTTAGGTGAGCAATTGCAACATCATTTCCCAAAAACCGAATCTGCTGGACGTCGAGTTTGAACACGGTGTCCGCATAGAAACTGTCAAAGATTAGCTGGTGGCCCCATGCAATCTGCTCTTTGCCCTTCAATCCCATGCCGAACCAAATTGTAAAGTCTGCGTCATCAACAAAGGCGTCCGCCCATGCATCACCGTCACCGGCCTGCCACGCATCAGTCAACCCATCGATAACGGACACAATGGCCTCTTTTTCTGTCGCATCATTGGAATCAGCAGGTGACGGAAATGTGAAAACAATGCAAACAACCATAAACGCGCGCCGAATCTTGTTCATTTGTGTCTCCGCTGCACATGCAGTCAATGAGGTGGATGTCTGCTTTGGGCAATAGCGGACTATTTCACCAATAATACCCGAATGATCGGTATCGGGAGTTACGTGGACATATTGACGGCTGAATATACTGGAATCTGAGGGGCCGCTTTCGGCGAGAACCGGTTACTCACGAGCGGACGGCGCCGGCTACTCTGGTGGCGCAAACCTAGCGACGGATGAAGGCACCTGTCTCAGAATCGAAGATCTTGCGGCGCCGGAAGATCGCGGAAACCATGGTACTGAACAGGGATGCGACGACAGTAAGGAAAGCCATAGCCGCCAGCGGGCCGCAAATAATGAAAACTGCCAGGTCGATGATCGACTCATTACCCGAGAAGTCAGCTCCTTCGTCCGGCACCGCGGAGACGAACAATAATGGCAGCGTGACGACGGCCGTCGTCACTAGCGCCACAAGTGCCTTGCGCAGCGAAAATTGTACTTGCGACTCACCGTCCCGCGGTTTCGGCCCGATAAAGATGTTCCATGAACGGACGGGCAGGTTCGACGAACCACGCACGTCGAGGCGAGCCAGCAACCACAGCACGAGCAGTACAACTATAATTGAGATCCAGACAGTCATGCGCCTATCGTCACACGAATCCAGGCCCGAGGCAGTTACCTGAGTCACGTTGGCGGAATTTTTGTCAACCGCCCTGCCTTAGGTTAGTGGCCACTCGTCTGCACTAGCTGTCCGCCTTGTATCAAAAGCGGACCTTTTCACCGATATTGCCTCAACGGCTATTTTCGCGGGGAACCGGACGTTCTCACCACTGATGACCAGGGAAACTGAGGGTCCGCTTTCGGCCAGAAGCGGCTGAAAATATAGTGAAAATATAGGGGTCGAACCGAATTAGTCGGCAATACGGCTATCGTGGCAAGACGAATATCTGTTTCAGAAAATTCGGTTCGACCCCTTTATTCGCTTTTCGCTTCTTTTATTCGCGCTTTTATTCGGGTCAATTTTTAACGGACGCGGACACCGATTGGATATTACATGCTCCTATACTCCGATTTCGTAACCAGTCCATCCTCAATTTCCAAACTGCATGAGTCATCACACATGGTCATTGCCGCACAGAATACTACGTCTTGAGGGGTCCGAATGTCGGGATTAATGCGTCCCATGCGGCGAAGGAGAAAAGTGCCCTCGAGGTTTTCAAAATCTTCTATCCGGGTACCGACTGAGTAACGATCACACAGACTGGAAGCTGCCCGACTCTGTGCCTCCATAACCATTATATAAATTGCAATTCCCGCAATTACTATCAGTACTGCTTTACCCATTCGAAATTCCTTGTCTTTTCCTTACCGGTCATTTGCTTGCAAGAGTGACGAATAACTATAGATGGTTTGTGTTGGGAACGGCCACTTTGGGTCCATAGCAGACCTTTCCAGTGATATTACCCCAACGTCCGGTTTCGGAGGTAAAGCGGACAGGATTTCAGCATCTTCGTCAAATTTCGAGGTCAGCTTTCGGCCAGAAGCGGCCAGTCAATAACGAGACATAATGCGTTAATGGTGTTGATCAAGTCTGGCTCGCAGTTCCTTATCAATACGACGCCAACAAGAGTCCTTTCCTTGTGAACCAAGCGTACTTATTAGGCTGCCGGCCATTGAGGAATACAGAGTGCTGTTCGGATTTGATGCGTATGCTCAGAGAACTGCCGATGAAAAAGACTGATACTTTGAAATAGTCGGTATCAATTGGCACGATGGGCACTTACCTCAAATAACAAAAGCTCGAAATCTGAACGAGCTGCAGAGTGGCGAGGATTCTTTCGCCGAGAATACAAGAAGAAACGAAAAATCGTTATGAGTACAAAAACGGCAAATCAGCTTAGAAAGACTTACGTCCATCGAAGAGATGTACAGTGCGCGCCATATGTTTTTGCGACGTACGTAGGGACCGGAATGGAGCTCATTGGAGCTGAAATCGTTGGCCCAAGCCACTTAAGAATGAAAGATCACCAACTGTCAACTGATGAATATGGCAATCCGCTCACAATTACACGATTGAAGGATGGGCGATATCACGTAGCCAAGGGATATTTCAATATTTCGCCTGATGATCTGACTTTCAAGGATGAGCCTGATCGAGGCGACCTTACCGATATCGATATAGCGCCGATTCTGGACAATATCGCCAAATAAGAATCCTTCACGGCCAAGGATGGCCCCATCTGGTTCGATCACCTGGCTGCGTTTCCCGATAGCGGACGTAAACGAGTCGCGTTTTTTACTGAAATTAGGGTCTGTTTTCGGCCGAAAGCGGACGTGGCTGAGTTAAGCAGTTATTCTTTTTCTAAGGCAAATCCAGCTAGCAATTGATCGCACATTTCTCGGAAAGACTCGCGATAGCGCTCTCCCCGAACAATTAATTCAGCACGCAAAAAGGGGTCCTTTCTAAGCGCCCCTTTAAGTCGCCCGCGCATTGCCTGCCAGCCGTCGTCAGACATCACGCCCGACTGATATTGAAAATAGTTGTTGTCAAACATGGTCGCGTCGGCGTTTGCGCGAGTCCATGCGAGGGCTGTTTCTTCGTCCGACATCGACTCAAGTACAGAGGTATCGATTACATCGGAGTACATTGATCTGGTGCTCGTCGCGATTCTTTCTAGCTCCGATGAAAATACCAAGCGACTATACAATTGCTCTACGAAAGCCTCAGCGCGCTGCTGATACTGCCCTGCAATTGCAATTTGCTGAGATTGCCTGAGCTCCACACCGACAAAGACAAGCGATGCAACAATCGCTGCAATGCCAATAACCTCAGCGATATCCTTCCACATTCCGCGTGTCATAGTTCGTCCAAAGTCTGCTTCGGGTCATTAGCAGTCCTTTTCACCGATAATACCCGAATGTCCGGTATCAGGGGGTAAGCGGACATCGTTAGCCTCGACATTCACATGTTTCGGGGTCTCCATTCGGCGCGAATGTGCGGTCTGCCGAACTCGCCAAAGGCCGATGATCACAAGCCACAGACGGATGAATTCACAGCAGCTGATCCCAAAACGCTGCCTGTGGCGGTAGCAAAAGTACCTATAGATTCTGGCGCGTAATCAAGTAAAAAAGGTCTTGTCCATCGAGATTTGTCCTTTGGGCGAAATTCCCCTGAGGAAGTAAACATCATGCTAAAGATTGTATGCGTGCAGTTCGGACTGCTTATTATGCTGGCCTTGGCAAGTTGCGCAACGCACCCGGATTACGCGACTCAGTTCAGATTTCCTGTCGAATGGGGGAGTATCACGGAGGGGCAGGCGACGTTTGTCGATCTGGGGTGCCATCAATGCCATACGGTGAGCGGCGTCGACCTGGTGCCTTACCCGGATGATTCTTCCGTAACGCTGGAAATTGGTGGGACCATATTGAATGCAAAAACGTATGCCGAACTCGTGACATCTATCATCAACCCCAACCATGTTGTGTCCGATGAGTACCTGAGAACGCTACCGCGCGAAATGCGCGGAAGGGCGGCGACGATCATGCCATTCAATGATCAGATGACGGTGACACAACTTATCGACTTGGTGACGTTTCTGAATTCGCGCTACGTTCTTATGGATGGATACAGCGAGGTCTATTATCAGTAGATAGACGGTAGTGACGAGCATTTTTTCGGGGAAACCCCAGTCGGTTGAGTAACGCTTCGTGGATATCACACTATTTGATCAACTAAGACAACTAAATCTGCCGTCGCGAGGGTACGCCATTTTTGGCAGTGGTCCCCTGGCCGTCAGGGGAATTGTTCCCCTGACCAATGATGTAGACGTCATCTGCACTGACGAAGTTTGGGGCATTGTTAACCAGATTGGACGGATGGAGTACCTGCCCGAATATGACCTTAACATCGTGACGATGGCCAATGGCGCGTTAACCTTTGGGACAATATGGGGAATTGGAAATTTCGATGTCGATGAGCTAATTGCGACGGCGGAGATCGTGGATGGCCTGCCGTTTGTGAGGTTGGAGCATGTCATCGGCTACAAGACAATTCGGGCCAGCGAGAAGGACCTGCAGCACCTCAAAGCGCTGGAAGAATTTAGCAAACAAGAAACGGCCTGTCGGTGACAACAGCCGCAATCGCTACTGTGCAATTCGTTCGTCACCAGGTCATTACGATCTAGCCACAAATTCGAGCAAGAGCTTGCAGCCCGAATCGGTGTTGCAGAGATTCTTGCAGGCTTCGTGACGACACCTGGTAACTACGAAGACTTACATTGCATTGAATATCAAATTCCGCTTGAAGGCGGCAAGGAAGTTGCTCATCAAGGAGCAGTGCGCTGCCCGATGATACAGAAGCCATTGCCGAATGGGTCGGAACAAAACGCGACGGGCGGATGCTCCCCAGCCGAAAACTTTTGTTCACATTTTGCGCCTGCCCGTAGCGCAGCAGACAGGACTACGTCGAATTCCGCTACCGAAAAATCCACGTGAACGGGCGTCCAATGTCGTACATAGCGACGCACATCATCGCTGCCCTGCGCTGGCTTTGTGCCAGCAGGCTTCTCGAGCAGGCCTATCTCCGCATCCCCGCATTTCAGAATCGCGTAGCCGTCGACGGGTCTGGCTGTTTCAGCGAATCCGAAAGCTGCGCTATAAAAGGTCAGACCTTCGTCAATACTGGGAACGTCTATCGACACGGTATATTTCACGCATCAACTCTATACGCAATAACTCCGGTATCCAACCAGGCGATCGGTTTTCGGCGAAAATACCGCTCTCGATGATGACGGCTGTAACTTCGCGCCGAAATTGGTGATTACCGACCGCGAAAATCGATTGTATTCGATAGTCGCCACTAACCGCCCAGCACTCGGGCTTTCGAGTCAGTCTCCGCCTCCTGGTACAAAAGCGGCGAGAGCATTGCCTTCGCTATCGAGCAGACTCATGCGATTGCCGTCACTACTGAAGTCCGCTGTTTGCTGTACCGCCTCCATGAACGCAATCTCCCGATTCATGATTTCGTCGGAGCAAGCCATACGTGTTGAAGCGAGTTGTCCAACCGCAATACCGGAATCCGATTGCGCCAGCGACCCGGAGAAACGATTGCAGCCTCCGTGGCCTGATATGCTGCCATCAACTTCAAATAGAATATAAATGCCGCTGTCCTCCGGAATCGATTCTGCACCGATCTTGACAGGTCGCCAGCTTATTCCTGTGACTTCCGCGCCGCTGCCGCCCAACTGGCTCATTTGTCGCCCCTGCAGCATGACCAACGCAAAACCCGCGAGAAACAGTAAAAAGAATACAAACCCCATCATTGATTTCATGTAGTCACTCTTCGAAATTGAGCCTGGTCAACCCGGCATGCTTTTGCATCGTACGGGTCCAAAAAACTACGTCGCGGCCCTCCTGACAGCTGTTGTCACGGGCCTGATCGCAGCTGGTTGAGCGGATATCACTGCTTTGCGACGGTACCAGACATAATCATAAACAGATTCAACCGTCCATTGCGTGACACGCATATAGGATTTTGGCGAAGGTCTTTGCCAAAATTTGAATATAAATAAAAGAAACTGCACGACCCGTTTGACGTTGTGACTGGCAACATGGAAGAAGGGAGGCAGATCATGAAAGAGTCACTGTGTAAAGCGCTCCTCGTTCTCACTGCGCTGCAGCCAGCAACTGGCAATGCAGACGAAGAAATCCAGGCTGATTCCGGACAGACAGCGCAGCCTGCAACAAGCAGTGCTCTCGACTCATTGCTCTTCGAATCAAAGTACGCGCCGCGCTGGCAGCTGTTGCCGGCGCCGACTACAACTGCTTACATCGTAGACTGGCCGAACCCAATGTCTAACCTTCGTTTTCAAGACGCCAGCACCTTGGCTCGTGTTTCCAGGATACGAAAACTCTCGCTTTTGACACTGGCTCGTACCGGGCAAACGCGCCTTTTTCTGGGCGTCAATGAGAAAGGCGTATTGGGCGTCCATTTCAGCGCATTAGCGCTACGCGGCGATGACGACTACGTGGAACTGGCCCGCATGCCTTATCTGACTCCCGTTAATGAACAGGAAGCGGCTGACGAGGCCAACTAGGCGGCGTCGGCCTTCTTTGGATCGTAGCCAAGGTTCGGCGCGAGCCAACGTTCAGCCTCAGCGACAGTCAGACCTTTCCGTTCAGCAAAGGATGTAACCTGATCTCGGGATATCTTGCCAACGGAAAAATAGCGGGCCTCGGGATGGGAGTAGTAGAAACCACTGACCGCTGCTGTAGGAAACATCGCATACGAGTCCGTTAACCTGAGACCGATGGACTTCTCAACGTCGAGGAGACGCCAGAGCCTGTCCTTTTCCGTATGGTCCGGGCATGCCGGATAGCCGGGTGCCGGGCGGATACCGCGATACTTCTCAGCGATCAGCGCATCGTTTTTCAGTTCTTCATCGATATCGTAGGCCCAGAATTCTTTGCGAGTTCGTTCGTGCATGAACTCCGCGAGCGCTTCTGCTAGCCGATCAGCCAACGCTTTCAATAAGATGCTGCTGTAATCGTCGTGTTCGGCTTCGAAGCGAGCAACGTGTTCGTCGATGCCGATTCCCGCTGTTACGGCGAATCCACCAATATAATCAGAAATGCCCGTCGACACTGGCGCGACGTAATCGGCCAGGCAATAGTGGCTCTGCCCATCGGGTTTACTACGCTGTTGCCGCAAGTGACAAAGGCGAATGAGCTCCTGCTCCCTGGCGTCATCACTGAATACCCGGAGATCATCCTGGTCAATCGAGTTCGCCGGGAAAAATCCGAGTACCGCGTTCGCCGTTAACCATTTCTCAGCCACGATCTTGTCCAGCATGATTGACGCATCGCTGAAGAGCGTTCGTGCAGCCTCGCCGACAACCTGGTCGCTTAATATCGCCGGGTACTTGCCATGGAATTCCCAGGCATTAAAAAACGGCATCCAGTCGATATAGTCTTTAAGTACAGAGAGGTCGACATCCTCAAAAACTTTTGTACCCGTGAATGTTGGCACCGGAGGTGTATAAGTACTCCAGTCAGCCATAAAGCGATTGTCCCTGGCCTTCTGTAGTGACAACTGTGGCGCGAGCCGCGTTTTCCCGGCGTGTCGTTCGCGTCTCTTCGCATTATCCTCGCGGGTTTTCTTAACGAGTACAGCACGTGTATCTGCTTCCGTAAGTGCCTGCGCCACACCAACCGATCTTGACGCGTCCTTCACATAAATAACGGGACCGTCGTAATTCGGTTCAATTTTCACGGCCGTATGGGCTGGCGATGTAGTAGCCCCACCGATCAGCAACGGCAAATCAAATTCGAGTCGCTCCATTTCGCTTGCAACATGCACCATTTCGTCCAGCGACGGCGTAATCAGTCCCGACAAACCGACAATCTGCGCGTTTTCGCGGCGTGCGGTATCAAGAATTTTCTCGCAGGGGACCATTACGCCGAGATCAATGACCTCGAAGTTATTGCACTGCAGGACCACGCCGACAATGTTCTTGCCAATATCGTGCACGTCGCCTTTCACCGTCGCCATGACAATTTTGCCGTTAGTCTCAATGACTCCGCCCTTTTCTTCTTCAATAAATGGCACAAGGTGCCCGACTGCTTTCTTCATGACGCGGGCCGACTTAACGACCTGCGGTAAAAACATCTTGCCTTCGCCGAACAGATCTCCAACGACATTCATACCGGACATGAGCGGCCCTTCGATAACATCGAGCGGCCGGGTGGACGCCAAACGCGCCTCCTCGGTGTCATCAACGATATACTCGTCAATGCCGTTTACGAGCGCGTGTTCGAGACGCTTGCTGACCTCGTTTTCGCGCCAACTCAAGTCTTTTGCCTTACCCTTTTGCCCGCCGGCCTTGCCTTTGTATGCCTCCGCGACGTCCAGCAATCTTTCGGTCGCGTCGTCATGGCGATTCAGCACAACGTCCTCGACGGCATCGCGTAGTGCCTCGGGAAGGTCCTGATAAATGGCAAGTTGCCCGGCGTTTACAATGCCCATGTCCATACCGGCTTTGATGGCGTGGTATAGAAATACAGAATGTATAGCCTCGCGAACAATGTTGTTGCCTCGGAACGAAAACGATACGTTACTTACACCGCCACTAACCAAAGCATGCGGCAACGTTTCCTTCAGGCGTCGAGTCGCTTCAATAAAATCAAGACCATAGCTATTGTGTTCTTCGATACCGGTTGCAACCGCGAAGATATTAGGGTCGAAAATAATATCCGCTGGATCAAAGCCGACCGTATTGATCAATACGTCATAGGAGCGTTTGCAAATTTCGACCTTGCGCTCGACATTGTCTGCCTGACCCTGCTCGTCGAACGCCATGACGATGACGGCTGCTCCATAGTCACGCACCAGCCTCGCCTGTTCTATAAAACTATCTTCGCCTTCCTTAAGGCTGATGGAATTAACAACGCCTTTGCCTTGCACGCACTGAAGACCGGCCTCGATGACGGACCACTTGGAAGAATCGATCATTACAGGAACGCGTGCGACATCCGGTTCGGAAGCGATCAGGTTCAGGTACGTCACCATCGCACGTTCGGAGTCGAGCATGCCCTCGTCCATATTGACGTCGACGATCTGCGCTCCGTTTTCAACCTGTTGACGCGCAACCTGTACGGCATCGGTATAGTTGCCAGCCTCGATCAACTTGCGAAAGACTGCGGAACCCGTCACGTTGCTGCGCTCGCCTACATTGACGAACAGGTCGTCCGGACCCAGGTTGACCGGCTCGAGGCCCGACAACCGACAACGCACTTCGATTTCCGGCACCTGGCGTGGCGCTTTACCGTTAATTTCTTTGCGTAACGCGTTGATATGCGCCGGCGTCGTGCCGCAGCACCCGCCGACCAAATTCACCAGACCGCTGCTGACAAACTCGCCGACCACAGCAGCCATATGTTCGGGAGTTTCATCATATTCGCCAAACTCGTTTGGCAGCCCGGCATTCGGATGCGCGCTGACAAACGTATCCGCAATACGAGACAACTCGGCGACATAGGGCCGCAGGTCATCGGCTCCAAGCGCACAGTTCAAGCCAATCATGAAGGGGTCGGCGTGCCTGACAGAGTTCCAGAACGCTTCAGTGGTCTGACCTGACAGGGTACGGCCTGACGCGTCGGTGATGGTTCCCGAAATCATGATCGGCAGGGTGACGCCGGTGGCCTCGAAACTGCGCTTGATCGCGAAAATCGCCGCCTTTGCATTCAGCGTGTCGAAGATCGTTTCAACCATCAGGAAATCGACGCCACCTTCAATAAGTGCCGTTGCCGCGTGCTGATAAGTTTCAGCGAGCTCTGCGAAAGTTATGTTGCGAAAGCCAGGATCATTGACGTCGGGGGAAATGGATGCGGTTCTGTTCGCCGGTCCAAGCACGCCCGCAACGAATCGGGGTTGCCCGGTCTTGGCCGCAAAAGCATCAGCTGCGTTGCGCGACAGCTTTGCTGCAGCTGCATTCAATTCGGCAACCAACGATTCCATGCCGTAGTCGCCCATTGACGGCGCATTGGCGTTAAAAGTATTGGTCTCGATAATATCGGCGCCGGCCTCAAGAAATTGTCCGTGGATTTCGGCAATTATTTCCGGCTGGGTCAGGGTCAACAGGTCATTGTTGCCTTTCAGATCGGACGGCCAGTCTTTGAAGCGCTCGCCACGATAATCTTCTTCCTTGAGCTGAAATCCCTGAATCATCGTACCCATCGCGCCATCGAGCAAAAGCGTGCGCTGTTGCAACGCGTGCATCATTGCGTCTATTCGAGACTGCCTTTCCATTACGCAGCTGCCTGTTTGCGTCGAACGCCAATCGCGTGACAAATCGCGAACGTCAGCTCATGGCGATTCAGCGTGTAAAAATGAAACTCTTCAACGCCTTCGCGTTTGAGTAGCGCCACTTGTTCAATCACGACGCTTGCTGCGATCAGCTTGCGAGTTTCGGCGTCGTCCTCAAGACCTTCAAAGCGTTCCGTTAACCAGTCCGGTACAGAGGCACCACACGTTTCGGCAAAGCTCTGCAACTGGGGGAAGCGGGTAATGGGCAGAATTCCGGGAATAACCGGTGCATTGACGCCGGCATCGGCGCATCGATCCCGAAACTTCAGGTACTTGCTGACATCGAAGAAGAACTGTGTGATGGCTGACGATGCACCAGCGTCAATTTTGCGTTTCAGGTTGTCGAGATCCGCTTCTGCACTGATGGCCTCAGGGTGCACTTCTGGATACGCCGCCACTGCCACCTCGAAATCGGCAATTTTTTTCAGTCCGGCAACCAGATCTGAGGCATAGGCATAGCCATCCGTATGGGGTTGATAATCGACGACATCTCGCGGCGGGTCTCCGCGTAGTGCAACCAGGTGACGAATTCCCATATCCCAATACTCGCGGGCAATATCGTCGATCTCGTCCTTGCTCGCACCAATACAAGTCAGGTGCGGCGCGGCCGTCAAGTCTGTTTGCGTGAGGATTCGCTCAACCGCTGCATGAGTGCGCTCGCGGGTCGATCCATCTGCGCCATAGGTAACCGAGACAAAGCGAGGCTTCAGAACAGCAAGATGTTCGATCGATGACCACAGCGTCTTTTCCATTGACTCGTTTTTCGGCGGGAAAAACTCAAACGAAACGTCTACGGTTTTCTTTTGTTCCGGCATAATTGAGTGTCCTAAGCAGCAGCGTCTCGCTCGTTCGCCAGGGTTGCGACCGATACAAGCCATACGGGTTCTTTTTTCGGCGCGAGTCGCGCCGGGGACAAACGCAGACCTGACTCCTTGCACCACAGTGCCAACGTCCCCTGGATTTCCGCCGAAGGGCGATTTAAAACTGACTCCAGCACGAATAGTCGCCCGCCGGGTCGCAACAAGCGAACCGCCTCTTCAAGAGCACGAACGGGACTGCGCGCATCCAGAAGAACGTCGTCTATGATGATCGTGTTGAATTGCTTATCGTCGAAGGGCAGTCGATACATGTCTCCCTTGCGCAAACTGCAGTTGGGTATACCGGCAAGCATCAGTTCGGCTCGAGCAAGCTGTCGGGCATCGCTGTCAATGTCCACGCCAATGGCGCGATTAGCACGGCTGGCAAGAAGTTTGAGAATGGCACCGCGACCGCAGCCAATGTCCAGCAGGTCACCCACGGGCGCCGTCACTGTCAGGTCCAGGATGACGCGGTGCAGGACTCGGTCCGCCGATTCGTCTCCCCGATCTATGCGGGCATTCTCCACCCGCTGTCCGCGGCTCGCCCGCAACAGCTTCCAGTCGGCCTCGAATAGCGGGTCCTTTTCGGGAATCAGCTCGAGCAGGCGACGCAGCGCGATGGGAGCATTCTCTGCAGACGGCACGCGGTAGAAAACCCGTTTGCCGTCACGGAAGCGCTGCAGGATATCGGCATTACACAATAGCTTGAGTTGCTGGGATATTCGCGGCTGGCTCTGGCCGATGACCCGAGTCAGTTCGGAAACGCTACATTCGCCCTGCCCGCAGAGGGCAACGAGGCGCATGCGCGTTGGATCACCCAGCGTTTTCAGTTGCTGCAGAAGCGTTTCGGTTGCCGGTTGCATAAATATATAATCATTTTTTTATATAAACTGACAAACAGTCTACCATGTGCCCGGAAGAGAAGGGAGTAGCTACGTTTGCAATTCGCCATTTGCGGCGGCGATGCGACAAATCAGTGGATGGAGGCGCTGCCTTCGAGTGCCTGATCGGCAAATACGCGACTGACATCAACCGGGTCAAATACTCGCATGCGGCCACAGTATTCGCAGGTCACATCGACCTGTCCTGACTCGGCAAGCGCCGCCCGTGTCTCTGCTTCGCCAAGCATCCGCAGAACCTCTTCAACTTTTGACTGCGTGCAACGGCAATGAAATCGCACCGGTCTCGAATGAAACACGCGAATATCGTCTTCGGCGAACAGCTTCTGCAAGAGCTGTCGAGTTGCGCCATCCGCCAGGTCCTGTCCGCGCAGCGTGGCGATCAGGAAACCCAGGCGTCGCCAGTCATCTTCCGCGATAGGCTTTTCGCCCGGCATTTGTTGCAGCAGAATTCCACCACAGAAAGCAGGTTTGCTGAGCATTTCCAGGTGACTCGGAACTTGCACCGACTGTGCGAAGTAATTCTCGAGGCTGGCAGCAAGTGAATCAGGGCAGATCTCGACGATACCCTGGTATGGACGCTCCATGGCGCCAGCATCAACTGTGACCGCACAGCGGGCATTGGTCACCATGCTGGCGAAAGTTGCATTGTCAGGCACCGCTGTCGTCGTTGCCATGCCACGGATATCCAGGTCATCCGTACTTTGCATGACAAGCATCGCGAGCGGACCGTTGCCAGTAACCTGAAGCGTTACCGATCCGTCAAATTTGAGACTCTGTGCGATCAACGCCGTCGCGGCTGCGGCCTGTCCCAAAACCTTTGCAACCGGACCGGGGTAATCGTGATCGCCCTGAATCCGTTGCCAGGCCGCATCGAGTTGCACCAGCGCACCGCGCACATTGAGGGCGTCGAACACGAATGGAATCACTGAGTCTTTCGATGACATGTGTGTAGCCTGAATCGGGGTGTCGATCCAGTAACCTTTAGGAGAGCCTTTGTTTAATTATTTGGTTGACCTGGCCGGGGTTCGCTTTGCCACCGGTTTCCTTCATAACCTGCCCGACGAAGAAGCCCAACAGTTTGTCCTTGCCGGCACGGTATTCCGCGACTTGTCCCGGGTTCGCCTCGATTACGGCATCTACAATCGCCTCGATTGTGGAACTGTCAGTAATTTGCTGTAGACCTTTTGCAGCAATTATTTCGTCTGCGCTGCCCTCACCTGCCCACATTGCATCGAACACTTCTTTCGCAATTTTCCCGGAAATTGTGTTATCCGCAATGCGGTTCAGCAAAGCGGCTAATGAATCAGCCTCAATACGACTGTCCTGTATGTCTATGCCTTCCTTGTTGAGTAACGCAGACAGATCGCCGATCACCCAGTTCGCCGCGACCTGGGACTTGGCATCGGTTTTCGCGACGGCCGCTTCGAAATAATCAGACAATGGGCGACTAATCGTAAGAATTTCGGCATCGGCTTCCTTCAGTGCATACTGATCAACGAAGCGCTGCTTTTTCGCATCCGGCAATTCAGGGAGCGTTTGGCGAACCGCCTCTATGAACTCGTCGTCGAGTACGACCGGCAACAGGTCAGGATCTGGAAAATACCGGTAGTCGTTGGCTTCCTCTTTCGAACGCATTGAGCGGGTCTCGTCTTTGTCAGAGTCATAGAGCCTGGTTTCCTGAATGACCTCTCCACCGTCTTCTATAATTTCTACCTGCCGCTCGACCTCGAAGTTTATTGCCTTTTCGACGAAACGAAATGAATTGAGGTTCTTGATCTCGGCCCGCGTACCCAGTTCTTCCTGCCCGGCCGGGCGCACCGACACATTGGCATCGCAGCGGAAGGAACCCTCTTGCATGTTGCCGTCTGATATTTCAAGGTAGCGGACAATCGAATGAATCTTACGCATGTAGGCCACCGCCTCTTTCGCGGAACGCAGTTCAGGTTCCGATACTATTTCAAGCAACGGCGTGCCGGCACGATTCAGATCGATTCCTGAAGCGTTTTCGAATCCTGCGTGAACCGATTTGCCGGCATCTTCTTCAAGGTGCGCGCGCGTGATTCCAATGCGTTTTTCCTGGCCGGCTTCGTCGAGAATATGCAGCTCGCCGCCCTCGACGATAGGCAACTCGTACTGACTGATCTGGTATCCCTTCGGCAGATCTGGATAAAAGTAATTCTTGCGTGCGAAGATCGAGCGTTCCGCAACACGCGCGTTGATGGCGAGCCCGAACTTGGCGGCCATGCGAACAACCTCTGCATTCAGAACCGGCAAGACACCTGGATAACCGAGGTCAATCAGGTTCGCCTGCGTGTTTGGCTCCGCTCCATACGCGGTTGATGATCCAGAGAAAATTTTGCTCTCAGTTGCAAGCTGCGTATGAATCTCGAGGCCAATGACCACTTCCCACCGAGCACTCATGCGTAGTCCTCCGGGCCCTGGTTATGCCAGTCGGTGATCTCCTGATACTGGTGTGCACAGGACAGCAGCCTGGCTTCCGCAAAATGCGGGCCGACCAGCTGCAGCCCGACCGGCATGTTGTCGACAAACCCGCAGGGCAGGGAAATACCGGGCAAACCCGCGAGGTTGGCACCGATGGTGTAGATGTCATTCAGATACATCGTAATCGGGTCGTCGGTCTTTTCACCCAAGGCAAAAGCGGTGGTTGGTGCCGTCGGACCCGCAATGACATCCACCTTCTCGAAGGTTTCACTAAAGTCGCGACTGATCAACTGCCTGGCTTTTTGCGCTTTGAGATAGTAGGCATCGTAGTAGCCGGCAGAAAGCACATAGGTACCGGTCATGATGCGTCGCTTCACTTCCGCGCCGAAACCCTCGCCGCGCGAACGGCAATACAGGTCGTTAAGGTCCTTTGGATTCTCTGCGCGATGCCCGAATCGAACACCATCGAAACGCGACAGATTGGAAGAGCACTCCGCTGGCGCAACGACATAGTAGGTCGGTACCGACAATCCGATGCTGGGCAAATCAACGTCCACCAGGCTGGCACCGGCTTCCTCGAGCGCACGCAGCGATGTCCTTACCTGGTCAGCACATGAATCATCCAAGCCTGCATCAAAATGCTGGCGCACGACCCCGATGCGCAGACCCTTCACAGAATCTGCAAGCACGGCCGTGTAATCGGGCACCGGCTGATCCGCGGAGGTCGAATCCCTGGGATCCATTCCTGCCATAACATTCAGGAGGAGAGCAGCATCTTCTGCAGACCGGGTGATCACGCCCGCCTGATCGAGGCTGGACGCGAATGCCACCATGCCGAATCGCGACACGCGACCGTAGGTCGGTTTCAATCCGACGGTGCCTGTCAGCGCTGCCGGTTGACGAATCGAGCCGCCGGTATCTGTACCCGTCGCTGCCGGTACCAGTCGTGCAGCAACCGCGGCGGCCGAGCCGCCGGACGAGCCGCCGGGAGACAAACGCGTATCCCACGGATTTGTGACCGGCCCGAAAAAACTGGTTTCATTGGACGAGCCCATGGCGAATTCATCCATGTTCGTCTTACCGAGCATGATGGCACCGGCTTCCTCGAGGCGGGTCACGACTGCGGCGTCGTAAGGCGATACGAAGTCACTCAGAATACGTGAGCCGCACGTGGTCCGAACGCCCTTTGTACAGAAAAGATCTTTATGCACGATGGGCAGACCACT
>JBPCYD010000251.1:0-9233 GCA_051007895.1 Woeseiaceae bacterium
AACTCGATGAAGGCCAGCAAAAGCTGATTGCCGAAAAGCGGGCCGAGTTCGAAGACAGCTCAAGACAACAAGATGCGTTTTCGAAGAGTGAGTATCCGGAAGGCGCACAGCTCTGTATCAAGTGCAGCACTGTCGCGATCATTATGATGGATGGCTGTATGACCTGCCTTTCCTGCGGCGAGTCCAAATGCGGCTGAGCGCTTTTCAAGGAGCGCCATACTTCGTTATTCAGCCGCAAAAAATGCTCACCTACTTGATGTAGGCTCCGCTTTTTTTGCGGCCGAATGCCTCGCCTGACACGTCCTTGAAAAGCGCTCTGTATACCGGGCGCCGTCGCCGGTTTTGGCCTTGTCTCGCATGCAACTGACCCAGCGTCAGATCTATCTCCACTTTTTTGCGGCTGAATGCCACGTCTCGCGCGTCCTCGAAAAACGCTCAGTATTACTATCGCTGGCGGACGCTTTTGACGCGCTTTGCCTCTTGAGGCCCTGCAATTCGCTCCGCATCCGGTGGGCGCACATTGCGGGCGTCAATTGAAGCAGAAATCTGATTAACATGGTGTAGTATCGCGCCGTGACTATTTCTATTCCCGATTTCTCGAGTGCCAGCGTCGTCGTTGTCGGTGACGTCATGCTGGACCGCTACCTGGTTGGCGCAGCCGGGCGTATTTCGCCCGAGGCTCCCGTGCCCGTTGTGCATGTGCATGAAACGGATGATCGACCAGGCGGCGCAGCGAATGTTGCAGTCAACCTTGCGCGACTCGGTGTCAGAACGAAATTGCTCGGCATCGTTGGCAAGGATGACGAGGCGAAGGCGCTTGAATCCGCATTACTGCGGCAGTCCATCGAATGTCACTTTACGACATCAAATGACAGGCCCACAATCACCAAAACCCGGGTCCAAAGTCGTGGACAGCAGCTGATTCGCCTGGATCGAGAGGCCTCTATTGCTCCGGGCAGCAATGAACTTACACAGGTGCTGAAGACGCAACTCGAAAACACCCACGCTGTCATCTTGTCAGACTACGGAAAGGGCAGTCTTGACGATATCGCTGCAATGATCGCTGCCTGCCGAGACGCTGACGTTCCGGTCTTCGTCGATCCGAAGGGCGCCGAGTTTGCCAAGTATCGTGGCGCAACCCTCCTCACGCCGAACCAGGGCGAATTTGAAGCCGTCGCTGGGAAGAGCGAAACGGATGATCGCCTGGTTGAATGTGCGGCAGCGCTCATTAGCGACCTGGACCTGGCAGCACTTCTGGTGACGCGTAGCGAGAAAGGCATGCTGCTGCTCGAAGATGGCGGCGATCCGGAATTTCTGTCAACGCGGGCCAGGGAAGTGTTTGACGTCACCGGCGCCGGCGATACCGTGATAGCCGTTCTTGCAGCGGCACTTGCGAGCGGTGAATCTCTGAAGTCGGCTGCCCAGTTGTCCAATCTTGCCGCGGGGCTGGTCGTTGGCAAGATAGGCGCTGCCTCCGTTACGCCCTCGGAACTCAGAGTGGCGCTACATCGACGCGGACAAGGCGGTCGTGGACTGGTGTGTAAAACCGAACTTGAATCGCTGCTCGAAGAGGCACGCGAGCGTGACGAGAAGATTGTCATGACCAACGGTTGCTTCGACGTTCTGCATGCGGGTCACGTTAGTTACCTCGAGGAAGCGAAAAGCCTGGGAGACCGGCTAGTCGTTGCCATCAATGATGACGATTCGGTGCGTCGCCTGAAAGGCGAACCGCGACCGATTAACGAATTGCAGGACAGAATGTCTGTTCTGGCCGGGCTCGCAGCAGTTGACTGGGTCGTGCCGTTTTCTGACGATACGCCGCAGCAGCTAATTCACACGGTTCTGCCGGATGTGCTCGTCAAAGGCGGTGACTATCGGGCAGATGAAATAGTCGGCTCAAAAGAAGTTTTGCAAAATGGCGGCGAGGTGCGCGTTTTGGCTTTTCGCGACGGTCGTTCTTCGAGCCGGATCATCGACAAGCTGAACCAATAGTTCTGTGCCGCTAGCATTCAAGTTCTGACATGCGCTTCGCTTACGCCGCATTGACGTACTTGTTGCTGCCCGTATATGCCGCTTACTGGTTTCTCCGCGGCATCGGTAATCGCTCCTATTGGGATAGGCTCGGTCAACGGTTCGGCCGGAACTATCCAAAACCGGTCGGTGGATGCATTTGGGTTCACGCGGTCTCCGTCGGCGAAGTACAGGCGTCGGTACCGCTGGTCCGGTCGTTGATGGAGCGATTTCCGGACAGGCATCTGCTAATAACAACCGTTACGCCGACCGGGGCGGAAAGAGTGCGCATGCTCTTTGGTAATTCGGTACTCCACAGCTACATTCCCTTCGAAACACCTGACGCCGTTACCAGTTTTTTTGATTCGATCAATCCAGAAATTGCCCTGATACTGGAAACCGAAATCTGGCCAAATCTGTATCACGAATGCGGGCGTCGGAAAATTCCTCTGATTCTTGTCAGTGCCAGAATATCGCCAAAGTCTGTCAAGTCGTATCGCAAGTTTCTGCCCCTGTTTCGCGAAACGCTATCGCATGGCATCGTGATTGCCGCACAATCGGAAGCCGATGCCGAGCGGTTTCGTTCTCTAGGCGCGGCACCTGAGCGGACCTGGATGACCGGCAATATCAAGTTCGATATCGAATTGCCCGCCGATCTCGAAGAGCTTGGCATGGCCCTGCGCCGCGACAATTTCGAAGGCCGGCCCGTGTGGGTGGCTGCAAGCACACATGATCGGGAAGAAAGTCTGGTCCTGCACGCGCACAGGTTGGTGCGAAACCAGTTTCCAGATGCGATCCTCGTCCTGATACCGCGGCATCCCGAACGATTCGCCGCCGTTCGCGCGACTCTGCATAAAGACGGTTACAAGTTCATCTCAAGAACCGAAGGATTGCCCTGCACGTCCAACGTTGAGGTCTACCTGGTCGACACCATGGGGGAAGTCCCGTTGTTCTACGCAGCGGCAGATGTTGCCTTCGTTGGTGGTACACTGGTGCCCGTAGGCGGCCATAATTTGCTCGAGCCCGCGGCGCTGCGCAAACCGGTCGTTACAGGTCCGCATTTGTTCAACACCCAGGATATCGCCGACAAATTCGAGAAAGTGGGGGCGTCAATTACTGTGAACAATGCAGGCCAGCTGGGCTCGGCTGTTGCCGATCTTTTTGCAGACAGGGAATCCGCGCTGGACATTGGCAACCGCGGCTTCGAAGTTGTCCAACAAAACCGCGGTGCACTGGCGCGCTTGCTGCGGCTTATGGAGCCGCTGATTGCCAAGGTTGGCTAGTTAGCTGCGTTCGCCTCTTCTTCCGCAATGACTTCCTCTGGTGGACGGCGCTCGACCAGGTGGCGATCTATTTCCTCCAGATCCTGAATTTGCAGGTTACCTGCAGCGAGCTTGAGACGAAGTACGTTTCCGATGTATGTGTAACGACTCTGGTAGTAATTCGTTATCGCTATATACAACGAGCGCTGCGAGTTGAGCACGTCAACAATCGTGCGGGTGCCAACTTCAAATCCTGCCTGCGTTGCCTCGAGTGCTGTGCGACTCGACGCGACGGCCTGGGCGAGGGCGTTCACGCGGCTTATCTCGGAAAGTACCCCTAAGTATGCGTCACGCGCAGATCGCTCGGTTTCCCGCGCCACGCGCTGTAATTGTTCCCGGCTGGCGCGGTGCAGGTATACGGCTTCGCGCACCCGCGACGACGTTGAACCACCCTCGAAGAGCGGGATGTTGAGCTGGATGGAAATCGAGTCATCGGTGGCGTCGCTCGGGAAAGGCGTTAATCCGGCGGGCTGCCCCCCGATCCTCTCGATCTCGAAGTCACCGTCGGTGTCCCTGTAATTCGCTACCAGTTCCAGCGTCGGGTAGTGCCCGGTGCGCCGAAAGGCGATATCGTCTCGTGCAATCTCTTCATCAAAGCGACTGGATACGAGTGCGAGATTCTGGTCCATCGCGAGATCGATCCAGCTGCCTTCATCCGCGGGATTTGGTGAAACCAGCGGAAAATCGTCCTTTGGTGCCGACAATTCCGGAATGTATTCACCGGTAATTTCGCGTAACAGCTCCCGTGCCGTAGCAAGTTCGCGCTTGGCTTGAATCTCTGCAGCCACGGACTGATCGTAGGCAGCCTGTGATTCCTGCACATCCGTGATGGCGATGAGACCCACTTCGAACCGCTGCTTGGCCTGTTCCAGCTGGCGCGCGATGGCAAGCCGGTCTGCATGGATAGACGTCAACCGGTCCTCAGCACCAAGCACTTCAAAGTATCTCAGTACAACCCGCACGATCAGGTCCTGTTGCGCCGCTTCGAAATCAACCTCGGCTTTGGCGACACGTTTTTCGGCCTGCTTGAGACCCACCCACTGATCCCATCGAAAAATAGACTGACGTAGTTCCGCGTTCCAGACAAAAACATCCGACGTGGAGTCCACCTCGACCAGGCGAAAATTGACGTTGCCTGAACCAGGCGGATCCTCGACTTCAAAATTTTGCAAGCCGCGTCTTCCGGAGGATGACCAGGATCCTCCGGCCGATATCTGCGGCAGCAGTGAACCACGCGCCTGGGGCAGGACTTCCAGGGTTGCCATTCGCCTTGCTTCTGCTTCGTGAATCAGTGGATCGCTTTGCAATGCCTGCTGGTAAACGTCCAGTACAGACGCTGCCCCGACAATGCCTGGCCACAAGGCGATCAGCACAATCGAAGTCAAGTATCTGAAATGTCTAGAATTACTCATTATTTTTGTTCCGGTCGGAGGGTCGCAGCCCAGAGAGGTGTTATAGTCATCTATATCACTAAATCAGTCAAGTCTGTTCTGGCGTCGCATAGAATGGAGTTTCCTGGTAAGGCGGCATCGTCCTGCCTAAGTCCTGCGCCTGGGCATCGATTCCGCCGGCAATGTTCGCGACTTTAGCGACACCTGCCGCCAGCAAGAATTCTGCCACACGTCGGCTCCGGCCGCCGGAGCGGTACAACACGGCATTCGGACTACTCTGGTCCTGGTCTGCCAGGCGCTCAAGGATATCTGTCATTGGTCTGCACACCGTGCCGGCGATTACCGACGTTTTTACTTCCCAGGGATCACGTACATCGACCCGTTGCCAGGGGGAGTCAGCTGCCATCCGTGGGTCGAACTCCGCAAGCGCAATATCTTCTAACACAACTTGGTTCCTCAACTCACAGCACATAGATCGATATAGTCATAGATGCTCCTGAGCACGATGTAGTTTCGTCTAAAAAGAAAAAATTGTCTCTTTTTCCAGATTGATCAGCTCTGGTATGTTGGTTTCGAACAGCTCATCGACGTCGAAATCGCCATTCCTCGTTCGCGTTACGAGCATGGCAGTGCGCACCGGCGCATGACCGGCAATGACGAACAGTCGGCCACCAGGTTTAAGCAATTCCGCGTATGCCTGATTCAGTTCAGGGACCGCGCTGGTCATCACTATCACGTCAAACTGGCGTTCTGGCAGTTCTGCCATGACATCCATGCACTCGAGCACCACGTTTTCGACGCCGGCATCCTGAAGTTTCTTGCCTGCGCTCGCGATGAAATCATCAAATATATCGATGCTCGTGACAGTCGCGGCCAGACGCGCAATGCAAGCGGTCAGGTAGCCTGTGCCGGTGCCAATCTCAAGTACATCCTCATTCGACCGCAGGGCGAGTGCCTGCAGTATTTTGCCGACGAGTGAGGGGCGCAGCATGCATTGTCCGTGCGGTAGCGGTATCTCGGTATCCGCATAGGCGACATCTGCAAATTCCGCCGGCACAAACTCATCGCGTGGCAACTCGTCAAAGGTACGCAAAATGTTCGCGTCGAAGACATCCCAGGTGCGAATTTGTTGCGTTACCATCTGCTGGCGGATCGGTTCGGTATTCATTGCGGTTTTGCCCTGTAATCGATTGAAATATATAAAAATTTGAAGTGCCGGGCAGGCAAATTGAGACCCTGCACGACGTTTATACGCCAGCGCTTTCCGAATTATGGTGAATCGCCCCGGTGCGGTGGGGCTGCTGAGATATCCTTAAGCGTGCATAGAAAACAATGCTAAAAAATGCCTCGGCTCCCAGTGTCGGAGACACTGCGCGAGCGCATAATAATAACAAATGATCGTTTCGCAACATTATTTGCAAATACGGCCATACAGGGACCGGCAGCACTTGCGCTTACACATCAAACATAGCACGGGGGAAGCACTCGGATTGTGCAGCTTTCTGCGGCGTGCGGCGAACGGCGAATGACGACGAACGTCACCATCATCATGCTGGGCATGCTGCTCGCTGCCGTTGCACTGTCACTATTCCTTATCTGGCGCGACAAGAATCGAATCGTGAGTCGGGTAAAGCGGCTCAACGATGAACTGATCGCCGTTTCAGCCGATTCGTCGGTTGGCAGGCGTTTGTCTGAGCGCGGCACCGGCAGCATCAGTGAAGTTGCCAAAACCATCAATAGACTATTCGATGCGATCGGCGAGCGGGACGAGGAGATACACGATAGGGATCGTCTGTTCGCCGACTTTGCACAAACACTGCCCGAGATTGTGCTGGTGCATGACGAACGCATCTTGCTCGCCAATCAAAGTGCCGCGAGCCTGATCGGATTGAACCCGGATCAACTCCAGGGCAGGGACGTCGCTGACCTGGTCAAGCCAGCCTATCGGGCACTGTTTCGTAAGACGACGGCCAAGCACTTAAGCGGCGATACCGCACCCAACAAACTGGAGATTCAGCTAATCAATGGTGACCAAACCGGGCTGTGGGTAGAGGCGCAGAGTTCCTTGATTGAGCATCGCGGCAGTAACGCCGTTCTCACGATCGCGCGCGATGTAAGTTATCGTAAGAATCTCGAAGTTTCACTCAGCCGCAGCAAACTCCAGGCGCAATACACACTCGAGTCAATTTCTGAAGGCGTCATTACGACGGATACCGAAGGTCGTATTGATTACATGAACCATGCCGCGGAATTGATGACCAACGTCAATCGCGACGATGCCGCCGGTCACAGGACGGGAGAACTGTTCGCTCTGATCGATGAGGTTGATCGAAGGGCGCTCGGCGATCCGGTGGAACGCTGCCTGTCCATCCGGCGGCGAGTGAACATGGGGCGTCGTGCGCTGCTTGTCAGTCGGGAGGGCAGCAATGAACATTCGGTAGAAATAACCGCCTCACCGATCAAGGCGCCAGGCACGGGCATTTCCGGAGCGGTAGTCGTTGTCCATGATGTCAGCGAGATTCGCGGCCTCACTCGTCAGATGAGTTACCAGGCTGCACACGATGCGCTGACGGGGCTCATCAATCGCCGGGAATTCGAGCGACGACTTGAGGAGGCGATGGATACCGCACATTCCGAAGAGGCGGTACATATACTTTTTTACATGGATCTGGACCGATTCAAAGCGGTCAACGACAGCTGTGGTCATATGGCCGGCGACAACATGCTGCGTGAAGTTGCGAGCCTAATTCGAGACCAGGTGCGCGACTCGGACTTTGTTGCGCGACTGGGTGGGGATGAATTCGGCACACTGCTGATCGGGTGTCCGCTCGACAAGGCGCAGCAGATAGCCGCTGATATTTGTACTGCGGTAGCGGATTATCGTTTTGTCTGGCAGGACAAAATTTTTAATATCGGCATATCGATCGGCTTAGTAGAGATCAGTGGCAACAGCGGATCCATCCAGGATCTGATGAGTGCCGCAGACTCCGCATGTTACGTGGCCAAACAGCGCGGCCGCGGCCAGGTACACGTTTATTCCGCACGTGACGAAGCAGTTGCGCGCGAGCGCGGTGATATCCAGTGGTTGCGAATGCTTCAGGACGCCTTGCAGGAAAGTAAATTTGAGCTGGCGACGCAACCGATTATTGCCACCGGGACAGGTAGTGCGAGCGGGCCGGCGGTTGAGGTATTGATACGCTTGCCAGATGAACGGGGCCGCAGCCCGAACTCTGCTGATTTCCTGCGCTCGGCCGAGCGGTACCAATTGATGCCACAAATCGATCGTTGGGTGGTCAATACGACACTTGCCGCAATCAAGTCAGGTGAGATCAAGCTGGCGAGCAACCGTAGTTGTGCGATTAACATATCCGCGCAGACACTGGGTGATGAAGAGTTTCTTACCTTTGTTGTCGAGGCCCTGGATCACAGCGGAGTACAGCCCCGTGATATCTGTTTCGAAGTGACCGAAAGCGCAATATCAACGAACGTGCAGTATGCACAAAGGTTTATCGAGGTATTGCACGGCATTGGCTGCGAATTTGCACTCGATGACTTTGGTAGCGGTCTGGGTGCGTTTTCAAGCCTGAAAAACCTGCCAATCGACTACCTGAAAATTCACGGGACCTACACGCGTAATTTGACCACCGACCAGGTCAACCAGGAAATGGTGGGTGCGATGATCAAACTGGCGCGCACGATGGATTTCAAAGTAGTGGCCGAACAAGTCGAGGAACAGGAAGACTTCGACTGGCTGCGTGAGGTAGGGATCGACTATGTGCAGGGCAATTTTGTAGACCCTCCCGCAATCCTTGGGTCCGCCAATACAGGGACATTCAGGGTGCTCGATTCCTGAATCCGGAAATAAAAAAACCGCCTGACCTGCGCCAGGCGGTTTTATTATCGTGCAGGCATTACGCCTGATTATACTTTTGATCAGATCAGAGCAGCGGCATCATCAGCAGGGCCACGATGTTGATGATCTTGATCAATGGGTTGATGGCCGGTCCAGCGGTGTCCTTGTAAGGGTCGCCAACCGTATCGCCAACAACCGCCGCCTTGTGATTTTCGGTGCCCTTGCCACCGAGATTGCCGGCTTCAATGTACTTCTTGGCATTGTCCCAGGCGCCGCCGGAGTTTGACGCCGAGATCGCGAGAACGCCGCCGGCGACCAAGGAGCCGGCCAGCAGTCCGGCCGTAGCCTGGATGCCAAACAGGAACCCGGTGACGAGCGGTGCGCCCATGATAAGGACGCCGGGTGCAACCATTTCGCGAACGGCAGCCTGCGTCGAGATCGAGACGCACTCTGCGTAATCGGGATCGCCGGTGCCTTCCATGATGCCCGGAATGTCGCGGAACTGGCGCCGCACTTCCTCGATCATCTTGAACGCGGCCGCGCCGGCAGCAGATCGGTACAGGTCAGGAACTCGGCGAACAGAGCCTTGATTGTTGATCGCCCGCTGCACTGGACCCAGAGGATCAGGCCATGCGCGTGGCAACGCGTGAGTAATCT
>JBPCYD010000252.1:0-4802 GCA_051007895.1 Woeseiaceae bacterium
TTCAGGCCGACGGCCGTTTCCATCGAACCCACCTCTTCGTCATTTTCGGAATCGGTGGTTGCTGCAGCATCGGCCTGGCCCGTGAAGTTCCAACCCTTCTCGACAAACTGGTCGAACGCGTCCTGTGTGTGAAAGACGAACACCGCGCTGAACTTTTTGACGCCCAGGCCAATGCCGCCGCCGGCGGAGAACATATTCATGTATATGTCGTCGCCGGAGCCGTTGTTGTGGGCGACACCTTTGCCATTGGCAGTGGATACCAACAATACATTAATGCCGGTGTTGGAAAAGGCTGCGTAGCCAACGGCGTTAGCGATCTGTTCTTCGGCGGATGGCTTCTCTGTATATAACCGCGCCAGCGTCTCCTCGCGCAAGTCGTGTATTTCCTGCCGTTTCTCATCCGCAGTTTTCCTGCCGAACGCGGCATCGGCTTCGACCATAAAACTGGTTGAGGCAAAAAAGAACACGAACGAAACTAATAATGTATATCTCACTGCTCTGTCTCCTGATGCGGTATTTCAACGCCGAAAAGTTCTGGAAGCATAAACCAACACTGATCAGTCTGTCGTCCCGCGCACCTCGTCCATACGCTCCCGCAACCAACCAGCCCACTGGCGCAGTACGCGCCTCGCTGCCGCCCGATTCTTTGGACCGCTGCTCCACTCCATCCTGCCGTGGCCACGATCGGCTTTGCGGTCGATGGCGCGTGCAAGTATCTCGCCGCTGACAGAATCATAGAGTTCGATATACAGCGTAGCGGCACCCGCCGAATCGACAAATGTATACGACCTGCCGGCCGGTTGGGTGTCGGGTGCGTGGGCGTCGAGATCGATGATCGCGGGGCGAATGAGAAGAACGTCGTCTGCCGGGGCGTCAGCCAGTTCATAGCCGTCGTTTTCCGTAAGTTCCGCTACGAAGACTTCCCGGAATGCCTCAGCCATATCGTTCTTCATGCGCTCCATGTCTTTGTCGGTAATGCGTTGCGTCAGGGAACGGTTGGACCGATTGAATTCCTTCTTCCAGTCTTTCTTGAACGCAACATAACAATCCAGGATCATGATCCGATCGTATCCGCTGAAATCAGTGTCGGGTTTGATATAGCCATATGCCGCCCTGGAATTTATCACTCGCTGCAATCCGTCGTGCGTAAACTCCGGGAGTTCGTCGTCAGCTGCCTGCAGCGCTTGTCGCGGTGTGAACGCCAACATGAACAAGAAGGCTGCCGCGATGGCGGAGGTCGTCAAGAAGTTTTTTCTTAGTGCTTTCATAATTTTTACCTCTATTGGTCTTGCAGCCGATTCTTAAGAACCCGGCTGGACTACCTGTTTTCTGCAATACCGCAATTACGTCGTTTCTCCTGGACTCGCCAAAGAAAGTACGCTCCAGGATTCAGGGCCCCCGCTAATCGCAATCCTGCTAAAACTCTGTCATGGAAAATGGCTTGGGAACAGGGTACTGATCAATAGACCTTTTGTAAGCACCAATTATCTGCAGATACGGCCCAACAACAAAAGCATGGTCTGCCGTAACGTTATGCCGCTCACCGGGGTCTTTGAACAAATTGATAATGATAGGATAAAGATTCGTCTCGGTACGGGCCCCGAAAATCCCGGTCATTGCCGGGTTTCCTTCTGTTTCAATAAATTGCTTCGGATAGATGCGGAAGTGCTTCCAACGCACTGCCGCAATCTCATCGCCAAGGAAAGTAATCACACTCTCCCGGTTGGAGTTTTCCTGTTCTCCCAGGAAGAAATCAGCCTGGTCCACTCCGTCGATAGCCCTGTCCGTTGGAATCTCGGCACCAGCGATACTACCCAGAGTCGTATAGAAATCGTGAATGGAAACCATTTCGTTTGACTTGCCCGGTTTGATCTTCCCCGGCCATTTGATCATGGCCGGCGTGCGCAGCGAGCCTTCTCTTCCATCGCCAAGGTCACTGACCCACATGCCGTTGAATCCGCCGATATCTTGAGTGGGGCCTGTGTTGGGAGAAGCGCCATCATCCGAAAGCCAGATCACGATGGTATTGTCTTCAATGCCAGCCGCTTCGATCGCATCCAGTATTTCACCGGTCCTGTAATCCAGTTCCATGATCATGTCGCCGTAAGGCCCCGCTGGCGATTTGCCGGTGAATTCGGGAGCGGCCCTATTGGGATAATGAGTATGCGTGAACCCTACGTACAGGAAGAAAGGTTCGCTATCTCCTGACAATTCATTGATGAAATCGATGGATGCTTCGGTGATATCGGCTTCGACCTGCGCTCTGTAGTCGACGGTATATTCACGTACTACCCGCATGCCGTTTCTGGAATCGCCTTCCCAGATTTTCGGTGCCGTATTTGCGATGAGCTCTTCAGGCAAACCTGTACGTTCCATGTGGCCACGGTAATAAGCGCCGTCGGAACTGTTCAGTACACCTACCCTGTATTCATCGAATCCCTGGTTCACAGGCCTGCTCTGATCTTCCTGACCCACATGCCATTTGCCAGTGATGGCGGTGTTGTAGCCAACACTCTTAAAGAGCTCGGCGATGGTGACCTCTTCGTCACGCAGTGTATTGGGAGTGCCAACGACGACGATCGAACCCAGGCCAGCGCGGTGGGCATAGCGTCCGGTAAGGAGGGCGGCGCGGGATGGCGTGCAGCCCGGCTCGGTCAGGAACTGCGTTAGCGTAAGCCCCTCGCTCGCCAGCTGGTCGATGCGGGGGGTTGGCATCCCACGAATCTCGCCACCCTGGAAGGCGCCGATGTCGCCGTATCCGACGTTGTCGGCGACCATCAGGACAACGTTCGGTTTGTCCTGCGCATTCGCCACCGACAAGCAGCCTGATAGAGCGCAGGCTATCAGTGTACGGACACTGGTTTTCCAGATTTTCATGTTACTTTCTCGTGACTATGTTCCGTGAAAATTGACTACCAACCGACCCACTTGTAGCCAAGTTCGATGCCGTAATCCGTCGGACGATCCGCACCGATCGTCAACGTGGGACGGACATTGGCCGTAGCGAGCGAAGCAATCGCCAACGGCAGCGCGATCGTCGCGAATACTGGCACTAAGACGCTCAGCATTTTTTCGAGAGTATTCATCGCGAGTGGTTCCTTCGGTCAATCGATATCGCATGAGCGATTAGGCACGAAAATCGGGCAAGTGAATATCCGGAAAACGCCTGCACAACGACTACTGCAGCGGGCGATAAATCTTTCGTCATCATCGTTGCCGACAACTCCGCTAACCACATCGCATCAGGGCGACAAAACTCATGTAAGTCGCGAGCCGTTGTAGAAGTAGCAGGCCGGACCGGTTCCGGGAAGAGATATAATGCGCATCCGGCTGAAAAGCGAAATATTGGTTGCAGGCGAAATTTTCCAGTTGGAAGATGTTACCTATTTGTAATTAAGTTATCGGATAATACTAATGTACACTATGAGTGTGCTGTAAAAGAATCTCACCTATATGGATAAGAAGAACAGCAGCTACGAAGCATTCATCGCAGATCTGCCGCGTGGACGAACGCACGAGTTTCACTCCCCCGAGGAACTCGAAGAAGCGCTGGCGGCTGCCGGCGTGTACCAGCCAACCCGGCAGCTCAGCAAAGGTGAATTTCGGGCGCATCTCGCTGTGACTGAAACTGAAAGCGCGTATATTTTCTTGGACCGGTACAGCACGGCACTCTCACTCTATTTGGAACCCCCGAAAGATGCGGTCGGGTTTCTCTTTCCACGGCACATTAGCGGCGAGTTTGTAGCAAACGGCATAGGCATCGATGATGACACGCTGGTGGCTTTTCCACGAAGTTCGGGCCTCGATATATCCGGAGGCGGGCCAATCGGTTCGGACTGCCTTGCGATTAATGAATCCAAATTCTGGTCGATAGCGGATGCAGTGTGTCCCGGGCTGGAGCGTCAGACTGAAGTTGCGTTCGTGCAGGGCGATGTAAAGCAGCTGAACTCAATTCGCGACCGACTGGTAGAATTAGGTGCTACGCCCGAGCCTGGGACGTCGGATCTGGATGTGCTGCGGCTGATTGCGGATTTAATATTCTGGATCGCGAAAAGCCACGATACCTGGCCGAGTGATATGGCCAACACGCATGCGGCGCGCGTACGTGTCGCCAAACGCGCCCAGGATTATATCGAGGCACATTATCGTGAAGCGGTGCACATCAAGGATCTGTGCCGGGTGACGTGCGTCGGCGCGCGCACACTGCAACGCTGCTTCGATCAATATTTCAACCTGACTGTTTCGAAATACTTAAAGATCCTGCGGCTGGACTCTGCTCGACGCGAACTGGCAGCTGCTGACAGTGAGTCGACTTCGGTGACGTCGATCGCCATGGAGAACGGTTGTAACCACCTGGGACGGTTTTCGGTCGAATACCGGCAGCACTTCGGCGAGTCACCTCGCGAAACGCTGGCAACGCTGGCAAGGCACATACCGTGACAGCAGCCGTATCGACTGAGGCGTATTGATCCCTGGCGAGTCGTATCTAACGTTTTGTTCGCGCCAGCTCAGGTACAACCCGCCATGCCGATGTCATCTTGTGCGCAGCGAATCGGCGACACGCTGTAGTCTCTCCTGCGTGTCTCCCGCAACCTGGCGCAGCTCGTCGTTTTCGGCCAGCTCCCCGGTCTGCATCATCATGGCCGGTTTCATAATCCGTACCAGGCTGCCATTAATGTCGGCCTCGACCGTGACATTGCACGGCAGCATCAGGCCAATCTCGGGGATGGACGTCAGCGCGACCAGCGCAAGTTTCGGGTTGCAGGCGCCCAGGATCGTATACGGGCGAAACTGGGCGCCGA
>JBPCYD010000253.1:0-7743 GCA_051007895.1 Woeseiaceae bacterium
GAACACGGCACCAGCTGGATGTTGCCCAGGATCGTAGGGCCATCCAATGCGCTGGATTTGTTTTGGACATCTCGAAAAGTATTGGCGGATGAAGCCTATCGCATTGGTTATGCCAATCGACTCTGCGAAGAAGGGCAGAGCGTGAGCGATGCGCAGGAATACCTGAGAAGTATCGCGAACACGTCGGCACCCATGTCGATCATGATGATGAAGAAGCAGGTCTACCGGCACCTGATGCAGGATCTCGGTGACGCGATGGATGAATCAACTCGATGGATGGACGAAAGCCTGGCAAGAGACGACTTCAAGGAGGGCGTTGCATCATTCGTCGAAAAGCGAACCCCAAACTTTCAACCTATCGATGTTGAGTAACTCGCTCGGAGACCGTTAATGAAAGCAATTTTCATCATTCTTGGCGCGCTCTTTCTCTACATGGCTTACATACAGTTAAACGACCCGGATCCGTTGTACTGGATCGCCGTTTATGTTGGCACGGCTGAGGTCGCGTTGGCCAAGGCGCTAGGTAAGAGCAGTGAATTTTGGACGACGATTCTGATCGGTGCGGTAGCTGCAGGCCTGATCGTTGCGGCCCCGGGCCTGATTGATTTTGTGGCCGCCGGGGATCTTGCCATGATTAACGATATGGCGAACGCATCCTACGTTGAGCCGGCGCGCGAGTTCGGCGGACTGCTTATTGCCTTCGGTTTCCTGCTTTACAGCTACAAGCCTAGAAGCGATAGCTCGCATTGAGGCGTGCGCGGACTCCGGCCGACGGAAAACCAACGGCTTCAAAGTATTCTTCATCGAGTACGTTGTCGATCGCGAATCCAATTCGCAATCGATCACTCGTGATGTAGGTCAATGCGAGATCCAGCCGCGGGTAACCGTCTAGAAACAAGCCGCCTGTCGGTATCGATACTTCCCAAAAGTCGCTGAGCGTCAGAAAGCTCGCCGCAAGCTGCCAGTCGTCGTCAATCTGCCAATCTATGCCAATGCCGCCACGCCATTTTGGCCGGGAGCGCAGCCGGGCGCTGGAATCTTTTATGTCACTGTCCAGATAGCTAACGTGTAGATCGAAATCAAGCGACGAGGTCATCGCCCATTGTGCCGCGAATTCGGCACCCTTTGATTCGACTTCCGAGCGGTTGACGTTAGTAAACAGCACCGGGTCGAAATCGATCAGATTTTCAAAGTCGTTCTGATAAACGCTGAACTCGACCATACTCGATGAACCAAAAGAGCGCCGGAAGCCAATTTCAATACTCGTTGCGGTTTCAGGCAGGAGATCAGGATTGCCTACCAGCGGATGACCGAGGGCAAAAAAGCTGGGCGCCTTGAAGCCTTCGCTCCAGTTGAGTCGCAGGTCACCACCACCGCTCGGCAGAGAATAGAGGACGCCGAATTGCGCGCTGACTTCATCGGATATGTCTTCGGGATCATCCCAGCGAAGGCTCGCAAGCAGTTGCAGAGCATCGATTTCGTATTCTGCCTCGGCGAACGCACTAAGCGTTTCCCGGTTTAGTTCAAAATCGGTGGGCAAGGGGAATCCAATGTCGATAATACCGCGACTCCTGCCGTTTTCGCCCTGCCATTCGCCGCCGAAAATTGCCGTAACTGAATCGCTGACATCTCTCGCGAAACTGAATGAAACCTGGTCGCGTGAAAATTCGGTGTCGGCCGAATTCGGCGGTACGCCGTCGAATACACCGGGCGCGATGCCCGGCGAGCTTGCGTCTTCATTTCGCTCGTAGCGACTGACGGCAAACTTTGATGACCCGGCGGAGCCGATGCCAAGGTCCAAAAATAGACGTGCATGCGACTCTTCTACATCGCGCTGATCCACCTCGCGAATGACAGCAAGCAATGGTCCGCCGCTGTCCTCTGGAAAGCTGGTGCTATTTGCGTCCAGGTACCGGAATTGCAGGCCGGCCTTGCCTGTTGAGCCAACGTCGAGTTCAAGAGACCCGTTCAGGCCCCAATCTTCATAGCTGGCGCCTTCTATGTCGCCGTCCTCGGTCAATGCATGAACGGCAAACGTGCCGGTCGCCGTACCGATTTTTCCACCGAGTGCCACGCGCCCGGACTGCAATCCATGGCCACCGACTTCAGCTTGAAGTTGCGCGCCGTCGAGGTCCGATCGAGTTACGATGTTGATAACGCCGGCCAGCGCGTCGGAACCGTGAACGGCAGACATCGGTCCCCTGACAATTTCCACGCGTTCCACGCTGGCGATGTCGAGATACGAGAAATCGTACGAACCGCCACGGGTGTTGGTCGGGTCGTTTACCTTGATGCCGTCAATCAGGACCACTGTAAAATTGGATTCGCCACCGCGCATGACGACGCTGGTGACGCCGCCGCGAGCACCTTGCTGGATGACATTGACGCCGGGCACCTGCCGCAACAATTCCGTGACGTTTGCGAATTGGCGCGCCTCAATTTCAGCGCGACTAACAATCGTTGCTGACTGCGTTAGCTCCGCAACTGACCGTTCCAGTCGTGATGCCGTAACAACAATCGTTTCCATGCTCGGGTCATTTTCGGCTGCCAAATTTGGGTGGCAAATAAGTGCGCCTGCAAAAGCGGCCAAAAATGGGGGAAGTCGTTTCATAAGTTGTTGGTCGTTATGATTGAATGGAACCAGTAGCTGACGAGAGGCGAATACTATGCGGAACATTCTTTTGATACTAGTCGCGCTGATGCTCTTCGCCCCCGCTGCAATGAGTGCTGAGCTTGTCGTTCAACAGGACAAAGATGCCGGCACGATTTCTGTTTTGCGATCCGGCGAAAGTGAAGCGATCCTTACCCAGAATGCCAGAGAAGACTTTCGACCCTATCTGCACCCAATCGTTTCACCGGACGGCAAGGGCGTCCTCACTGAACACCAGCCACGTCATCACCCACATCAAACCGGGCTCTACTGGGGCTTCAAAAACGTTAACGAACGTGACTACTTTCACAATCCGGAGGGAACTCATTGGCAACGTGTAAGCGCGACTGTTTTAAACGCCAAGACCACCGAGGCATACCCGGATGTTGAATGGCGAGTGGTCTACGACCTTCTTGACGATTCGGGCAATGCCGTCATGCGTGAAACGCAGACTTGGAAAATGCGCGAAGAGGCTGGCGAGTATGTAGTCGACCTGATTTGGAACGGCGAGGCATTGACCGACGTGACAATCGGCAGGGAAGACTATAGCGGTCTGTTTCTACGCATGCCGTGGAAGTCCGGAGACAATGCCGAGGCAAACAACAGTATGCGCGATGTCAATAGTCGTGCTGAAGGAAAACGTGCGGTCTGGCTGGATGTTGGAATACAAGTTGACGGCCGTGATGACCAGGCGCACATCGCGATTTTTGATCACCCCGAGAACAAAAACTTTCCCCAACCCTGGCGTGTTGACGGGCAATTTGGCGTAGGACCTGCGAGTTCACGATTAGGAGACTGGAACATCCCGAAAGGTTCGACTGCCGTCTTCAAACACCAGCTTCGGGTCTATACAGAGCGTTTCAACGATGTTGAGTTGACGGCTGACTGGTCGGCTTATGGACAGAATCAGTCGGGGATATTGTCGTCGCAGTGGCGTCTGGCCCAGCAAGAGGGTTTTGAAGCTGAATTCCTGTCGCCGGCGCGGGCAGTGGAAACGATGACCCTCGCCAGCGACTTCGCCGCAAATGTCTTCGCTTCCGAACCGATGATCACGCAACCGATGGCATTTACCTGGGACGATCGAGGGCGTCTCTGGATTGCGGTGAACCGCGATTATCGCGGTCGCGTCAACGGTTTTGATCGTTCCTTTGAAAGCCAGATTCTCATTCTCGAAGACACAGATGGCGATGGTGTCGCCGATGACAAGAAAATCTTTCTGGATAAAGTTCTTTTCCCCTCAGCGATGGCTGTGGGAATGGATGGGCTTTGGCTGGGCGCAATTCCAAACTTGTTGTTCATTCCGGATCGCGATCATGATGATCGAGCCGACGTCGACGACATCGAAGTTCGGCTGACGGGTTGGGGCGATCGTGATTTGCACGAAACCCTGAATAGTCTGCATTGGGGGCCCGATGGTTGGCTGTACGGACTCCAGGGAATATTTACTCCGTCCCGTGTCGGCACTCCGGCGGGTGCGAGTGCGATTTACGACCCTGATGCCGCGTATCCGGAAGAAGTGGAAGCGGAGAAAAAACAGGACGATCTGGCAGCGCGAGTGGCGGCGGCACCAACCAGTGACGACTGGGTTTCTGTTGCGGGCAAAAGCCTGACCACCGACAGCGACAGCAAGGATGTCGTCTGGAGTTTTGGCGAAGACGGGAAAGTAAGCCTGGAAAGTGAGTCAGCGAAAGGGTTTGGCTCGTATCCCTACAAGCAAAAAGGCCGGATGGTTTACGTCGATTTCGACGGCTACATCGTGACGCTAATGTATGACGGAAAATTTTTCGACATCGTTGAGGACAAGAAGGGTTCCGGGGAAGCTGACGTCATGCAGGAGAGGAGCTTCGAATACGCTGACGAGCCTGTCGATTTCAATGCAGGCGTCTGGCGCTACCACCCGACCAAGAAACGTTTCGAAGTTGTGGCTCATGGCATGAGCAACATGTGGGGAATCGACTACGATACGAAAGGTGAGTTTTTCGTCAGCGCCAACGTAATCCCGCATGTTTGGCACGTCATTCCTGGCGGCGTTTATCACCGCCAGGCGGGCGCCCATTTTAATCCCTACGTGTACAGCGATCTTCGCACGATCGCAGACCACCGCCATCGATCCGCACACGGCGGTGCACGTTTCTATTATTCGGACGATTTTCCGGAGAAGTACCACGGTCAATTGATCATGGGGAATATCCACGAGCATGCCGTGCTCACGGATATCATTGAACCCAGCGGTTCAGGTTACGTCGCCAGGCACGGCATCGACTTGATGCGGGCGAACAACGCTCAGTTTATCGGTTTCGCGACGGATATCGGACCGGACGGCGCCCTGTATGTGCTCGATTGGCATGACGCAGACATTTGCGGCATGTCGGTACGAACGAAAGATACGGGTCGTGTATTCCGCATTGCGGCAAAAGACTCGCAGGCCGTGAACTGGGAAGGACGCTTTGATGATCTGCGCGAATTCGACGATGCCCGACTCGTCGACCTGCAACTCAGCAAGAGCGCCTGGCACGCGAGGCGAGCACGCGTCATTCTTCAGCATCGTGCAGTAATGGATACGCTCGATCCTGAAACACATGCACAGCTAAAGAACATGTTCGTGTCGAATCCGAATGGAGATCACCGTCTCAGGGCAATGTGGGCATTGCATGTCACAGGCGGATTCAGCGAGTCTGAATTGGTGGATTCGCTTAAAGACGACGACGAGCACGTTCGTGCGTGGGCAATCGAGTTACTGGTTGAGGATATGGACGCTTCGGACACGGCGCGGTCAGAATTCCTGCGCATGGCGCAAACTGATGCCTCCGCCGTTGTCCGACTGCATCTGGCGTCGGCCTTGCAGCGGATGTCGCATGAACAGCGTTCGCCCATAGCGGTCGCGCTGGTGGCACGGGGCGAAGACGCGGACGATCAGAATATTCCGAAGGTTCTCTGGTTCGGAATTGAGCCTTTGATTGCGGGCGCCCCAACACGAGCGATCCAGCTCGCACGCGCGTCCGAGTTACCACTCGTTACTGAACACATCGGACGTCGCATGACCGATGCCGATCTGTTGTCAGAGCTTGTGGCCGAACTTGATCAGAATAAAGAGCAACAACAGTCGCTTCTGCTTGGGCTGCAGGCCGGTCTCGAAGGTCGCGGTGATGCCGAGGCGCCGGCGAACTGGCCTGATGCTTACGCCAATTTGCGATCCGCCGACCAGGCGACGGCTTCTGCCGCGCTGGAAGTCTCGCTCATGTTTGGTGACGCTCTTGCTGCGCAATCGTTGGTGGACACGGTCGGAGATTCATCCAGCAGCCTCGAAGATCGCCAACAAGCTATCCGTGGGCTTGCAGCAATCAAGCGCGAAGAACTCAAACCGCATCTGGTTCCATTGTTCGACGATCCGGATCTCAGGCTGGACGCAATCCGCGCTGTCGCGTCTTACGATGATGTCGAGCTTGCCAGCGAACTCTTGAATCGCTACTCGTCGTTTTCACGAACCGAGAAACTGGAAGCTGTGCATGCTTTGTCGGCGCGGCCGGATTCCGGCACCGCGCTAATGCACGCGATCGACGCTGGCACAGTCCCCAGGGCGGACATTCCGTCCTACGTGGCGCGTCTGATGGTGCGCGTTGTCGGCAATCGTTTTCTCGATTTGTGGGGCCCCGTTGAAGGTGTATCTCCCGCCGCAGATGCTGCCTTTTTCAGGATAAACGCGTTTCTGACCGAGGATGCGCTCGCAGCAGGGAACGCGGGTCATGGCAAAGAGATATTCAACCAGAATTGTTCCGGCTGCCACCGACTGCATGGCGAGGGCGGCACGATCGGGCCGGATCTCACTGAGATTAACCGGGCGGATATTGACTACCTGTTGGAGAACATAATTACGCCAAGCGCGGTGGTTGCCGATGAGTACAAAATGTCCATGGTGGTGACCGACGACGGCCAGGTAGTGTCCGGAATGGTGTCTGATGAAAATGTCAGGGACATAGAACTGCGGTCAGCGAATTCCGAGGATGTCATATCGACACCGAAGTCGCAGGTTACCGATGTCGAGACAACTGAATTGTCAATGATGCCCGAGGGATTGCTGGATCATCTGTCCAACAAAGAAGTGACAGATCTCATCAGGTATCTGCAGAGTGACTAGCTCGAAAGTCGGTAAATTCGTTCCGCTGTAGTTTTGAACATTGCGTCTTGTTCCGTTTCACTGAACCGAGACGCGATTTTCTTGAACGCATTCCACAGTACGCCGTAGGAAACCGACAGTCGGTCTACCGGGAAATTGCTCTCGAACATGCAGCGACTTGGGCCGAAGTTGTCGATCGTATGCAGGTAGTAGGCTTCGTGCGCCGCGACCAGTTCGTCTGACGTAGCCGGTGTTTCGCGTTCATTCCAGCCCCAGCCGTTAATCGGCATTGCCAGACCGCCGATTTTTGCGACGACGTTTTCGCAGGTCGCGAGTTCGGCCACGTTCTTTTGCCATTGCGGGAATATTTCGGCTTGCTTGCCCGCGTACTCGCCAATCCCCATCGGTCCGCCGAAGTGGTCGAAGATGATCGTCGTTTCAGGAAACGCGCGAGCGATATCGGTTAACTCCGGAATCTGTTCATGCGTCAACCAGGCATCGAAACTCAAGCCGGCCGGCGCCAGGTGTGCGAAGCCTTTGCGAAAGTCATCGTCCATTAACAAGTGCCGAATGCGACCCGTGTAACGCTCGACGGCTGGCGGATGCGGATAGTAGGCGACCGAGTGACGAATGCCGCGCAACAATCCGTCGGCGGTCTCGCGATGTGCGTCAAATACTTCGACCACCGCATCGCCGAGCGTCAGGTTGGTATGGCTGACGATCGCCAGGATTGGCGGTTGCCAGGGACCCGCGCCTTCGCGCGACGTCGCTGCCTGTTGGACGACGTAGTCGGTTTCGCCGACCGGGCGCAGGTTCTCTGGTCCGTCTTTGTGGTAATTGGTGCTGCACTCTACGAACACAGTGCCGAGAATATTGTGGCCCGCAGCCATATCGGACCAAAGCGTTTCGATCTCGTAATCCTTGCCTTCCTTGTCGTTCCACAGGTGATGGTGTGGGTCGATGATTGGTCGATCGGGAT
>JBPCYD010000254.1:0-2625 GCA_051007895.1 Woeseiaceae bacterium
ACCAGGCCTGGCCCTCAATCGTAACGTTGTCAAAACTGCGCGTATTTAAGTAGTTGAAATCCGCGCCAACCAGGCTATTGCTTGCGTCACCAGTGGGATTGCCATGCGTGGCAATCATGCCAACCGAGGACTGGCCGAGTACGTTGGCCGAGACTCTGCCGACAAACAACTCGCTATCATTAATCAACTGCCCACCGGCAGGCAGGTTGTCCGCGTTACCGCCTTGCTTGACGGCAAGCGCACCGACGTTCCAGCGACCGATTCTGCCCGTCAGTTTACCGCCAGCCTCAAGGTCCAGCTGCTGGCCGTTTGGGGCAAGACCAATTCGTCGCGAGAAAAACGGCTTACCGTTTGCCTGCAAGCCACCGAACTCGAAAATGTCGGCTTCCTGGAGGAAGAACCTGCGCTGTTCGGGGAAGAACAGGCTAAAGCGCGTGAGCTGTACCTGGCGAGCGTCCACATCCGTAGCGGAAAAATCGCTGTTGAAAGTCAGCGCACCGGTCAGGTTCGGCGTGAATTTGTAGAACACGTCCAGGTTCGGATCGAATTCAGTGTCGCTGCTGCTTGGGTTGTAGTCGCGGATACGCGTCACGGTGGCCCCCGGGATCACGTCCAGTCCCACACCCTGCTGCAAACCAGTGAAACCGACCGCGGTTCCGAAATTGCTCGGATCGACATTGCGATTGTAGGATGTCCAGGCAATTTGCTCTGCTTTGCTTTCGATCGTGCGAAACCCGCTGATGCCCCAACTGTCCGACGTCGGATCGAAGGAAATTGTTTTGTACGGAATTGCCATTTCGGCGAACCAGCCGTACTCGGTCAGCTGCGCGTCGACGTACCAGATACCCGTCCAGTCGAAATTTCGCCCAGTAACATTTTCGAGAATGCCGTCAGTGCGAATTCCGTTTGCGTTAGTCTGAAACAGGTAACCGTTACGGTCGTCGTTGAATGGATTGATATACAGGCGGAACTTGTCTTCCGATCGCAAGTTCGCCCCCTGGATCATTCTGTTGGCAATTATTGCGTCGAGGTCGCTGTAATACATCATGGCCGACGCATACAGGAAATCTTCGTCATACAGGAACCTGATGACGGTCTTTTCCGTGGGCTCTGCGTACTCAATTGGATTCACCTGGTGCAGGTCATCCATCAATGCACCGGTACTCCACACTTCATCCATGACTCCGTCGATAACAGGCGGCGGGTCTGTCTTGACCATTTGCAGAACTTTATCGCGGCCGGATCTTTCATCGATCGGCGCAGCGTCCTGTGCCGCAGCAGTGCCGCCACCGACTAGCGGAAGAAAGACGATGAGACGGCAAATTTGTTGCAGATTCTGGTTCATCTACACGCCGCTACATCGCTTCGTAAACAATGCGACCGTCAACCATTGTCATAACTGCTTTAAGACTGCGAATCTCTTCCTCGGGCACCGTCATGTAGTCGCGATCCAATACCACCAAGTCGGCGAGTTTGCCTACCTCGATCGAACCCAATACGTTCTCTTTGTGCATCAGGTAAGCGTTGGAACGCGTATGCGCGATCAGCGCCTCTTCGCGGGTTAGCGTGCCGTGCCTGAAGTAGGTCTGTCCCGAAGTGTCATTGCCGCTCACGACCCAGTACAGGGTAAAGAACGGCGAGTCATGCGCAACGACTTGCGCATCCGAGCCGAGTCCGAACGCAATGCCGCTGTCCTGATACCAGCGTAACGGCGGGGCATCCTGCGTAGCGGCGATGCCGGGAAACGCGCCATTTAGTGACCGGGATTCGGGCGAGCTCATCGCGGCCGAGCTGTGCACACCTATCCCCATGCCGAGTTTTTTCGCCCTCTCTATCGTCTCTTGCGTCAATCCCTGCGCATGTTCGAAACGCCAACGCAGATCGACAATAGGGTGTTGTGCGTTAAGTTCCTCAAAAATATCCAGCATCTGGTTCGCTACGATATCCTGGCTAACGTGCTCGGCGACTTGCCAGCCATTTTCTGCCGCAGCCGTGACGATCGTTCGAAAGTGTTGCATCTGCTCTTCGGGATAAGGCTGGCCCATTCGCCGCAGGCTGTCGGAGACCGGCAGGTACATGTGTTCGCCGAAGTGCAGCATCTGATACATCTCGTTGCCTGAGAAAGGCTTGTGTTTTGCCAGACCGGCAACGACGTCCTGAATTTCCTCAGGTGTCACGGCACTCACGTTTCTGCCAAAATGCGGCGGATAGTAGACACGCATATCGAGTTCACCCGCATCGGCAAGATGTTCCTGGATATAGTCGAGCGCCTCTTCCGGAAATTCCGGCCCGTTGAATGTCATTGATGTCGTCACACCCAGTTTCAGGTAGTCGGCGATTTCTGCCTTGAGTCCCGCTACTGCAGTCTCACCGGTGACTTCAGGAAACAATGGGCGCAGCTGCCACTTCAGGTATCTGGGGCCTGTAAACTTTCCAGTCAATCGTCCGTCTGCATCACGCCATATCTTTCCGCCCGTCTCCGGTTCCGGGTCCGGCATGTCCTCGGTAATGCCACCGAGCGCCATTGCTTTGTCATTGAGCACTGCGACGAACCAGCTAACTTGTGTATAGACAGGATTGTTCGGCGCGACAGCGTTGAGTTCAGCGCGCGTAAACTCACTTTGA
>JBPCYD010000255.1:0-21954 GCA_051007895.1 Woeseiaceae bacterium
TCGCAATACTACCGATCCTGATTTTGCCGACAATGGTCGGTGCCCTCATCGAATATTCAGGTTTTACCGAATCGGAAGCGGGTTGGCTCGCAACCGCCGGTTTTGTCGGAAGTGCGCTTGGCGCGATTGTGATCGGCCTGCGAATCCGCCACATCGACCCGCGCCGTCTCGTAATCGCCGGCGTGCTTGCGCTGGCTTTGTTCGATGGGCTGTCTGCGCTCGTGAGTTACATCCCGATTCCGCTTTTCGTGGCCTTTCGATTCCTGTCGGGACTGGGTGGGGCCGCTGCCTACGCGGCGGTGGTTGCTTCGATCGCGACCATGGCAAGCCCTGAACGCGGCTACGGCACCTTCACGGTTTTCCAGTTCGGCATCAGCGCGATTGGGCTTTATGGTCTGCCCTATGTTTTGCCGCTGGTCGGCGCCGCCGGCATGTTTGTCCTGATGGCCATTGCTGCAGCGGCAACGCTTTTGCTAACCACCGCTGTAGTGCATCGAGAGGCGGCCGCAAGCGACCAGGCGATCGAGCTTCACATGCTGCTGCGACCGGCGGCCATTCTCGCGATGCTTGGCATCGGTCTCTACGAAACCGCCAACTTCATGCAATACACCTATGCCGAAAGAATCGGCCTCGGATTCGGCCTGACCAATGTGCAGATCGGTGAGACGCTGGGTTTGGCAACTCTCCTCGGCGTGCCTGCAGGACTTGCTGTCGTCTGGCTCGGCGACCGTTTTGGGCAGCTAATGCCGCTTTTGGCCGCTATAGCCTGTTCTGTGGGCGGTCACATTCTGCTGCTAAATTCCAGCGCTCCGGTTATGTATGTCATAGCCAGCTGCATGATCGGAGGCGGCTGGGCGTTCGGCCTCGCGTATTTCTACTCGATTGAAGCGCGCCTTGACCCGGGTGGCAGTGTGGTCGTCGTTGGCGGTTTTTTTACTTCCTGCGGCAGCGCTATCGGTCCGGCACTCGCCGCGATGCTCGTCAAGCCAGATGTCTTCGACGACGTACTGCTGGCTGCAATGGGCGTTTTCGCCCTGGTGGGAGTCGTAGTGACGCTAGCCGTTTTTTGTGCGCGCAAGCGTTAGCTGTGTCGGCACGTGGGGCACGTCCTCGATTTTCGTACGTTAATTGTGCGCCACTCGCTGGCCAGGGCGTCATACAAATTTACACGACCTGGTCTGACTTCTATTCCTGACAGGCATTTGAGTGCTTCAACCGCCATCATGCTGCCAACCACGCCCGGCACCGGGCCAAGGACGCCGTTGCCGCTACAGTCTTCGAGCGTTTCGTCGGCTTCCTTGTACAGGCACCGGTAGCAGGGCGATGTGCTGTAGTCCGGACCGAAAACGGACACCTGGCCTTCAAAGCGAATAGCCGCACCTGACACCAGCTGGGTTCGTTGGCTCACAGCGGCTGCGTTGACCTGAAATCGGGTAGAAAAATTGTCGCTACCATCCAGGACCACGTCGGCCTGATCAATTGCCTCCGCCATCGCCGTATCGCTCAGCCGTTCCGGAATTTCCGTCAGTCTCACATCCGGATTCATCGCAGCCAGTCGCGAGGCAGCACGCACGGCCTTGAACTCACCGATATCAATTGGCCCGTAGAGCGTTTGCCGACCAAGGTTGGTTGCGTCGACTGTATCGAAATCGCACAGCAGTATCTGGCCAGCACCTGCGCACGTAAGGTAACTTGCAGCGGCACAGCCAATGCCGCCCAGGCCAATGATCAGGACGGTCGCCTCGGCAATGCGTGCCTGGCCCGCCGTGCCAATCTGCTTAAGGGCTATTTGCCTGGCTGCGCGATCCATCAGCCTGCCGCCGAGCTAGGCGTCGCTGCGAACAGTCAGGATCTTGACGGCCTCAACGGGCACGTCCTGGTGGCCTGCCTTGGTTGCGGTCTGGACAGCTGCAATGGCATCAACGACGTCCATACCTTCCGTCACTTCTGCAAATACGGCATAGCCGAAGTCTCGTCCACCATGATCAAGAAAATCATTGTCGCGAAGATTGATGAAGAATTGCGAACTCGCACTGTCGACAGCGGCCGTTCTTGCCATAGCAAGTGTACCGCGCAAGTTCTTCCTGCCGTTGTCGGCCTCATTCTTGATTTGTTCCCGCGTCTTTTTACTCGCCATGTCTTCCGTCATGCCGCCGCACTGGATCATAAAGTTAGGGATGACGCGATGAAATATCGTGTCGGCATAAAAATCGTCGGTGACGTATTGGCGAAAGTTTTCGCATGAGATCGGCGCATCGTCTTCGTAGAGGTCAACGACGATATTGCCCATGGTGGTTTCAATGGTGATCACAGGAGATTCTCTGATAGCAGTCTGGGACGGGGCAGTATATAGAATTCCCCGGTCATATTCGTGCGATCGTGATGCGTGGCCGCCCGCCCAGATCTTTCGCACATTCGATGTCACGCCAGCCGTGCGCGGACAGAATTTCGGCAACCGCCTCCTGCTGCGACTCGCCGTGTTCCAGCAGCATTTTCCCGGAAGGATTGAGCAACCCAGGTGCCTGCCCGGCAACGACGCGGAAAGCATCAAGTCCGTCGCGACCTGCGGCGAGCGCGAGGCGAGGTTCGAAGCGAAGACCATCAAGATGCGGATCGCCAACCGCGACATACGGCGGGTTGCTGACGATCACGTCGAAACGTCGATCCCGTACCGGTTCGAGCCAATTTCCGCAGACAAATTCTATGTTTGGCAGCTGTTGGCGACTTGCATTTTCGTTCGCCACGGCCAGCGCTTTAGCGCAGATGTCGATCGCAACGACTTCGCACTGTGGACGTTCACTAGCGATCGCCAGTGCCACTGCACCGCTGCCGGTGCCGAGGTCGATTACGTGTCGAATCGACTTTTGCGGAATCAGTCGCAGCGCGTGATCGACGAGGATCTCGGTATCCGGTCGCGGGACGAGTGTGGCAGGTGTCACGACGAGATTCATTGACCAGAATTCTTTTTCACCGGTGATATACGCCAGCGGCATGCCGCTAACGCGTTTGTTTATGGCGGCCTCAAATCTTTCCGCCGCCTCGCCGTCAAACTCTTCGTCGGCATGGGCGATAAGAAAACTGCGGGTCACATCCAGTGCCCTGGCGAGTAGCAGCTCGGCATCGAGGCGCGGGCTTTCACTGGCCGGCTCAAGCAAATCACGGGCACGGGCCAGCGCTTTATCGATCCGTAGAAAATCATTCAATGGTGTCAATCCTTCGCGTACCATGGCCGCAGTTTCCAAAATGGCACGATTCGTTATGCAAGTTTACGCAAATGTACTCGAAATGGTCGGACAGACGCCGATGCTTGAGGTGTCGAATATGGATACCGGTCCCTGTCGCCTGTTTCTCAAACTGGAACTCATGAATCCTGGTGGGTCGATCAAAGATCGTATCGGCATATCCATGATCGGCGAAGCAGAGAAACGCGGAGACATCAAACCGGGCGATACCCTGGTCGAGGCGACCGCCGGTAATACCGGTATCGGGCTGGCGTTGGTGGCGGCGCAGAAAGGCTATCGCCTGATACTCGTACTTCCCGACAAAATGAGCCAGGAGAAGATATTCAACCTGAGGGCGATGGGTGCAGAAGTGGTTCTCACGCGCTCGGACGTGGGCCGCGGGCACCCCGAGTACTACCAGGATATGGGCAAGCGCCTTGCTGAGGAGCAGGGTGCCTATTTCATCAATCAGTTTGGAAACGAAGACAATCCGCTCGCCCATGAATCGACCACGACTCCCGAGATTCTGGAGCAGCTCGATGGCGACGTTGACGCCATTGTCGTGGGCGTTGGTTCCAGTGGCACGGTATCCGGAATGAACAAATACCTGCGCCAGCACTCGCCGAACACTGAGCTGGTTGTTGCCGATCCTGTTGGTTCGGTTGTGGCGGACTATGTTCATACGGGTGAGTTTGGTGACAGCAGCTCGTGGCTGGTTGAAGGCATTGGTGAGGATTTCATCCCGTCGATCGCGGACTTTGATGGCATTAAAACGGCTTACAGCATTTCCGATGCCGAGTCGTTCAGCACCGCCAGGGAGTTACTGTTAAAGGAGGGGCTCCTGGTCGGTTCGTCCAGTGGCACTCTTGTCAGCGCCGCGTTGCGCTATTGTCGCGAGCAAACAGAACCCAAACGCGTCGTGTCCCTGGCCTGCGATACCGGTAACAAGTACCTCTCAAAGTTGTTCAACGATTTTTGGCTGGAAGACCAGGGCTTCATCAAGCGGGAGCAGCATGGCGACCTGCGTGATTTGATCGGGCGACCGCACGACGAGCGGGCAACGATTACCGTTGGTCCCACCGATGTGCTGACCACCGCACACAACAGATTGCGCAATGCGGGTTTCTCACAGCTGCCGGTGATGGATGAGGGCACGCTGGTTGGCGTTGTTACCGAAGATGCCATCATTCAATTTGCTTTTGGCAAGCCTGACTTGATGCATTCGAACGTTGCCGAAGCGATGCAGACCGCATTTATCAGGCTGGAAAAAGACACCAGCCTGAACAATCTCGTCGCAATGTTGTCCGTGCAGCCCTATGCAGCCGTTATGGATGGCGACAGGTTTCTCGGCCTGATTACCCGTGCAGACGTACTGAACCACCTGCGGCTGCAGTCCTGACCGGCTGTTGAACCGATTGGATCAGGCGCCGAGCGCGGCGAGTTGGTCCGCCTGGTATTCGCTAACCAACGGGTCCACTACCTGGTTCAGATCACCCTCGAGAATTTCGCCGAGTTTATACAAGGTGAGGTTGATGCGATGATCGGTGACCCGGCCCTGTGGGTAATTATAGGTGCGGATTCTCTCGGACCGATCACCGGAACCAACTTGCGATTTTCGCTCTTGTGCCTGTTCCTTCTCACGTTCCGCAATTTCTACATCGAGCAACTTGGCCTGCAGTAGCGACATCGCGCGAGCTCTGTTCTTGTGCTGCGAGCGTTCATCCTGGCATTCAACAACAATGCCGGTCGGCAAATGCGTCAGGCGCACTGCCGAGTCGGTTTTGTTCACATGCTGGCCGCCAGCGCCGGACGCACGATAGGTGTCAACGCGCAAGTCCGCAGTGTTAATTTCCGTTTCCTCGACTTCATCCGGCTCCGGCAGGACAGCCACGGTACATGCAGACGTGTGAATGCGGCCTTGCGATTCAGTAGTGGGCACTCTTTGCACGCGGTGTGCGCCGGATTCAAATTTGAGTCGCCCGTAAATGTTATTGCCGGCTATGCGACTGACGATTTCCTTGTAGCCACCATGCTCTCCTTCGCGGGCGCTGATGATCTCAATTGGCCAGCGCATATTCTCCGCATACTTGGAGTACATGCGAAAAAGATCACCGGCAAAAATCGCCGCTTCGTCACCGCCCGTGCCCGCACGAATTTCCAGGAAAATATTGCTGTCATCATGCGGGTCGGGGGGTATCAGAGACTTTTGCAATTCAAGTTCCAGGGAATCACTCGATGCTACCAGCGTTGTGAGCTCTTCCTGACCCATTTCGCGAATCTCATCGTCGGCATCGGCTGCCATTTCTTTCGCGGCTACGATGTCGCCTGCAAGCGCGTCATACTGGTTAAACAACCGTATTATCGGTTCAAGCCTGGAGTATTCCTTGGAAAGGTCACGGAACTGGTTCTGGTCTCCGATAACATCCGGGTCGGCAAGCAGCCCTGCGATTTCTTCGAATCGATCGCGTGTCGTTTCCAGTTTGTTGCGTATGGACTCTTTCATGAATTAGTCCCTGTTTTCCAAACCAAACAACTCACGAATCGTGTCGATAAACTCCTGGTCTGATTCTTCACCCGCTTCACGCAAACGCACACTGGGCTGATGCAATAGTTTTTTCAGCAGTGACGAGGTCACGTATTCCAGTACTTCCTCGGTATCTGAGCCTTTTGCCAGCCGGCGCTTAGCTTGCGCAAGTACCTGGTCGCGCAATTCGTCTCCATGATCGCGCAGGGCGGTAATAATTGGCGCGACCTCTTTGCTGCGCTCTATGCTCAGGTACCGCCGAGTTTCATCGTCAAGAATCCGGTTCGCGTCGACGGCGGCGGCTTCGCGACTGTTCTGCCCTTCAACAATCACTTTGTCGAGATCGTCGATAGTGTAGAGGTAGACATCGTCGAGTTCGGAAATTTCGGGATCGAGGTCGCGCGGTACGGCAATGTCCACGGCGAATACCGGTTTCCGCCTGCGCGCCTTGATTGCTGCCGACATTTGCGTGAGCGTAACGACCGGTTCCGAGCTTGCCGTAGAACTGATCAGTATGTCTGCTTCAGGCAACGTGCCTTCCAGTTCCGAAAGTGGCAATGCGAAACCATCGAACTGCGTCGCGAGGTTTTGTGCACGACCAAGATCCCTGTTGGCAACAAATAAACGACCGATGCCTTTTCGATCCAGGTGTTTTGCGACCAGTTCCATTGTCACACCGGCCCCAATAAGAAGCGCGGTATGCTGGGAAAATCCGGCGAAGAACTGGTCCGCCAGGTTGACCGCAGCGTATGCAACTGAGACCGGGCTCGCGCCAATCTCGGTATCTGTCCTGACCTTCTTGGCGACCGAAAACGAATGATGGAACAGTCGATTCAGTTTCTTGCGGGTGGTCTTCTGTTTTTCGCTCTGACGAAACGCATCTTTTAGCTGCCCGAGAATCTGCGGTTCACCGAGCACCATCGAGTCGAGGCCGCAGGCGACCCTGAACAGGTGACGGATGGCATCTTCCTTATCGAGGGTGAAAAGTGCCGCGCTGGCGGTATCGTCCAGTGCCTGGTCCGCGCACAGCCATTGCCGTAGTTCATTCAGGCCCGCGTCGGTTGCGTCGACATAAATTTCGGTTCTGTTGCAGGTCGAGAGCAGGACCACTTCTGAGACGCCATCAAGCGCTGCGATCGTCGCCAGCGCGCGATCGATTTCATCGCCAGAGAACACGACCTGCTCGCGTATTTCGACAGGTGCCGTGTTATGGTTCAGCCCAAGAATGTGGAGCGGCATCGGGATATTAGCAGTCAGTTGACGGAGTCTCGGACGGGTGCGAGACCGGGAAAAAACGAACGATGCGACGTATTGTATACGCCCAAAAATGGGGCTTTCGGGGCCGTAGTCGACGAATTATCACGCCGTACGGCCGTTTTCGCCCATGCGAACAGGGTTGAGACGGCAATTTTCCGTACATGGCTTGTATTGACACGCTGCAAGGGGGTCCGGGGTGCAAATTCAGGGCGTATGATAAGCGAACTGATGGCGCAGTTCCTTGTCTGTGTTCATAACTACTGGCATAAATCCCTTCAATGGAATGATGAGTACTAGACTTTTGGTTAAATCAGCGAGCCGAATACATCGGGCGTACATGCTTATCGGGTGCCTTGCACTCTTTGCCTTCGCGAATACCCCACTGGCTGCAGACGAACAGGATGATATAGCAGCCCATGTGCTCGCGGCCGAAACGGCGCTGGAAGAGCATGCATACCAGGTTGCCGCCATTGAATACCAGCGTGCGGCTGAGATTAGCGATGATCCCGAGATCGCCAAGTCGGCTACGCGGGTTGCCTACAGTTACGGTTTCAACGATGAGGCACTTGTTTCCGCCAAACGGTGGACCAAGCTGGACCCGGACGACGAGGAGGCTTCGCTGTATGTCGCGCAGCTGTATTTGCGCACCGGTGAGATTCGGGAGTCCCGCAAGTCGTTTGAGAGCCTCCTGGAAAAGGGCGACGACCCGGTCGATGAGCGGCTCCTGGCACTGATTCCGATGCTGTCGCGAGAGGATGAGACGAACAGCTATGAGCTGATGCGGCAGCTGGCGCGACCCTACCGAAAATCTGTGTTTGCGAACTACGCAGTAGCCGTCATGGCACTCCAGGCGGGCGACATGGAGACGGCGGGTGAGCGTGCCCAGGAAGCCATTGCCATAGATCCCGAGTGGGTGAAGCCTCACCTTCTGTATGCGCGCTCTTTGCTACTGGACGGAGACGAAGAGGGGGCCATTGACTACACGTCACGACTCGTCGGCGATGATCCTGATCCGGATCCCGAGGCGCGCCTCGAGCTCGCGATTATGCTGGTCTCTGCCGGTCGGGACGACGACGCGTTAAGCCAGGTAAACCAGATTTTGCTTGAGCAGCCCTATCGGACCGACGCGCTGCGCTTGATGGCAATCATCAATTTTCGTCTTGAACACCTCGATGCGGCACGTGACGATTTTGAAGATCTGTTAGAGAGTGGCAACTATCGAATGGACGCCCTCTATTACCTGGGTCGAATTGCCGATCTGGAGGAGGACAGTGAAAGCGCAGTCCGCTATTACTCGCAGGTTGTGACGGGCAGCAACGCCGTTATGTCACAAAGCCGGGCGGCTGGCATTATGGCGGAAGAAGGAGATTCCGAAAAGGCGCTGGAACATCTGACACGATTCGCCGAAATCAATCCAGGCTACGCGGTAGATATGTTGCGCACGAAAGCGCAGCTGCTGGTGTCCATCGACCGGCATGACGACGCCCTGGAATTGTATGACCAGGTGGCTACCTATCGACCCGATAGCGAAGGCATACAGCTTGGGCGAGCGGAATTACTGCTGCGCATGGGACGAACCGACGATGCCATCGGTCACTACCGGCGGGCAGCCGAGCGCTGGCCCGACAGTGCGCTCACCCTGAATGCACTCGGCTATACACTGGCAGATCGCACCGACAAATATTCAGAAGCCGCGAGGCTGATCAAGAAAGCGCTGAAGCTGTCGCCCGACAGCCCGGCCATTATGGATAGCTGGGGCTGGGTTCTTTACAAGCAGGGCAAAAACGACGAGGCGATCGAGATCCTTGAGAACGCCTACGAGAAATTCCACGATCCGGAGATTGCGGGCCATATCGTCGAGGTTCTCTGGTCACTGGATAGAAAAGACGAAGCGACCGATATGCTCAGGGAGGCCGAGCTGCTGTTTCCCGAAAACGATCTGCTAAAGCAGTTGCACGAAGCGTACGTTCCTGAGACACCCTGACGGCGTTGCCGAATTGCCGTGCCTGACTCGCAATTCTGCCGTTTTCTTTATGCTGTTCGTTATCGCAGGCTGCGCCGGCAGTAAGGGCCTGCTTCTTCCGGAAATCAGTGATTGGGAAGCACGCAAGCGAATTCTCGGTCAGACGGATGAATGGGAGTTCGCGGGCCGCATCGGTGTCAGCGCCGGATCCGAAGGATTCAACGGCAAACTCTGGTGGCGCCAGGACGGCGTCGTATTCCGTGCGCGAATCAGCGGGCCGCTGGGCGTTGGCACGATTTTCATAAACGGCGACCGTCGCGAGCTTACGCTGACCGACCGGGATGGCGTGGTGACCGAGATGGAAGATGCTGAATTCGATCTGCGCGAACGCTATGGCTGGACCATTCCAGTGAGCAGTTTGCGATATTGGGCGCTTGGAATTCCCGATCCGACGTCAGAATCCAGCGAGATTCTGAACGACGATGGCATGCTCGCGACGCTTGCCCAGCAGCGCTGGCAGGTAACGTTCGCCCAGTATGCGGAGGGCGGCGGCCAGATGATGCCGCGCCGCCTGACCGCGGTCGACGACGACATAAAAGTCCGCCTGGTAATCGATGACTGGACTTTCCGTTAGCCGCCAGCGTGACAATTGACACCTTAGTTTCAGCAGATCACAATTGCGCGCGTGTAGCGCGGCCGGATGGGGTGTAGCCAAGTGGTAAGGCAACGGGTTTTGATCCCGTCATGCGCAGGTTCGAATCCTGCCACCCCAGCCATATTCGCCTTTTGGGGCACAAAAAGACAATAGGTTATGGGGAGAAAGGCCGTGGATCCGGCATCAATTGCGATATTCTCCGGGAATGCGCATCCGGCTCTTGCACACGACATTGCACGGGTCATTCACGTTCCGCTCGCTAAAGCTCACGTCGGTCGTTTCAGTGACGGTGAGATTAATGTAGAGATCCTGGAAAACATTCGCGGGCGCGAAACGTTTATTGTCCAGCCTACCTGTCCGCCTGCATCTGAAAACCTGATGGAGCTAATGGTCATGGTAGACGCAGCCAAACGGGCGTCGGCCGCAAGAATAACAGCGGTGATTCCGTATTTCGGCTATGCACGCCAGGACCGTCGTCCGCGCTCATCGCGCGTACCTATCACGGCTAAACTGGTTGCCAAACTTATTGGTGCCGCAGGCGTTGATCGGGTGCTAACGGTTGACCTGCACGCCGATCAGATCCAGGGATTCTTCGATATTGCCGTCGACAATGTATACGCGTCACCACTGCTGCTGGGTGACGTCTGGAAGCAGAAATACGACGACATGGTCGTCGTGTCGCCAGACGTAGGTGGTGTTGTCCGAGCACGCGCGATTGCAAAACGCCTTGACGATTCCGATCTCGTTATTATCGACAAACGACGCTCGCAGGCGAATCAGTCAGAAGTGATGAATATCATCGGCGAGGTAGACGGCAAGAATTGCGTCATGATCGATGACATGGTGGATACCGCCGGCACGCTCTGCCACGCGGCCAGCGCCCTGAAAGCGCACGGGGCCGCAAGCGTTGATGCCTATATCACACACCCCGTCCTGTCAGGGCCTGCCGTTAACCGGATTACCGAATCTGATCTGGACGAGATGGTGGTTACAGATACGATTCCGCTTGGCGATGCGGCCATGGCGTGCCCGAAAATACGTCAGCTGTCGACGGCGGGTCTTCTCGCGGAGACAATGCGGCGAATCTCCGAAGAAGAATCTGTGAGTTCGCTCTACGTCGACTAACTGAGTCGTTCGACTTCGTTCGCACGCGTCGCAGGGCAGGCAATGGTCGTTTGCACCTGGCCTGCCTCAATGCCAATGCCTGACTTGCTGCCATAAGCGAAATAAAGTCGCATAATGCCCGTATAACGTTCCAATTTCGTGCCCACCAACAAGAGAGCGAATACGATGAAGAATCCAATGACACGTCGCGCCTTGTCTACCATGCTGCTTGGCTGCGTCAGCACAATTGCCCTTGCCTATCCAACAATTTATCCGACCGGTACCACCATCTATGATCCTGACCAGGCATATAGCAGTTACGTTCTGGTTTCCGACCACACCGACAAGGGTAATCATCCATCCGCCGCGGTAAGAGCGCAGGGCACGCCGCCCGCTGACGTCCGGCTGATCGATATGAACGGGAGCGTTGTTCATACGTGGAACGTAGAAGCATATTTCAACAAGCGTAGCCGCTTGCTGCCGAACGGACACCTCGTTTACGTGGGGCCGGATAAAAAGATCATCGAATACGACTGGGACAGCAATATCGTTCGGCAGCACCAGGGAATTGGCTCGATGAACGACATGCGCGTCCTGGAAAACGGCAACTGGCTGTTGCTTGCACACGATCCCATTCCAGACGAAGCCCGCGAGAAAGTAGAGGACGTGACGGACAAGATCGCGCCCTGGTGGGAACCGCGTCTTCGCGGCAGCGTGGAACATCAGCAGGGTGCCGATATCTTCGAAGTTAATCCCGACGGTGAAGTCGTGTGGGAATGGCACGCTCATGATCATCTCGATCTCAATCTGTTCTCACCACTAACGCCCGACGACGATTGGCTACACGCCAACTCGATTCAGCCGCTCCCTGAGAACAAGTGGTTCGATGCAGGCGACGAGCGATTTCGCCCGGGCAACATCATTCTCAATGCCAGAAACATCAACACGATGTATATCATCGACAAACAATCCGGGGATGTCGTTTGGGAAGGCACGCACGATTACAAAGGTGGCATGGCGCACTCACACGAGCCTGAAATGATCGAGAAGGACCGACCCGGTGCCGGCAACATCATTCTTTTCGACAACTCCCTTTTTCCCCGGCACCGAACGCATACGGGTCAGACATTCATAATCGAAATGAATCCGGTGACCCAGGAGATCGTCTGGAAATATGAAACCGAGGGCTACGCGAACATGAAATTTTTCAGTAAGACGATGGGTAGTCAGAAGAGGTTGCCCAATGGCAACACTTTTATCGCCGAGGACAACACCGGTCGGCTGTTCCAGGTGAAGCCGGACGGCACGATTGTTTGGGAGTTCGTCAACCGTGGCGGCACCACTCGTCCGTCAGTCGTTCCGTATGGCTTTACGCCACAACTGCGCGCTATGGGAGACCCGGACGAAAAGCGCGTAACTCCGCCGAACAACCTTGAGTGGCAGCTGTTGCCGGACGAGGATCGGCCGTAACTTCCTGTTTTCACCGACACAGCGCCAGGAGCACGACGATATGCATGATTGCGGGAAACTGATTACGCTCAGCTGTACTGCGATGTTACTTTTCGGCTGCTCGCAACAAGACAATGCCGTGCCGCAGGCAACCTCTGGCAGCATCAGCGACCACGTGACCTTTTATGGCGTGGGTAAAGTGGCTCGCTACCAACAGCATATGGATTCGTCGCTTCAGTACCTGGGCCCGCTGTTTTTTTCGGAGATTTTTATTGCCGCCGGCGGCGAAGTAAGCGACGCTAGCGTCAAATTCCCGCCACCTGCGAATGAGCGCAAAGCGCTGCAATACCGCTATTCTGAATCCGACGAAATCGGTGATGTGATGTATCTGAGCGGCAGCGCCGCATCAGATGAGGAGCTGGAACGGAATTTTCCCTCGGCCGCGTTTGAGTTTACGTTCAGCACACCAGGCGGCGATGTCACCGATAGCGTCGTTAGTTTCGAGGGCGGTGCGTTCCCGACTCAACCGATCATCATATTCGAGCAACAAGATTCCCGCATACCATTCGAGCAGGTTGACGCAAAGCAGGACCTCGTGATCACCTGGCCACCATTCACCGAGGGTCGTGCGGACATAAATGGCATACTGGATGATCTCATTTTCGTTGCCATAGACAGTTGTACAGTCGAGGACATTGTGCACAGCGGCAGGCCGTTTGAAAAAGACAACTACCTGACTTTCAGAGCCACGGACTACGTAGTCCCTGCCGGCACACTGGAACCGGGGCAGACATACAGCATGTATGTCGAGCATGCACTGCTACCCAACACCCAGCAAGACTACGGCATGCCTGCATTCGCCACTTTCGCTGCGTCGACGTATATGGATTTCAAGACCGTCGGTCAGACGGATCCGGCATTTTGCGAAGAGTCGGTTAACTGAAAGTCAAAACACAGAATGGCCGTGTGCTGACTTAGAATCGCTACTTAAAGTGTATTCTAGAAGATAACGCGACGATAACCAGCGGCACTCGATCGTATCGTCGATCAAGCTGGAATTTCAATTGAAGTCACGTAGAGTAGAGTCGTCCAAGCGAGGGTCTGAACATGAAAACAAAACTACTTTTCCTATCTTCACTTTTCGCCGTCATTGGCTTTGGCTTCGCAGCTGCGCAGGATTCTGACCTGAGTTTCTTCCTTACCAGTAGAGGTCCGGGAGATGGTGCGAATATGGGTGGATTGGCAGGCGCAGACGCGCACTGTCAATCTCTCGCGGCTGCCGTTGGCGCGGGCGGTAAAACGTGGCGTGCTTATCTTAGTACGACAGGCGGCATGGAGCCCGTCAATGCACGAGACCGAATCGGGTCCGGTCCGTGGACGAACGCCAACGGCTTGGTCGTTGCTACGGACATTGATGATTTGCACAGCGACAACAATAAACTGGGTAAAGCCAATTCGGTGACGGAGAGCGGCCACATGATCAACGGTCGGGGCGATTCGCCCAATCGTCACGACATCCTGACCGGCTCGACGCTCGATGGTATGGCATTCACCGACGGGGAAGATCATTCCTGCATGGACTGGTCAACAAGTTCTTCCGACGGCAGCGCGCAGGTAGGACATCACGATCGTATCGGTGGCGGTGCCAACCCGACGTCCTGGAACAATGCCCATCCGTCACGCGGTTGCGGGCAGGCGGACCTGCAGGGGACAGGTGGCGACGGCCTTTATTACTGCTTCGCGGCTGACTGACAGCAGGCCGGTGGGTGACCGAAACTCCGGGTTGAATCGCAGTCTCCAAATTGCGGTTTAGCCCGGCCTTCCTATGGAATTGAAATTTTGAACAGACGAAATTTCCTTGCCAGTGCGAGTGCAATTGGAGCAGGCATTGCCCTGGGTGGCGCATCGCAGTCCGTTGCGGCCAATTCAGAAAATCGAAAGTCAATGAAGCTGCTGATTCTGGGTGGTACCGGATTTATAGGACCGCCGATGGTTCGTTACGCCGTCGAGCGTGGCCACGAGGTGACAATTTTCACGCGTGGCAGCAAATCCGAAGTACCAGGCGTCGAGCACCTGGTTGGTGATCGAACCGGTGATCTCGATGCACTCAAGGGTCGCACCTGGGACGCCATTCTTGATAACAACGCGCGCGATTATCGTTGGGTAGAACTGACGACGAATCTCCTGAAGGATAGTGCCGAGCAATACATGTTTGTGTCCTCGATATCGGCCTATGCAGGAGAAGCAACTGGCTACGATTTTGTAGACAATCCGTGGCCGGGGCCGGCAATCAATTCGAAGAGTCCGCTGGCGCAGCCCGGTGCGGGTTTCGAGCGTGGCCAGGAGCTTCCTTACGGCCCGACAAAAGCCCTCGCCGAGAAGATTGCGCACGCGGCATTCCCGGGACGAACGACGGTAGTCCGGCCTGGTTTCATTGTTGGACCTGGTGATCCTACAGATCGATTTACGTACTGGCCGGCCCGAATTAATCGCGGCGGGGATGTGCTTGCACCCGGGGACGGCAGCGACCCGGTCCAGTTTATTGACGTCCGCGACTTGTGCGAATGGATTGTTCGACTGGTGGAATCTCAGACATACGGCAACCTCAACGGCGTCGGGATAGGTTCGCCTCTTTCAATGGCGGAGATGCTCTACGGCATGCGAGCAATCACATCCAGTGACGTCAAATTTTCCTGGGTACCTATTTCGTTCCTAATGGAGCAGAATGTACAGCCCTATAGCGACATGCCCATTTGGATTCCGGGGGACCCGTTGTCGGCGGTCGACAACAGTCTCGCAATGGCGTCGGGGTTAACTTTCAGATCGCTTGCCGTTACTGCTGCAGATACTCTGCAATGGCACCAGGCGCGTCCAGCTGCAGAACAAGCTGAATTGCGGATCGGCATCAAAGCCGCGAGAGAAAAGCAGGTACTCGAGGCGTGGCACCAAAGCATCGCATAAAAGTTCCGACAACAAGTAAATCATGCAAAAGGAATAACACTATGAGCACATTTGATAACGCAGCGAAGTTTTTCGAAGCATGCGAAACCGCTAAAGGCTGGGCAGGTTGCAAAGAGTACGTGGCCGACGGTGCACCGTTTGTCGCCCAGAGTGAACCGCTCGTTGATGTCAATACGGTGGAAGCCTATTGCGAATGGATGGCGGGTTTTGCCTCTGTCACGACGCCCGGTGCGACTTACGACCTGCATACGAGCAGCTATGACGAAGAAAACAATATCGCGATGTTTTTCGCGACCTATAACGCGAAACATACGGGGGAGGGCGGCCCGGTTCCCCCGACGCAAAAAGAAACACATTCACACTACGTTTACGCGATCACGATGAATGCTGACGGCAAAGTCGCCAGCATGGTCAAGATCTGGAACGCGCCCTGGGCAATGCGGGAACTCGGGTGGATGTAGTTCAGAAATAGTCGTGTCACATTGGCGCTATTCTAATTTGGTTTGAATAAAGCACAGCGGAGAAAGTCGATGATGGTCGGTGCCCATTCGATTCTGTACAGCAAAAATCCAGAGGCGGATCGAGCTTTCTTTAAGGATGTTATCGGCCTGGATAGTACAGATGTTGGTGGCGGTTGGTTGATCTTTGGTCTTCCACCGTCAGAATTAGCTGTGCATCCAAGCGAAAAGAACACGTCACACGAATTCTTCCTTATGTGTGAGGAAATTCAGGCTTTCACTGCGCTGATGGCCGAACAAGGTATCGATTGCACAGACATCCAGGAAGAAGTGTGGGGACTGCTCGTCTACGTCACGCTGCCGGGTGGCGGTCGACTTGGCGTGTACGAGGCGCGGCACGAGCGACCAGAACGCAAATCGGAAAGTTAAATGGGGACATTCCTGATTTAGAAGTTAATCGGGACATTCCTGATTTAGCGCGGAAAGTTAATCGGGACATTCTTGATTTAGCGTACAAATTCACTTAATCAGGAATGTCCCCATTTATTGCGCTTAATCAGGAATGTCCCCATTTTTTGCGAATTTCTTGCGCGTATTCGAGCAAGCAGATCTCGGTTCTGTCGCCTGTTAGCGAACGAAAGATTTCGATGGTTGATTAATCAACTAGAACTGACATCAAGTGTGAGTGCTAACCGACCAATTGTGACCATCTCGGCACAATAATATTTAGAACTGGACTAATTCCAAACCCTGTAAGCCGTGCCAATTTGCGACTGCATACTTGGCGTAATCGCGTTCGGAAAAAGTTGTCCAATTGGGCTACGATAGCGCACCAGCCTCACTCCGTTTTTCCTTTTGTAGAGCATCGCAGAAGAGCCAGAATATTGTATTTACACCACGCGTCTCTGCGGAGTGTTGTTGCAGTTAGATCCGGCATGTCTAGATTTTTTAGACACCTTTTTAGATTGCAAAATTAACGGGAAGAAAAAAAATGATAAAGAAAATAATGGGGACATTCCTGATTTCGCTTCTCACGTTCTGCGGTGTTTCTGCACACGCACAAGTTGAACAGGTGACTACACTCAGAGTCACGGATCCGGGCGGAATGATTGCCACGATTGACCAATACCAAATGGACAACCAGCATAAAGCGAACAGCGTCAGCCTGCTCGCACATATGCACGACGGCGTAGATCCTGCTACCCATACTGTCGTTGGCATTTACGATGACCTGGATGCAATGGAACGAGCATTGGAGGGTCGAATCGGCTCGGCGGCCTGGGCGACGTTGCTTCGATCGGCATCAGGAATTTCTCAGGCTACCAGTTCGGCTCTCGCGATTCAGAAGAGAACCTGGGGCGACGATGCGTGGGAAGAGGGCGGATATCTCGCAGCCGTTCTCGTGAATGCGTCCAATAGTGCCGAGTGGCTGGACGCGATGGATGCATGGAATCGCTCGAACAAGGTGCGGAATCCGGGCATGATCAGAATTGTGAAATTGCGAGGTGCTCCGGCTAACCATGCTGTCCTGATCGCGGGATCTGACTATGCTGATGTCATCAATTTTATGGAAGGTGTAGAGGCCTCGGATGAATTTGCGACGTTGCAGGGTGCCGTTGAAGTCCAGATCGTTGGCTCTACGTACTACAGGGTTGTCAAGGTCTGGATCCCTTAGTACGAAGGCGACGGATTTCTGGACTTGGCAGAACAGAATTGTCCGTCACCTAATCGGCAGCTTCGCTCCCCGGCAATCAAGCCGGGGCAGCGGGGCGAGTCCGTCGGTAATATAGATGAACTAGACTACCGCATTGACTGCTTTACGAGCGCTGCAACCATGATGAGATTCAAGTTACTGGTTCTTTGCCTGGTGTGGCCGACCCTGGCCTTCACACACCACTCCATATCTGCGATCTACGACCTCTCCGAAGTACGCTCGTTGCAGGGCACGATCACAAACGTCAGGTGGATCAATCCACACGTTCGGGTCACGCTGGAGACGACCACCGATGACGGTGCAACCGAACTTTGGGATCTCGAGGCCAGCGCGATTAACATGTTGCAACGGGCGGGCGTATCCCGCGATGTTCTTGAGGTGGGCAGCAAGATAACGGCACGCGGACCCACCGCTCGGCACGGCAGGAAAGCAATGATTGCCGCGGTAATCGATCTTCCGGATGGTCAATCTGTGACCATCTTTGCGCCAATCGCGGCGGCAGTCGGTCTGATCGAGTCATCCGGTGTTCCTGATTCTGCGGCAGGATATGTTGCCGCCCGAAACAGTGGCGCCACAGGGCGCGACGATCTGTTTCGCGTCTGGACCTTGAAGGAAAAAGCCAACGTATCCGCAATCGCAAACGGCTATCCACTGACCGAAGAGGCGTTGGCGGCAATTCGCAATTACGATCCGATCACTGACGATCCTGCATTGCTGTGTGAGCCGCCTGGCGTTCCGGTCATTCTGGACACGCCGTTTCCATTGGCCTTTGTTCGGCAAGGTAACAACATCGAAATGCAGTACGAGGAGTGGGACGGACGCCGCACTATTCACATGGGCCCGATCAATATTCCCGCTAATGTAGAGCCCACACAGATGGGCTACTCGGTTGGGCATTTTGCGAATGGCTCTCTGACGATAGAAACGCAAAACGTTGCTTATCCGTTTTTCGACGACACCGGGACCCCGCAAAGCCCGGAGTCACGAATCGTTGAACGTTACTCACTGATCAGTGACAGTTCTGAGATAGTCTGGCGAGCCACGATCACGGATCCGCAAAACTTCCGCGAACCGGTCGGTATTGGTGGTTCCCTGGTCTGGAACCCGGATGAAACAATCAAGCCGTACAACTGCACGTTGCCGTAGATTTGCCGCTAGCATCAGGTATTGTGCGTGTCTGATGCAGTGAGATTGCCGCCCGGTATCTGACAACAATGAGAATCAAGAGTACGTTTCAATTCACGACCTTTCTTGTCGTTACGACTTTTTGCACGATTTCCGATGCAGCAACCAATCTCGTCATCTTCGTGGCTGACGATATGGGATGGGGCGACGTCGGCTACCACGGCAGCGAAATTCGAACGCCGGCGATCGATCAGTTGGCGGCCGAGGGAGTGGCACTCGAACGGTTTTATGTCCATCCGGCGTGCTCACCAACGCGTGGTGCATTAATGACCGGCCGTTCTCCATTAAATACCGGTGTGCTTATACCGTTTGAGCCCTGGTTCTCGACAGGATTGCCGCTCGATGAGAAGTTGCTGCCCGAATTCTTAAGTGATGCCGGGTATCAGACGTTTGCCGTTGGCAAATGGCACCTCGGCCCGAATCGCCTGCCATATCTCCCGACGAGTCGCGGCTTTGATCACTTCTACGGTCACCTGGGTGGCTTCATCAACTACGAGGAACACACGTACTGGCGGGGCATTGACTGGCAGCGTAACGGCAAGACGGTCATTGAGGAGGGTTACTCGACAAATCTCATTGCGGATGAAGCAGTCAGGCTGATCAAGTCGCGCGATAAGGATGAACCGCTGTTTTTGTTCGTCTCGTTCAATGCACCTCATTCGCCACTCCAGGCGCCGTTGAGTGCCGTCGCCGAATATGCCGATATTAGAGATCCGCATCGCCGGACCTACGCGGCTATGGTGAGCGAGATGGACCGCGGCATCGGCAGAGTCCTGTCTACACTGGATGCGGAGGGGCTCGATGACAACACGCTTGTGATGTTCATGAGTGACAACGGTGGTTCAACGAGGCTTGGCGCCAACAATGGTGCGCTGCGAGGTGGCAAAGTCACGACGTGGGAAGGCGGAATTCGTGTCCCGGCGGTCCTGCGCTGGCCGGGTCGCATCAATGCTGGATCAAAGTTTGCAGAAATGATTACGGTGGAAGACATATTGCCCACTTTAGTAAACGCCCTGGATATTCGAGCCGATTGGCCCAATCCTTTAGATGGGATCAACCAATGGATGGCCATTACCGAGAACCAGCTATCGGAAGATCGGTTGCGTATCCTGGCAATGCACGACCGGCAAATTTATCGGGCCGCAGTCTTCGAAGGCGGTTGGAAACTCGTACAAATGAGCGATGGGGAGGGCGACCCGCTGCCGCCTCAGCTGTTCCGAATTGGCGACGATCCGAATGAGCGGAATGACATGGCCGCCGATCATCCGGATATTGTGGAATCGATGTTGTCACACGTGGTGCTAGGCCGGGACGTAAAGATCGTTGGCATTGATGACGAGACGGTGCCAACTCGCTTGGGCCTCGGTGGTCCCGCATCAGCCCTTCCTGACAACCGCCCGCCCGCCAGGGAACCGTACGCGGAGTCAACCCTGCCCGAATGAGCGTGTTTTCGGGGCCAGACCCTGCTAGTTGCTGTACTCCCACGCCGCTTCAAAGGTTCTTGCAAACTCATCGACAGGTTTGTCACCGATCGTGAGATAGGGCGTCGTATGAGCCGGCTTTGGTTTCAGCGGCGTTGTTATGTCGAGACCCCTGGCGCCATTTTGGCCGGCTACGAATCCGTGAATATAGTTTTTCTCCAGGGATACGAGGTTCATCGATCCTGGCCTGAACAACTGGTCCACCGTTCGCCTCACCAGGAACGTGCCCTCAGATCCGTAGTCGGGATCACCAACCACTTCGTAGTTGCTAACCCGTGCAGCGCCTTCAAGTCCAATCGACAGCACGTTTCCGTAAGTGTGTGCATGTGGTCTGCAAATCGCACCGGGCTCAAGTCGCCAATGCAAGACCCTGAAGAGTTCTCCGCCCGGATTGAACCCAATGCGATAGGATTCGGGAGTGACACCCTGGTCCGAATTGTTCCACTTCTCGGGAATGGGCACGTCAACCAGTCCGGATGCGATCGCGGCGATGGACCTGAGATACTTATCCTGACCGGTGACTGACTGGTCATCGACAAGGCGTTGCGCCAGCGGGTTCGCCCGGGACAGGAATTCCTTGAATGAGACTTCGTTGCCAGGGGCAGCGATGGACCTGATCCCTGGCATTAGTCCAAGTAGTATGCCGCCCAATGCCACCAGCAGTGACCTGCGTTCAAAAAATTCGCCCGGCGAGACCGCAATCTCCTCACCTATGGGTAATTCGACAGGTGGGACTTGAGACATGTTGAATCAACCTCTGCACATTGCTCAATATACCGATACCGTATCATGAAGTCCGGGAAACAGAATGAACGGTGATCGCCTGGCCGACGTTCAATGCGTTACTATTAATACGCCACTAAAGTTACGCCACCAAAGTTACGTCACTAAAGTAACGTCACTAAAGTGGCGATCGACCACCTGGAAAACAAAGCAGCTTGTGCTTCCCACAATCAACAGTCACGTCGACTGAGTTCTTAACACCCTGGAAAAACCGTGATTCAACACAACCGTAGAGATTTCATGAAAGTCGCCGGCGCCGCAGCGCTCACTGGTGCGATTGCTGGCTGTGCCTCATTGCCGAAGTCCGGCGTTGCTTTTGATGATATTCCGCGCCTGGACCTGACCAGTCTGCCAACCGCCTGTAACAGGATGGCGAACGTTACCAAGCTGGTTGGCGGCCCTGATCTTTACATCAAACGCGACGACGTCATGGAGCTCGCTCACGGCGGCAACAAGACTCGCAAGCTCGAATACGCTCTTGCCGACGCACTGAGTAGAAATGCAGGAGCAGTCGTGACCCAGGGTGGATTACAATCGAACCATGTCCGCCAGACATGCTCCGGTTCGGCCAAGGTCGGTCTTGAGTGTCACGTGATCCTGTCGAACCCGGTTCCGGAAATGAAAGAAGAACTCATGGGTAGCGGCAATTACTTGATGGATCAGCTGATGGGCGCCCACATTTATCTTGCCGAGGATGGTCGCGGCCCGGTGGTCGAAACAGTACTCGCTGACCTGACTTCTGCCGGCAAAAACCCCTATAACATCCCTGCCGGCGCCTCAAACGGCATCGGCAGTCTCGGCTACATGAATGCCGCGCGAGAATTAATCGCCCAGTGGCAAGAGATGGGCATAAACCCAAGCCACATTTTTACTGCAACCGGCAGCTGTGGGACTCAAGCCGGCCTGTTGATGGGCCTCAGGTATTTCGGCAATAGCGACACAGCCGTAGTGGGCATTTCGGTTAGCTCGACTCGCGCCAGGCTGGAGTCACGCATCCGAGAAGTCGTGAACATGATTTGCGACGAAACCGGTATCGCCAAAACCTTCATCAAAGACGAAGATATTATTGTAAACGACGAATATCTTGGTGACGGATACGGCCGGCCTACAGACGCAGGTATCGCCGCCATTCGAACCGTTGGAGAAAACGAAGGCGTAATCCTGGACCCGGTCTACACTGGCAAGTGCATGTCGGCCAT
>JBPCYD010000256.1:0-10296 GCA_051007895.1 Woeseiaceae bacterium
TGGTAGGTGAAATTCCGGACGGCATCGCCATAGTCGATCAGAACATCAAGATCGGGGAGCGTACCGAGCATCGCGCCGGCAAGCAGCGCCTTGCGTCGATGGCCCGCAGGGGCGCACACGCCGGCAACACTGGCACCGAGAACTGCCTGGCTTAGCGAATCCAATTAACCATCTCCGGGTAAACGTCCTGCAGCAATACCGGTTCCACTATCGCTCGATTGATTGCGCCAATGCAATATGCTCCGGGTGTTTGTTATCAGCAATATCATGAAGGCATCCCGGGCGATTGGCTGCAACCGCTAACTACAGGTATTCTCTACGCACCATCCGTTTGAATACCAGCAAGATGCGGTTGGTCTCGAGTGAACGAGTAAGTGCACGCTGCAATACAGCTGGAGCCTTTGAATGTCCGAACTCGAAGAAAAGATCATTGTCGGCAGCCAGGAATGGTGTGGATTTCCCGACCTTGGAATTCCGGCAATAAAAGCGCGAGTCGATTCCGGCGCGAAAACATCCTCCATACACGCGTTCAATATCCAGCCTTTTAAACGACACGGTGAATCGTGGGTGAGTTTCGAGATTCACCCCCTGCAGGGTAATCGCCGCACCACGCTTAAGTGCGAATCCCGGGTCGTTGATCGCCGCATGATCAAAAGCTCCAGCGGCAACAAGGAAAAACGCTATGTCATTAGCGAGCCGCTCTCACTGGGTTACCGCGTTTGGCCGATCGAACTGACGCTCGCCAATCGCGATTCCATGGGCTATCGCATGCTGCTTGGCAGGCAGGCGATGAATGAGCGCATCCTCGTCGACCCGTCCGCAGATTTCTGTCACGGCGAAATGAAAGAAGACGAGATCGACCATCTCTATGGCAAGATCGAGAAGACCCACGGCGGACTGCGCATAGCAGTACTTGCAAGCGACCCGAAGCTGTACAGCAATCGCCGCATTGTCGAGGCGGGTGAAGAACGCGGCCACGATATGATGTTTGTCAATGTCAGACATTGCTACATGAAACTCGATGCGGCTGTTCCCGAGGTGCGCTATCGCGGCGGTCGTGTACTGGACGATCTTGATGCCGTGATCACCCGGATTCGCCCGAGCGCCACGTTTTACGGTTGTGCGATAACACGCCAGTTCGAAAGCATGGATGTGTTCACCGTTAACTCGTCAAAATCTATCGCGCAATCCAGAGACAAGCTGTACGCGTTACAGTTGCTAATTCAGAATGGACTGGATGTGCCCGTCACTGGATTTGCGAATTCTCCGATGGATACCAATGATTTGATTGATATGGTCGGCGGTGCGCCGTTAATCGTAAAGCTGCTCGAAGGATCCCAGGGACGCGGTGTTGTCATGGCCGAAACACGCAAAGCAGCGGAAAGCGTCATCAACGCATTCAAAGCACTGCGGGCGAATCTGCTCGTGCAGGAATTCGTCAAAGAAGCGCAGGGCAAAGATCTGCGCTGTTTCGTCATAGACGGAAAAGTGGTCGCTTCCATGGAGCGGCAGGCGGCGCCCGGGGAGTTTCGCGCGAACCTGCATCAGGGCGGTAAGGCCCGCGTGGTTCGAATTTCCAAAGATGAACGCAGATTGGCGCTGCGAGCCGCGAAGACTTTGGGACTGAAGGTGGCCGGTGTCGATATTATTCGCTCGCAGAGGGGACCGCTTTTGCTTGAAGTTAATTCATCACCGGGCCTGGAGGGGATCGAGACTGCATCTGGAAAGGACATCGCCGGGACAATCATTTCAAGTGTGGAGAAGCACCTCAACTGGGAGCAGGCGGAGGTGAGCCTGGCAGATGTCGGCAAACCTCGTCTCGTGTCGTAATTGACGGGGCGATGAACTTTTCAATTGCGCGTCTGTTAGGTGGCTTTTGTCTATTGCTGGCTGCAACACCGGTGCTCAGTGATAATCCGGGCGCATATCTCGGTGACTTGTCATGGCCTGAAGCCGAGGCAAGAATTCAGCAATCGCCTGTTGTCGTGATCCCCTTTGCGGCGGGCGCCAAAGAGCATGGCGCACATCTGCCAATGAACGCTGATCAGGTTGTCATGGAATACCTGGTCGATCAGGCGGTATCGGCGGCGGACGTACTCATTGCGCCACCCATATTGCACGGCTGGTTCCCGGCATTTCGCGGTTTCTCGGGAACCGAAGTTAAGGAACCGGACGTCTTCGAGGAATACCTTTTCCAGGTGGCAATGTCCCTGGCCGAGCAGGGCGCAAACCGCATTGTTTTTCTGAACACTGGTATAACGAATGCGACCGGGTTGCCGATTTCGATCGTAGCGCGGGAAATACGTGTGCAAACAGGCGTGCCCACCCTGGTTATCTCGTGGAACGATCTCGAAACTGCCGAGGTGGAAACTTTTACAGAACAGCGTGAGGGAGGGCATGGTGATGAAATCGAAACCTCGATCAACCTGTTCTTACAACCGGACAAGGTCAACATGGATCTCGCGGTGCGCGACTACGGTAATCGACCGGAGAAAGACTATCCGGGTTATGAGCCCGGTCTGTTTTCCAGAGACCCTTTGGATCCGCGCTACTCGGAGAGCGGTATATACGGAGATGCAACGCTTGCCACTGCGGCGAAAGGGGAGCGTGCTCTCGCAATAATGACCGCGGAATGGCTGCGGGCGATCGAAGGGTTCGCTGCGGTGCCGACCCGGCGAACAGAATAGCCGCCGATCAAATTTGCAATCGAAAAGTTTGGCAAGCAGCGCCAACCTCGACCTGGCAATTTCGCATATTTTACCTAATCTGTGACCACTGCCCGGACGGCAGGCTCGCCAGGTGCTGAAATAGCGTTTGCCGCGGGAGCGTCGTGCATGTTGTTCATCCCTTACAAATTCGACCTCAGTCTTAATCGGATACCTTTTCTTACGATTCTCGTTTGTCTCGTTTGTATAGGAATCTATTCCAAACAGTATGCCAACGAATCAGATTTTCAGAAGCGTACGATTTACTACTGCAGCACGACGTTATCGAATATCGAAATAATGGCGATGGAAAAGACCTTTGGCGATGCATCGCCAGAGACCTGTAGTCAGCTCATGTTCGAGCTGGCCGTTTCCACCAAACCGGAAGTGCTGATCAACGAGTATGCCGCCGAGAGCAAGAAATTCGCCGGCTTTAGCGCGGAAGACAGCCAGATTTATATTGAGGACATGTTGCTCGATAAATTTCAGGGCTACCAGCGAGCTGTCCCGCCGCTGCACACCAAAGAACTCTGGTACGTTCCTGACAGCTGGGACCCGGTAACCATGGTGACTTCGACTTTCTCGCACGGCAGCTGGGATCACCTGATCGGCAATCTGCTGTTTTTTTACGCGTTCGCTGCAGCGGTCGAGCTGATCATCGGAACCTTGGGATTTCTTAGTGTCATCCTGGCGATGGCGTTTGGCACCAATGTCGCCTACTCGCTCGCGATGATGCCTGTTGCGGACCCACTCCCGACGGTAGGTCTCTCAGGCGTCGTCATGGGTATGATCGCAATGCTCACGTTCTTTCTGCCTACAGCGAAGATTCGCTGTTTCTACTGGTTCATCATCAAGATTGGTACGGTCGCTGTGTCCGCATGGTTTCTTGCCCTCATATTTATCGGTCTGGATGTGCACACATTGCTGACGCAGGAAGAAATGGGCGGGATTAACCTGGTTGCGCACGTCAGCGGCGCTTTTCTCGGCTTCAGCCTGGGTGCGATTTTCTTTCGCAGACACAAGAGAGCGATTGTAATCGATCATTGACAGTTGGCACGCCCGGGTTGGTCAATTCATAAAGCGCACTGCGGCGGAGAAATGCAGCATTCTGGATTAGAATGCCAATTGCTTAATACCTGTTCATTCACAAGGATTATCAATGGCGACCAGGCCGATTCTTCGACTCGGTGATCCCGTACTGCGGCAACGCTCTGTTGAAGTTACGAAATGGGATACCCCCGAACTCCATGAGCTGATCGCCGACATGTTTGCGACGATGGAAGCGGCGGATGGCGCGGGACTGGCTGCGATCCAGATTGGTGTGCCATTGCGCATCATGATATTCGGTTTCGAGTCGAATGCCCGCTATCCGGATGTCGAGCCGATACCCGTCACGGTATTGATCAATCCCGAGTATGAGGTCCTGGATGATAGGAAAACAGGCGGTTGGGAAGGCTGTCTCAGCGTTCCGGGCATGCGTGGATTCGTACGGCGCTATTCCCGCATCCGTTATGCAGGCGTCGATCAGTTCGGCAACGAAATCTCCCGAGAAGCGGATGGGTTTCATGCGCGAGTCTTCCAGCATGAGTTCGATCACCTGGATGGCGTGCTCTATCCGGATCTCATCGACGATCCGCTGAAATTCGGATTCCACGACGAGTTGGCGGCAAGCGGAATTCTCTGAATATTTTTGGTCATTTCCGCGCATTGATGTACCGCTTCCTATAAATTCTTGAGCGCCTGTACAAATCGAACCGTACTCCGCGCGGGGGGCGGCAAAAGCGTGCGCTTGATCAACCTTGGGCAGCCAGCTCTTTGACACAATGAGTCGCAAACGCCAGTTAAGAATTAAACAAATGAGCTCACCGGTTATCTACATTTTGGTCGCACTCACATTGATCTGCGCCGTGATATCTGTGACGTTCCTGATGGCCTGGAGAACCCTGGGCGAAAAGCCTTACACGCTCAGCTGGTCAATCGCATTTCTCGCTGCGACGTTTCAATGGGCACTCACGCTGATGCCTAACTGGTTTCCGAACGTGGAAACCTACTGGCTCACCATCAGTGCACTAAGCATGGCTATGATTACGCTCGGCTTGCGGGGCCATTGCCAAAGAACCGAATGCAAGAAATTGCCGCAAAACCTGTGGCCCTGGTCAACCGTGCTTTACCTGATCGTCGTCTGGACAACGGTCTTCGAACCGCACGTCGGTATCAGCACTTCGCTGATTCCTGGTGTCGCCGCAGTAACCTTTTTTCTGTCGGCGGCGATGATCATACGGCATCGCGAAGTGTCGCGACCCGCAGAAATCGCAACAGCCATTACCATGGTAATTTTTGGCATGGCCCAGCTTGCAGCCTCCGTCATCGCATTCATGCAGGGTGCCGTGGTCGACATTTTCTTGCGCGAGATTTATACCCACATCAGCTTCATGTCTATGCCGGCTGGCTATGCCGGGATTGCGATCTTTGTGCTGTTCATGGTCGCTTCAGACCTGTCTGAAGAAATGAAGGAGCTGGCCGTCAGCGACCAGTTGACAGGTCTCCTGAACCGGCGCGGATTCAGCGAACGGGCCGCAATGGCATACGCGGCTTCGCGGCGTACGGGTCGACCGGTCTCCGTGATCATGACCGACATTGACCGGTTCAAACAGATCAACGATGACTTCGGGCATTCAGCCGGGGATGTTGCGTTATGTCACTTTTCCGATTTTCTCCAGGCCAACAGGCGAGAGGATGATGTCACTGCCCGCGTCGGCGGAGAAGAGTTCGCACTCATCCTGTCCGGTGCGGATCTCACCGAAGCGGTACGAATTGCCGACGAGCTGTGCGATCGAATTCAGGCTACGCCAGTCGATCTGGATGGTCGACACCTGGTGATGACCGCGAGCTTTGGCGTGGCGACCATCTCGGAGAAGGATACCTGCCTTGCCGACGTTGTCCTGCGGGCCGATCGCGCGCTATATCGGTCGAAGCGAGAAGGGCGCAACAGAATCGACCTGGAATCCTCGCAAATGATGCTCGCACTCGATGGTTCGCTCAAACCCGTGTCGGCCTGACATATTCTCGAATTTGCCCTTACTTTTTCAAGGGATTTTCCCCGCACATCCTGTAGAATCCGCGTCACAAATTTTCTTCAAACTACAGGAAATCAGGGGATATCGTGAGCAACGCAGAGCAACTCGAGAAAATTAAGACAGCACCCGGATTTATTGCAGCGCTTGACCAAAGCGGCGGCAGCACCCCCAAAGCACTGGGCCTTTACGGTATAACGCCGGATGCGTGGTCCAGCGACGATGAAATGTTCGATGTGGTGCACGCGATGCGCACCCGTATCATGACCTGTCCGACTTTTAACGGAGACCGAATCCTTGGTGCGATTCTTTTCGAGAATACGATGGATCGTGAGGTTGAGGGACAGTCCACGGCTTCCTATTTGTGGAACGTGAAGAACATCGTGCCATTCCTTAAAGTCGATAAAGGTCTCGCGGATGAAGTCAATGGTGCCCAGGTCATGAATCCGATTCCGGCCTTGGCTGAGTTGCTCGAGAAAGCAAAGGCGGCCGGGATCTTTGGCACGAAAATGCGCTCAGTCATCAAGCACGCCAATGCCGACGGCGTTAACGCCGTCGTCGATCAGCAGTTTGAAATCGGGCGGCAAATCGTCGCGGCCGGCCTCGTGCCAATCATCGAGCCGGAGGTAGATATCCATTGTCCGGAGAAGGCGGCGGCAGAGGAATTGTTGCATGATGCGATCATGAAACAGCTCAATAGCCTCGGGCCGGATGAGATTGTCATGCTTAAGCTCACGCTGCCTGAAAACGACAATCTCTACGCAGACTGTGTCGCGCATCCAAATGTCGCGCGCGTCGTGGCTTTGTCCGGCGGTTATTCGCGCGATGAGGCCAACGCTCGATTGACTCGACAAAACGGCATGGTGGCGAGTTTCTCGCGTGCCTTGTCCGAGGGATTGAGCGCACAGCTGTCTGACGATGAGTTTGCTGGCACGCTCGATTCGTCGCTGGCCAGCATTTGCGCAGCGTCTGCGACGTAAACTGGCAAGATAACCAGGAAAAGCCGGTCAGCGGCCAAGCCACTGCCCGGCTTTTTTGTGTCCGAAATCGAACCAGTACGGATTGCAATCCATTACCTGACATTTCCGTTGCCTATTAATAGGCGCTCACAGATAATCCCGCCAGACTTAGCGGAGGCAAGTGCATGAAGATCGGTGTCCCGAAGGAGATTTATGCCGGCGAACGTCGCGTAGCGACCACCCCGGACGTGGTTACGCAGCTCAAGAAACTGGGTTTTGATGTTGCGATTGAAACAGGTGCCGGCAGTGCCGCGAGCTATACCGATGCCGCATACGAGGCCGCCGGCTGCGAGATCGTCAGGAAAGCCGCCGATATCTGGAAGCAGTCCGATATCGTTCTGAAGGTTCGCGCACCTGACAGCAAAGAGGCGAAATTGTTGCGCTCCGGTCAGACGTTGATCAGCTTTCTCTGGCCGGCGCAAAACCCCGACATGCTCAAAAACCTGGCGGATCGTGGTGTCACCGCGATGGCGATGGACAGTATTCCGAGAATCTCGCGTGCACAGAAGATGGATGCGCTGAGTTCCATGGCCAACATTGGCGGCTACCGCGCCGTCATCGAGGCGGCTCAACACTTCGGCAGGTTCTTCACCGGACAGATTACGGCGGCAGGAAAAGTGCCGCCGGCCAAAGTGCTGGTTATCGGTGCCGGCGTGGCGGGTCTCGCGGCCATTGGCGCTGCTAAAAGTATGGGCGCCATCGTTCGCTCTTTTGATACCCGGCCGGAAGTGAAAGAGCAGGTAGAGAGCATGGACGCCGAATTCCTGCTGCTCGACTTCGAGGATGAGGATGGTTCGGGCGAAGGCGGCTACGCGAAGACCATGAGCGAAGAATTCATCAAGGCAGAGATGGCGCTGTTCGCAGAGCAGGCCAAAGATGTCGACATCATCATTACTACCGCATTGATTCCCGGCAAGCCTGCGCCGAAGCTCATTACGGCCGATATGGTCCGGTCGATGAAGGAAGGCAGTGTCGTGGTCGATCTTGCCGCAGAGCAGGGCGGCAACTGTGAGCTTACTGAACGTGACCAGGTGGTCGTGCGCAACGGCGTGTCTCTTATTGGTTATACGGATCTGCCAAGCAGGCTTGCCGCGCAGTCAAGTCAGCTATACGGAACGAATCTTCGTCATCTGCTCACCGAGCTGACGCCCGAGAAAGACGGCGAGATTGTCGTCAATATGGAAGATGAAGTTATTCGTGGAGCGACCGTCTGCACGGGCGGCGAAACGACCTGGCCGCCCCCGGCGCCGAAACTTACGGCCGCGCCGAAAAAAGCGGAACCGGCACCTGCGCCTCCTCCTGTGGTTGAAGAGAAAAAATCTGCAGCGGGACCAATCATTGCAGCAGCGATCGGCGGTCTTGCACTCCTGGGTCTCGGTGCCGTGGCGCCACCCTCTTTCATGGCGCATTTTACCGTCTTCGTGCTCGCGTGTTTTGTCGGTTACATGGTGATCTGGAACGTGTCTCCGGCACTGCATACGCCATTGATGAGCGTAACGAACGCGATATCGAGCATCATCGTCATTGGCGCGTTAATACAGATCAGTTCGGACGACAGCACGATCAAGTGGATTGCCGTAGTCACCCTGTTAATTACGAGCATCAACATCGCGGGCGGCTTCGCTGTCACACGTCGTATGCTCGAAATGTTCCGCAAGTGAGGTCGTCATGATTAACGCAGGTATTGTTACCGTCTCGTACATCGCTGCGACAATTCTGTTTATCCTGGCATTAGGCGGCCTTTCAAATCAGGAAACCGCACGACGAGGCAACTGGTACGGCATCATCGGCATGACCATTGCGCTGTTGGCTACCGTACTGGGCGTCGTTACCCAGAACTACGTCGAGCTGATGACAGCGCTGGTCATTGGCGGAAGCATCGGCCTGCTGCTGGCGAAACGTGTGCAGATGACCGAGATGCCGGAGCTGGTGGCGATTCTCCACAGCCTGGTCGGTCTGGCCGCCGTGATGGTCGGCTATGCAAACTTCATGGATCCATCGGTACATTTCACGGGCGTCGAGCTGACCATTCATGATATCGAAACCTACCTCGGTATTCTGATCGGCGCGGTGACCTTCTCGGGGTCTGTTATTGCGTTCGGCAAACTGTCGGGTCGCGTTGGCGGTAAACCGCTGACACTGCCAGGACGACACCTGTTCAACCTGGGCCTGTTAATCGCGACCATTTGGTTCGGTCGTGAATTTGTCATTCAGTCGTCGGCCGGCGGCGGCCTCACCCCGTTGCTGATCATGACGGCCATTGCGCTGCTCTTCGGCATTCACATGGTAATGGCAATCGGTGGTGCGGACATGCCGGTCGTCGTTTCCATGCTGAACAGCTACTCGGGATGGGCGGCGTCTGCGACAGGATTTATGCTGAATAATGACCTGCTGATTGTGACGGGTGCGCTGGTGGGTTCGAGTGGTGCCATCCTGAGTTACATTATGTGCCGGGCGATGAATCGCAAGTTCCTGGCGGTTATTGCAGGGGGTTTTGGCACCGGCGGTGGCGCCGCAGCGTCGGGCGGCAGCGGCGAAGACCAGGGCGAGGTTGTCGCGATCAGCGCTGACGAGACTGCCGAACTCCTGGCTGGTTCCAAAGAAGTCATGATCATTCCGGGTTACGGCATGGCTGTCGCCCAGGCACAGCACATCGTCTACGAGATCACGTCGTCGCTCCGGGCAAACGGTGTCAACGTGCGGTTTGGCATTCACCCGGTCGCCGGACGCATGCCTGGACACATGAACGTGCTGCTTGCAGAGGCCAAAGTGCCTTACGACATCGTTTTCGAAATGGACGAGATCAACGAGGACTTCCCGGACGTTGACGTGTCGGTGGTCATTGGCGCCAACGATATCGTGAATCCATCGGCGCTCGATGAGCCCGACAGCCCGATAGCCGGCATGCCGGTCCTCGAGTGCTGGAAAGGAAAGACATCAATCGTGCTGAAGCGCAGCATGGCAACGGGCTATGCTGGTGTACAGAATCCGCTTTTCTTCAAGGAAAACACGCGAATGCTGTTCGGCGATGCGAAAGAAACGCTGGACGCCGTCTTCAAAGCCCTCTAAGAAAAGGGGACATTCCTGATTTAACGAATTAACACGCTAAATTAGGAATGTCCCCTTATTTATTACCGTCGACGAAGAGATGGCATAAAGCAGAATGTCCCCGTCTAGGCGTTTTCCAGTATTCAGCCGGCATTGTATTCAGCTGAGAATGAGTCATCGATTCGGAGGTTTGAACCGTGAAGATACGCAAACTGATGTTACTGGCACCGGTGGTCCTGCTGGCTTGCGCCACCGAGGCTCCGTTCGATCCACTGATTGACTACGAAGAAGTCGACGCAGCGACCATTATCGATGCGCCGACCCCTGCCAACATATTGCCGGAGAACGCAGAACTGGTTGCCCGTGGTGAGTACCTGGTCGAGTTGCTCGGTTGCGGCGCCTGCCATACCGACGGCGCGTTGATCGGCGAACCCGATATGCGGCTGTCGT
>JBPCYD010000257.1:0-5064 GCA_051007895.1 Woeseiaceae bacterium
TGTCGGGCAGCCAGGGGTGGGACCGGGGCCGAGAAAGTCGGTGGTAATTACGCTGCTTCCCTCATGCCAAATGCCAACTGCGTGCAGCGCGGCTTCGACCAGTCTTTGTGGCTTGACCCGACCAACAGCGCCAATATCGAGGAGCTGTCGGCGATGAATTTCATGGCAATCATTGACGGCGAACTGCACACACCCGAGCTTAGCGGCTCACTACTCGAGGGCGTTACGCGAGACTCATTGCTACAGCTTGCGCCGCAGCTTGGCATGGCATCGGCTTCCCGGGTCATGCCTGTTAACGATCTATTAGACGACTTAGAAACCGGTCGCTGCACCGAACTGTTCGCATGTGGCACAGGGGCCATCGTCGCGCCTATTAAAGCAATCGGTGAGTCCGATGGACGCGAATGGCAACTGCGCGACGTAGGCGTTGCGTCCGCAACACTCAGGGATGCCTTGCTGGATGTCCAGGAAGGCGGAACCGACGATTCATTCGGCTGGGTAGTCAATGCGATCGACGCGGCTACCATCGCCGCATTCATCGATCCATAGTTGGGGTTTCGAGTGTGCGCTCCGCAGCACGAAACCGAGGAACGGCGTGCAGCTATCGTTTAGAGCGCGCGTCCCTTGACGCTGCCTTCAAGCTTGGTGGCATTCATGTCGTAAACCGAACATACGATTTCCCGATCGTCCTGAATCCAGCTTTCCGCCGACGGATACATCGTTAAGATATCCAGTGACGATGACTCGTAGTCTTTGCCGACAAACGATTCGAATCTTTCCATGCAGGCGTCGTTTGCCAGTTCATACATCGCGTTTTCACTCGGATAACTTGTCAGGGAGACGTCGAATACAGCGTAGGTCTCGTTGTCATGAGGCGCAGAACAGGGAACGCCCGGCAGGCTGCTGACTTCGGCTTCGTCCGGACCAAGGTCGTTGAAGCAGTCACCGACCCTGATGTTAAACGCGTCAACCGTTCCTTCACCAACGATTGCACCGGAGCTGTCGCGGTCCGCCTGTGTCGCGGCGCCGTAAACCACAAATCCTAACGCCGCCAAAATGTAGCCTGCCCAACTTTTCATCGCTTCTCCCGGTTCAATCGCACCGCAAAAAATGATGCTCCAGTGTGAACCTTAGTCGCCGTCAGACCAGTGCGTGCGTCGCGAATTAAGTGTTTGAACAACGCCCTCAGCGAGGCATTTGTTGTCATAATCCGTACCTGGTCTGTGGCGAGATACAAAAACGAAGTCCGGCCTCGACAACAATCGATGAAAGTACATGCAGGGGTGCATATGTCCGAATCTCTTGAAGAAAGTGCGCTGGCGTACCACAGCACTGAACCGGCGGGGAAGCTCACCGTCATGGCGACCAAACCGCTGGCAAACCAGGTCGACCTTGCACAGGCGTATTCACCGGGCGTCGCTTATCCGTGTGAGCGGATTGCAGAAGACCCGCTAACGGCGGCAATCTATACGGCGCGTAGCAACCTTGTGGGTGTGATCACCAATGGCTCTGCGGTTCTTGGACTGGGTGATATCGGGCCACTGGCAGCCAAGCCCGTAATGGAAGGCAAGGCAGTCTTGTTCAAGCGGTTCGCCAATATTGATGCGTTTGATATTGAAGTCGACGAGAAGGACCCCGAGAAATTTGTGGAGGCGGTTTCCAGACTTGAACCCACGTTTGGCGCGATCAATCTTGAGGATATCAAGGCGCCTGACTGCTTCATTATCGAGAGCGCGTTGCGCCAACGGCTGAGTATCCCCGTATTTCATGACGATCAGCATGGCACGGCGATCGTTGTGGCTGCCGCAATCAAGAACGGCCTGGAGCTGGTGGATAAAAAGCTCACCGACATCAAACTCGTTTCCACTGGCGGTGGAGCGGCGAGCCTGTCCTGTCTCGATCTGCTCGTCGAACTCGGCCTGCCCCCGGAGAATGTCACCCTGGTTGACCTGCACGGCGTGGTCTATTCCGGCCGAGCTGAAGACATGAACGACTACAAGGATCGTTACGCCAAGGATACCCAGGACAGGACTCTGGACCAGGCGATCGCTGACGCCGATGTGTTCCTGGGTTTGTCCGCGCCGAATGTACTGTCCGCAGAAATGACAAAAAAGATGGCGCAGAATCCGCTGATTCTCGCCCTGGCCAATCCGACCCCTGAGATCCTGCCCGAAATCGCCCTGGAAGCCCGGCCGGATGCCATCATTGCGACCGGCCGCTCGGACTATCCAAACCAGGTCAACAACGTATTGTGTTTTCCATTTATTTTTCGTGGTGCGTTGGATGTGGGCGCGACCACGATTAATAAGGAGATGAAGACGGCCTGCGTCGATGCCATCGCCGGCATCACCAAGCGTGAATCAACCGACGAGGTGGCGAGTGTCTACAAAGACGAAAGACTCGAGTTTGGACCGACGTACCTGATTCCGAAGCCCTTCGATGCGCGGCTGCACGTGGATGTCTCCTACGCCGTAGCCAAAGCGGCAATGGATTCCGGTGTTGCTCTGCGGCCCATCGAGGACCTGCAGCGGTACCGGGAGCAACTACAGGCGTTTAGCAATCGCTCCCTGATGTTCATGCAACCGGTCATCGATGTCGCCAAACGCGATCGGGAACGTCTTGTTTATGCAGAAGGTGAAAACCTGACTGTCTTGCGCACCGTGCAGGGCGTGGTCAGGGAAGACATTGCCGAGCCGATCGTGATCGGGCGCGCGGAGGTTGTAGCCACAAGGCTTCAAAGGCTGGGTATCGATCTCGTGCCGGGTAAGGATTTCGAGTTGGTCGATCCCGAGGACGATCCACGTTACAGCGACTACTGGCAGTTCTACCATGCGCGGGTTTCTCGTCGGGGCGTTTCGGTTGCGGCTGCGCAGACGGTGATTCGAACGACGAACACGGCGATCGCCGCGTGTATGGTCGCGAGGGAGGAGGCGGACGCTTTGATATGCGGCATGGAAGGACGCTTCGACCATCATCTCCAGCACATCATCGAAGTCATTGGCACCGATCAGCCGGGTGAGAATATCTCCTCGCTGGCTGCGTTGGTGCTGCCGCAGGGGCCGATTTTTATTACCGATGCACACATCGGAATCGATCCCGGCATCGATCAGATCGTCAATACCACGATCGCCAGTGCCCGTCGTGTCAGTGATTTCGGCATCCGACCCAAGGTGGCGCTTTTATCGCACTCCAACTTTGGTTCGTCGCGTGCGCCATCCGCGCTCAAGATGCGTAAGGCGACCGAGATCCTGCGCCGCAAGGCGCCTGAACTCGAAATAGACGGCGAAATGCATGCTGACGCGGCGCTCGATGAAACGATTCGCAACGCGTTGAACACCGATTCCAGGCTTAGTGAAGCGGCGAACCTGCTGGTAATGCCGAATCTGGACGCGGCCAACATTGCGCTGGAGCTTATGCGGTCCGTGAACGATGCCCTGATGATTGGTCCGATTCTATCGGGGACGGCCAGGTCGGCACATATCGTGACACCGTCTTCTACCGTTAAGAGTGTTTTCAATATGAGCGCCATCGCGGTTGCCGATTCGTGGCGCCGCGGCAATGAGTATCAGCGGACAGCGCAGATGGAATTCGACTGATAATTACGCAGGACATTCAACCAATGATCGACGACTTCGCAGTATTTCCGAAAACCCTGGCGACACTTGCACTCTTTTTGTCACTTGCATTCGATTTGCCGGCAGAAGAACGGGAATTCCAACAGCTCGGCGAAATCATCGAGCGTGAGGTTGCGAACAAAAACCTGCCAATGCTGTCGATCATCCTGGTTGATGAAGATGGCGTGGCATGGCGGTACGGTACTGGAACTGACGCTAACAATCCTGATCGGGTCGCCGACAGTGAGACCACCTACCGCATAGGCTCCGTGTCGAAACTATTCACCGATATCGTCGTCATGCAGATGGTGGAAAAAGGCATTCTGGATCTCGATGAACCGGTTACAGCCTATCTTCCTGATTTCAAGCCGCAGAATGACTTCGATGAACCCATCACCCTGCGGTTGCTAATGAGCCATTCTTCCGGTCTGATCAGGGAACCGCCTATTGGCAATTATTTCGATGCGTCAGCGCCAACCTTGACTGAAACGGTAGCAAGTCTTAACCGGACCGGTCTCGTTTATAAGCCTGGCAGCAAGGTGCAGTATTCAAACGCAGGCATTGCTGTCGTTGGCAGAATACTGGAGAAAGTGTCGGGAATTTCGTTTGCGCGCTTGCTCGAGGAGAATGCGCTGCGCCCGCTGGGCATGACCCGTAGCGCCTTCACGCCAGAGGAGCACCTGTTAGCGAATCTTCCGGAAGCTTACATGTGGCGTTACCAGGGAGATCGCACGGTTGCGCCCACGTTCGAATTGGGAATGCAGCCTGCTGGCAGCATGTTCTCGACAATGGATGATCTCGCACTCTTTATGAGCGCTTTGATAAAAAAGGGTGCAGGACTGAATGACCGCATACTCAGCGAGGCAACGCTGGAGCAAATGTGGACGCCTCAGTCAGACATAAGGAGTGGCAGGAATCGGTCATTCGGCATCGGATTCAGCCTGGGACGCTTCGCAGATGAAATGTCAGTGTCCCATGGGGGGGCGATCTACGGCTTTGCCACACAGCTGAAGGTACTGCCAGCCAGCAAGTTAGGGGTCGCGGTTTCCACCAATCTGGATATGGCCAACGGTGCCATCAACAGGATTACGGACTATGCGTTGAGGGTTCTCCTCGCAGAGCAGGCTGGGCAAGCTATGCCAGAATTCCACGTATCCAACACTGTCACTGACGCACAGGCTGAACAACTGCTTGGGCTCTATGAGAATGAAGAGGCAACCATTCGGGTTACACGGCGCTTTGAAGATCTCTATATCGAACGCATACAGGGACTGTCGCTGAGATTAAGACAGGCCGGTGGTCACATCGTCATAGACGACATCATGACCTACAGCGACGACATCGAGTTTGTAGATAACAAGATTCGCGTTTTCGGTGACGAGTATGTGCGCGCCGGAAATGAAAAACCGGCGGAATCAAACCCGGACTGGGCAGGCCTGCTGGGCGAATA
>JBPCYD010000258.1:0-8002 GCA_051007895.1 Woeseiaceae bacterium
TTCATACGATCGCCGGCGTCGACGAGTACCAATGCATGGTGGAACACTTCGGTGATTGCGTTATTAGTGGCGCTGAACCCCGCTACAGGGCCAGCGAGGCAGCACTGAACATGCGCGTCATCGAGGCATTGTACGAATCAGTGAGGTCGGGAGGCAGGACCGTGTCGATCATGCCGGCATCCTGAGCGCAAAAAGGGCCGGGGATCAGCGCTTCCGGCTCAGACCCGCAGTCGATAGCCGGTCTTGAATATCCACCAGACCGCTAGGATACAGGCGGCGAGAAAACCGGTGGTCATCGTCAGGCTTAAGCCCACGGATACATCCGCGTTCTCGTAAAAGCTCCAGCGAAAGCCGCTGATCAGGTAGACCACGGGGTTGAATAACGTAACCGTTTGCCACACTGGCGGCAGCATGCTGATCGAATAGAAGCTGCCGCCGAGAAAGGTAAGTGGCGTGATAATCAGCGTTGGCACGATCGCGAGTTTCTCCCAGTTGTCAGCCCACACACCGAGGATAAAACCGAACAGGCTAAACGTGATCGCAGTCAGAAACAGGAACAGCAGCATCCAGTAGGGGTGCAGAATCTGGATGTCGACGAACAGATTTGCCGTCGCGAGGATGATGCCGCCAAGGATGATCGACTTGGTTGCTGCTGCCCCCACATAACCAATCACTATTTCAACGACAGAAACGGGCGCCGACAACAATTCATAGATGGTGCCCGAGAAGCGCGGAAAATAGATGCCAAAGGAAGCGTTAGAAATACTCTCGGTCAGCAGCGACAACATGATCAGGCCGGGCACGATGAACGAACCGTAGCTGACGCCATCGATCTCTGTGATTCGGGAGCCAATAGCGGCGCCGAACACGACGAAATAGAGCGATGTCGATATAACCGGAGATACGATACTTTGAAACAGCGTACGGCGCGTCCGTGCCATTTCAAATTTGTAAATTGACTTTACGCCGTGCCAGTTCATTGTATTCGCTTCACCAGGTCGACAAATATTTCCTCGAGCGAGCTCTGCGTCGTTTTGACATCGTGAAAATGGATTCCGGCATCCCGTAGTTCGCCCAGCAAGGACGTAATGCCGGTGTTCTCCGCCTGCGTATCGTAGCTGTAGACCAGTTCTTTCGAACTTGCACCCAACGCGAGATGCCAGGTAGACAGCGCCGGCGGAATTTTTTCTAATGGCGTATCAAGTTCAAGGATCAGCTGCTTCTTGCCGAGCTCTCGCATCAGCCGCTTTTTGTCCTGCACCAGGATGATCTCGCCGTGATTGATCACGCCAATGCGATCAGCCATTTGCTCGGCTTCCTCAATATAGTGCGTTGTCAATATGATCGTGACGCCGGATTTTCGCAGCTCGCGCACGATTTCCCACATGTCCTGGCGCAGCTCAACGTCGACCCCGGCGGTAGGCTCGTCAAGAAATAGAATTCGAGGTTCGTGAGCAAGGGCTTTGGCAATGAGCACGCGGCGTTTCATACCGCCCGACAACGTCATAATGACGTTGTCCTTCTTGTCCCATAAAGACAGCGACTTGAGCACTTTCTCCAGGTGCGCAGAATCAGGTCCTTTGCCAAACAAGCCGCGACTGAAAGAGACCGTATCCCAGATTGATTCGAACGTTTCTGTCGTCAGCTCCTGCGGCACCAGGCCAATGAGCGAACGCGTTTGCCTGAACTGGGCAACGCTGTCGAATCCGTTGACGGAAACTTCGCCGCCGCTGGCATTGACGATGCCACAGATAATGTTGATCAACGTTGTCTTGCCGGCGCCATTGGGGCCCAGCAATGCGAAAATCTCACCCTCTTCAATGTCGAGATTTATGCGCTTTAGAGCCTCGAAACCATCGCTGTAGGTTTTGCTCAGGTCATTAACGCGAATAACTGACGCAGCCGCGGACATCAATATTCTGCCAGCTCTCCGCGTTCGGCCTTCTGACGCTCGACCATTGCAGCAACATCCGCCAGCAACGCTTTAGCGTCATATACAATTCCGTCCTTGATCGTATAGCGGACCCCGCCGACACGCTCCGGTCGCCCCGTCTCATCGTTCAGGCGAACGGCGCCGGTGCCGTACAGCACTTTGAGATTGGCGAGTGGATTTTCATCGACAATGATTACGTCAGCCAGCATCCCGGGTCGGATGACGCCGAACTCTATTTCCTGGCCCTTCGGATCGTGCAACGCCTGTGCACCATGCATCGTTGCGGATCGTACGACCTCCAGTGGATGGAAGCCCGCCTCCTGTAACATCTCCATCTCAAGAATAGTTCCAAACCCATAGAGCTGATAAATGAATCCGGAATCGGAGCCCACCGTGACACGACCACCCATGTTTTTGTAGTCGTTAACGAACTGCATCCACACCCGGTAGAAATTTTTCCAGGCAACCTCGTCCGCCGTCGTCCAGTCGAACCAGTAGGCGCCATGACTTTCGCGGTTCGGTGTATAGAAATCCCATTGCGTTGGCAGCGTGTATTTCTTGTGCCAGTCGGCATTGCGAACGCGCATCACATCTCGCCCAGCGGAATAAATACCGAAGGTAGGGTCGAGCGTGAAGTCGAGCGCCTTGAACTCCTCCAGCAGCGAGTTCCATTTTTCCGAGCCACGACCCGCGATCAGGTTCCACTGGCGCGCGACCTGTCCGAAGCGATGTTGTTCGTTGTTGTAATTCATATCGACCGGCCACGGCTGCACGTCATTGTTCTCGTACATTGCTTCAAACAGGCCGTAGTAATGAGTCAGCGTACCCAGGCCGAGTCGCGCTGCATCCTGAGCGTTCATCTGGGCAACGCCCATCTGGCCCAGGTGCGCCGTGGAACCGAGACCGTGTTTCTCCGCCTCGTCGAGTAGTGCTTCCATGATCGCCGGACGATGTGAGCCAAGCTTCAGTCCGTCCGCGCCTGCAGCAGCGATATACTGCACCCACTCTCTCGCGGCTCCTGGCGTAAGAATATCCGTATCGTCGTATCTCTCCCCTGACCCTAGCGTGTGGTAGGAAAAAATTCGTGGGGCAACGATCTCATTCTTCGCGCTACGCGCTTTCTCCGCGAGAGAGAATTCCATCTTGCTGCTTGGGACACCGCGGACGGTCGTGATCCCGTGGCCCATCCACAGCTTGTAGCTATATTCCGCCTCAGGCGCCTTGGTGTTGCCGCCGGTATGCGTATGCATGTCGATGATGCCCGGCATGACGTACGAGCCGTGCGCATCGATCTCACGCGTGGCGTTGCTCGGTCGCTTTTCCTCATCGATCTCTAGACCGGGGTAACCGACTGATTTAACTTCGGTAATCCGATTGTCCTGGATAACGATGTCGACCGGCCCGATTGGCGGCGCGCCCGTCCCGTCAATAAGCGTCGCACCGCGAATGATGAGATTGGCGTATGGTCCGCCTCCCTCACCTGACGCCCTGTCTGGCGCCGGTATCATACTGGGCAAATCATCCTGCGCAATCGCACACTGCGCGCCAGTCATCACAATGGCAGACAACAACATCGCGCCTGTCATTGGCAATCGGATTCGAATTTTCACTGTAGGTCTCCCCCGTTTCTAATTTATGAATATTATGCGGAATGCCGTCGGATTTGCCACACACCGTAAGTGAGTAGTGGCAATACAAAAACCAGCAGGAATCCCCAGGTTATCGTTCCGTAACCCTTCGCAACCAAATTGGTCAGGCCGATCGCGTCGGCTAGCATCACGGCAGTAATCAGGATCACTATCGCTACTACCGGCCGTATCCAGTTCTGCATCGTCAGTCCTTTTTCGAGGAACGTGTGGTCGAGGCGTTCATTGACGCCGTGAATCATTGCGGCGCCGGTTTCGACGAACGTACCGAACAAAACCACGGGAAAAAGATAAACAAAAAACTCCGCTCCCTGCAGCGAATTCATCAGCACAGATATGGGCAAAGGGCCGTCTGCACCGGACGCAATCAGCAAGTCGTACTGGCCAATCATGGCAACAAAGAAAAGCATGGCTGGCACCATGGCAAGCGGTCCTGCCAATGCGCCCGCGGCGACGGCCTCCCCGCGACGACTGTGATGGCGAACGCAAAACAATATTGCCGGAATGACTGACATGTTGTAGCCGGAGAAGGCGACGCCACTCCTGACCCAGCCACCACTGTTTTCGGCAGCCGCCAAATTTGCGGCGATAGCGGCACCATTCTGAATCAGGTGCCAACCGAAAAAACTAAAGTAGGTGATATAGAGCACGATCGACCAGGCGCCAAGAAACCGTTCGACAGCGGGCGTACCGTAGAACACCAGGAGAGCAATTGACACCATGATTCCGGCGGTGCCGACAATCGCCGGCATGCTGAACGTATCGCGCATGATGTCGCCCGCCGCGGCGCCGACGACTGATATCACGAGGATCATTTGCAATATGAAAAGTACTTCGTATAGCGGCCAGGCCCGACCGAGCAATCTTTTGCAGAAACTCCGATAGTCGAAGAGTCGAAAGAGCCTCGCAAATTCATATGCCGCCATCAGGACAACGCTGAATACGACGGTTGTTACGGCCATTCCCAACAAGCCACCGACCGGTCCGTGCCCCAGGAAGAATTCCGCGAGTTCTTTCCCGGAGCCGTACGCGCCGCCAATTACCGCCGACTGAAAAATAAATCCCGGCAAAATGTAACGCTGAAACCAGCTGTCTTTCATTTTGATGCGATTCCGGAATCGATCCGCAATGTCAGCCCCACAGTGCCGGGGTAAACACTTCCACTTGTCCCTTGTCGTAACGCATCGGGTTATCGCAGTCCTCGGACTGCAACAGCGGACCGTCAATATCGACGTATCGGCAACGTTGCGCGATCACAAACGATGGCGCCATGGCCAGCGATGAACCCAGCATATTGCCCACCATCAACTCGAAGCCCATGGATTCCGCCGCTGCGGCAAGCTTTAATGCCTCGGTCAGGCCGCCGGTTTTATCAAGCTTGATGTTTACCATGGAGTACAAACCTTCCAGCCGCGCCAGGTCGGCAGTCGTCGCACAGGATTCGTCCGCGCACAGCGACAGTGGCGAATCGTAACCCCGCAATGCCTCGTCGTCGTTCGTCGACATGGGTTGCTCAATCATCTCGACGCCCAGGTCTTTTAACGGTTCAACGAATTTCTCGAGGTCCGCTTTGCTCCATGCCTGGTTCGCATCGATGATGATTGCGGAGTTGGGCGCCCCTGCGCGAATAGCACGAATCTGCTCAAGCGGATCGCCTATGCCCACCTTGACTTTGATTTGAGCGTGATCGCTGTGTTGCGCTGCGTCTTCGCGCATTTGATCCGGATCGGCGATACCGACGGTATACACCGTCGTCACAGGTTTCGGTTCCCACCCGATCATCTGCCAGATCGTTTGTCCGGATTGTTTGGCTTCCAGGTCCCAGAGCGCGCAATCGACTGCATTTCTCGCACCGCCCGGCGGCAATAGCTGCTGCAAATCCTCTCTGCTTATCCCGGCGTTAAGCGTCGCGGCAACATCTTTAATCTGCTTCTGAATTGAGTCCGGCGTTTCCCCCGCATATGAAACGCCCGATGCTTCGGCACGACCCACGAAATTTCCATCGCTAATCTCACAGATGATCGTTTCCGAGTGCGTATGCACGTCGCGCGATATCTTGAATGGTTTATGCAGTCCCCACTGCTTCTGAGTCACTTTAACCTGGTTCATCGATATGCTCTCCCTGGCCGCTGCTTTTGTACGATCCTTAATGTGTATGTCAAAAATTTCTCCCGACTCAGAATGTATCGACGATGAAATCAACCAGCGGACCGACGCCTGTAGCAAGCGGATCGACGCTGGGAAGGCCCGACTCGTCCTGGAGTTTGGCCAGGTACGCCGAGCGTTCGGATGCCGACAATCCGGACGTATTCACACTGATGCCGACGCAGCGAATATCGGGGTTCGTCAAACGCCCCGTCGCGACAGTTAGCTCAATCAGCTCTGATATTGTGGGTAAAGGAAAACCCTCGAACGCCTCGATCATCGTGCGGCCAGCCTCATGACAAACGACAAATGCATCCGGCTGTGAACCGTGCATCAAGCCAAGCGTCACGGCAGCGTAGCCGGGATGGTAGAGCGAACCCTGTCCTTCGATAACGTCCCAATGATCGGCGTCATTGTCTGGCGACAAAACTTCGGCCGCACCCGATACGAAGTCGGAAACCACGGCGTCGATCGGCATGCCGCCGCCGGCAATCATTATACCGGTCTGACCTGTCGCCCGAAAATCTGCTTTCATGCCCCGGTCGGACATCTCTTTGGCAATCGACAGTGCGGAAAACTTCTTGCCGACTACGCAATCCGTGCCAACCATCAGCAAACGTCGCCCGCTTCTTTTTTGACCACTGCCTATGGGCAGATTTTCCGGCGGCTGGCGAATATCAACCAACCTGACGCCCGCTTTCTCAGCAGCAGCGGCCAGTCCTGGAATTTCAGTCAGCGAAGAATGTGTGCCCGCAACGATATCGAGACCGGCGGCCACCGCGTCGAAAAGTGACTCAATCCAGTGTGGCGGAATAATTCCGCCAACGCCTGCAACACCCCAAATCAGCGAACGCGCGCCCGCGTCAGCGGCCTGCGCCGCCGTCAGGTCCGGCAAGCCCAGGTCGACGCCGCTGCCCGGCAATCGCAATTGTCCCACACAGAGGTCGCCACGCCAGTGCGCGATCCCGACCGCCGTTTTCGCGTGGCTACGCTCCGGTTCATCGCCAAGAAACAAAAGATATGGCGCCCTGATTTCAACCTGCATGCACTTGTCCTTGTTATTTTGCCGTGCAAATCACCCCGGCACCTGGTGCCCGGGCGATTAGTGTCAGTTGTCGAACTGCTTTCTCGACTACAGAACCTGATCGAGTGCTAACTCCAGCGTATCGACGCTGCGATCGATGTTATGCAGCTTGTCCAGGCCGAATAGGCCCAGGCGAAAAGTCTGGAAATCGTCGGGCTCGTCACACTGCAATGGCACGCCGGCTGCTATCTGCAGACCCAGAGCCGCAAATTTACTGCCGTTGCTGATACCGGCGTCATCCGTATAGGCGACTACGACACCGGGCGCTTCGAAACCCGGTGCGGCAACGCTTTGAATGCCCTTTTTGGCGAGCAGCGCCCGTACCCGGTCTCCCAGTTCCTGCTGCTCAGCTCGAAGTTTTTCAAATCCATATGCTTTAGCTTCCAGCATCACGTCGCGGGAATTTCGCAATGCGTCCGTTGGCATCGTTGCGTGATAAGCATGTCCACCGCCTTCGTAGGCCCGCATGATATCCAGCCACTTTTTAAGATCACACGCAAAGCTTGTGCTTGACGTATCAGCCAGTGCCTCGAGTGCTGCGTTATTCAGCATGACGAACGCGGCACAGGGCGAGCCACTCCAGCCTTTTTGTGGCGCGCTGACCAGGATGTCCACACCAACTTCACGCATGTCCACCCAAATCGTTCCCGAGGCTATGCAATCGAGAACAAACAGGCCGCCATGGGCATGTACGGCGTCGGCCACGGCCTTCAAGTAGTCGTTGGGCAATATGATTCCTGCCGACGTCTCGACGTGCGGCGCAAAGACAACGTCGGGCTTCTCCTGCTCGATTGCCGCAACGACTTCGCTTATGGGGGCCGGTGCAAACGGCGCACGCGAGTCATCGCTGGTCTGCCGCGCTTTTAGAACGGTTGAGTGGCTGGGAATGTCGCCCATGTCGAAAATTTGCGTCCAGCGAAAACTGAACCAGCCGTTTCGAATCACGAGGCACTTCTTATTGGTGGCAAACTGCCGTGCCACGGCCTCCATGCCAAACGTGCCACTGCCGGGAACAATGGCAACGGCCTCCGCCGCATAGGCGTCTTTTAAGGTTGCGGACAGGTCCGACATGACGCCCTGGAAGACGCCTGACATATGATTTACGGCGCGATCCGTATAAACCACTGAATATTCAAGCAATCCGTCCGGATCTACATTCGATAAAAGGCCGGGCATTCCTGTCTCTCCTTGAAA
>JBPCYD010000259.1:0-23900 GCA_051007895.1 Woeseiaceae bacterium
GGCGGCTCGGGATGGGTAGTGCTGGGATACAACCGCCACTTCAAATCTCTGGAGAATTACTGGATGGCGGATCACATGCATTCGCCCGCTGAAACGGTGCCGCTACTCGTCATGGATATGTATGAACATTCCTATCAAATGGATTTCGGTGCGGCGACGGCCCGGTACATCGACGCATTCTTCGCCAACATCAATTGGGACACCGCGATGGCCAGGATTGCGGCGATCGCGTAGTGTTCCGAACAGTTCCCGAATACATCGATAGCTACATTGGGATTAACGATGACAAGAAATTTCCTGGTGCCGGTCACCACATGGCTGCTGCTCGGATTGTGTGGCTGTGACGGTGCGGATAGCACGGCGGACATCAATGGCCGGCCCAACCTGATCCTGATTATCGGTGATGGTTTCGACGATCAACAAATTACGATTGCGCGCAACTACCTGGTTGGCAGCGGCGGCGAGCTGCTGCTGGACCAGCTGCCGTATCGCGGCATGGTACAAGTGCAGGCTATCAGGGAAGACAATCCTAATGAGCCAAACTACGTTGCGGACTCGGCCGCGACTGCGACGACGATGGCCAGCGGCGTTGTCACGAGCCGTCAGCGAGTCGGTACTACGGCGAAGACTGACGAGGACGTTGCCTCCATGCTTGAGACCGCCCAGGCCGTCGGCCTGCGCACCGGCATTGTCACTACTGCGAGTGTTACCGACGCCACGCCTGCATCATTTGTTGCTCATGTGAGTCATCGTTTTTGCCACGGTCCGGAGAATATGGTCGAACAGGGTGTGCGGCTGTCAAGCGCAACGACAGACTGCTCGGCGGACTACAAGAAAAACGGTGGGCGCGGTTCGATAGCCGAGCAGATCGCCTCGTCGAAGCTCGATATTGTTGTTGGCGGTGGCTCGAGATATTTTGGCCAGATGACAGAAGGCAATTCGGATAAGACTGTTCTGCAGGAAGCAGAAGGTTTTGGTTTCCGCACAATTACGGACCGTGAAGCGTTACTGTCCACACAGCCGAACGAGCGCATACTGGGTCTGTTCTCGGCGAGCACAATGCCGGTTCGGTATCGAGGCGAAAATGGCGGGGAGGCGGACTTCCTCAAACGAGTCGACGGAAAAGTCGAGTGGCCGGAACCATTCTCATGCGAAATTAATCCCAACGCTGCAGCAATGCCTACGCTTCGCGAAATGACGGAAACCGCACTGCGTCACCTGGAAAATCAAGACGGTTTCGCGCTGGTTATCGAAGCGGCGTCCATCGACAAGCAGGCGCACGATCGCAACCCGTGCGGCTCGATTGGCGAAGTTGAGCAGCTGATTGAATCTCTGCAGGCGGCCATCTCGTTTCAACAGGCGCATCCCAATACGCTGATATTGGTCACTGCGGATCATGGTCATTCCGCAACACTGGTTCCCGACATCAGCGGTCTCGCCGAACTGGAATATGGATCACCTGGCAGGTTCGCGCGAATCAAGACACCGGAGGGCGGCATTATGGGTATCAACTACGCGTCAAATGATTCACCGATGTGGGATGAACACTCCGGCGTTGCCGTGCCGCTCTACGCCATTGGGCCCGGCGTTGACGATCTACCACATTTTATCCGCCAGTCAGAGATTCATACTATTTCTCTCAGGCATCTTGGTTTGTCCACTCCCTAGCAGGACATCCGCCGGTGCAGCCTTATTAAAAACTGTAACCAATGTGGCAAGTGCTGCACCAACTATGGTGGCGGAGGGTTAACGGCATCGGCGAGTGAGATTGAACAGTGGGAAACCCACCGACCGGATATCGCACGTTTTGTCCGTGATGGGGAAATCTGGTTCAGTCCCGAGAGCGGGGCGCGGCTGACTGCCTGCCCGTGGCTGGAGAAATTACCGGGCGGGCCAAAATTTGTATGCCAAATCTACGATGACCGTCCGAATGACTGCAGATATTATCCGGTCAGAATTGCTGACATGCTGCAGGATGAATGCGAAATGCTTGAACCGGGTGACCTTGGCAACCGGAAGCAGGCGCAAAAAAAGCTCGATTTTATAATGGCAGACAGTCGCCCGCCCATGCAGGACTAGTCAAGTTGATGAACTCGGGGTTTGAAATGATAGGTTTCCCCCGGTATCGGCAGCGCCCAGGATTCCCCTCGCGGACCACACCTCTCGGCTTCGGGCGGACAGTCGCCGGCGGATTTGTTGATGGGTTCAACTCGGGCCCGGTCGGCAGGCATCGCCGCCTCGACGCGCCCGGCGAAGTCGTTGAGTTTACGCTCACTTAAAACCAACGTTACCGGCTTCAGGCGACGCTCGCGGGGACGGAAGAAATCTTCCCAGTGTCCCATGAGCACGTAAGCGGTATTTCCCCGTTCGATAACCCATTCCGGGTAGCGATGGACGTAATGGAATCCGGGTACGCAGGCAATATGCACGTCGACGTCGCGTTCGGCGAGTAACTCCGGCGGGATTTGACTCTCGTCGGCGCCTGCAACGGCGTCCATGTAATGTATGCGAAATACGATGTTGCCGTTCGCGTCAAGCAGGTCGACAAGATAGGCCCAGGTCTCTCCCAGGAAATAGTCCGCCGGGCTTTCCGGGACCGCGTCCTGGGGTCGATCGACCGTTCCTTCGGCGACAGTAAAAGACATGTCGAGAACCTTGACGTTAGGTGCGTGCTCGCTCTTGAGCGGTGTGATGCGAAATCCGGGAAGATTGCAGTGACGGATAGGTACGCCGTCTGCTGCCGGTGCCTCGGCACATCGAAAGGATTCATTCGGTGGCATGATGCTCGCGAGCATATTGAGCGTTGTACCGTTTGCGATCACGCCAGCCCGATTTGCAGCAAGCCCTGCGGCACTGTAGGCGGGGATATCCGCAGCATGATCAACATGACCGTGTCCGACCAGGATGAGCCCGGTTTCGGAGAACGGTGTGTTCTTTACACCTGCCTTGACTGCGTCGATATCAGGCCCGTTTTTTCCGTAAAAACCGAGAAAGCCGTGGTTTGAAAAGTAGGGCGCCATTAGCAGGTATTCGCCGCGCCACTGCACGCCCCATCCGCCAACGCCGTAGTAGTGCAGCGCGGCGACGTCCGCGGCCACATCAAATTCACTGCTGTCTGCTTGCAGCGCATGTGAGGGAACGCGCTGCCCGGCTACCTGTATGGTGCAGCCCGGCGCGACGACAAATAGCGTGAGAGCGATCGCAAAAACAAGCAGTATCCACATTACCTTGGGTGGATGTCGCCGTGCTTTTTGATGGCCTGGGGTCACAGCAGACTCTATGCGGGTCAGATCGTTGGAAATGATACGTCGAATTGCGCGCCCGGATCCTGATTCGTCACATCGACACGACCGTGCATTGCCGTGACCAGTTGGTGCACGATTGCGAGACCGATACCGGTTCCGACCGTTTCGCGCGTCAATTCCGATTCTGTTCGGTAAAAGAGCTGAAAGATCTTCTTCATCTGGTCTTTCGGAATGCCGGGCCCGAAGTCACGTACGGTAAACACAATTGTTCCCTCGGCGGAAAGCCGCGCGGAAATGTCGATGGCCTTGTCGTCGGCATCGCGTGAAAACTTGATTGCATTGTCAACGAGGTTAATGACGACCTGCGTGAAACAATCGACGTCGACCTGGACGTTGCGACCATCAGAATCTGTATCTCGCGCGATGTTGAGTGCGAATCCGGCTCGTTCCACCTGGCTCGTGATCTTGGACTCGATCTGGCTCATCAGCTCGCCTACTGCAATGGACTGCAGGTTAAAATCGGGCGCGTTCCGCGTAATTTTTGCGAGCTGCAATACATTGGATATCAATCTCGTCAGTCGCTCGGATTCGTCGTGAATATACTCATAATATTGTTTCTGCTTCGCCTCGTCCGCCCAGCCTTCCTTCAGCATTTCACCGTACATGCGAATCGACGTCAGCGGCGTCTTAAGCTCATGGCTAACGGCAGAGACGAAATCCTGCTGCTGCCGCGCCAGCCTGATCTGGCTTGACCCCAGGCGATAGAGAGCCAGGAATCCCGCCAGGAATACGATGGCGATAATCAACGTTGACCAGGCGAGCACGCCGGCACCTGGTCCACTTGGCATCTGCTTTATCGAGAAGACCATTTCGAGGCGGTCCAAGGGCGTCGACAGCGAGCGACGGTAGAGCAGGGTGCCCTGCAATGGACCCGACGAGCCAAGATAATCTTTTGCGGTAGTGCCGTTGACGACGCTGATAATATCGTCTTGATAGCCAATGATGAGGTCAGACATGCCGGCCAGCGTCGTTTCTCGAAATGCGGTAGCGATAACGTTTTCTGCGAACCTGTTCTGATCAATCAACAGGCCCTGAATGTAGCGATCTCCGTTGCGCCAGACCTTGCGAAACAGTACCGAGTGGCCGCTGTCCAGCAGGCTGAATTCGTAGGGATCTATCTCACTCGAGAATGTGGTGATAGCGGACTGTGCGGCTTCGCCGGCGGTAAGGCTGCCTGCGAATTCGTCTTCCAATGCGACGGTTTCCGGCAATGCAACTTGCTCCGTTCGTCTGCCGCGGAGTGGTACAGATTCACTTTGAATTTTTTCTTCCAGCAATTCCGGCATTGTTCGGTTCAATGCTTCCGTTTTCTTCTGCAAATTTTCGTCGAGCTCAAGATCCTGCAGCCGTCCCAGGGAATTCTCCCGTCTGCCGCTTTGTGCGCTCGTATCCAGGGACGGCGAGTTGGCCGGTGCTGGCGCAGTGGACGCATTGAGCTGATCGAATACCTGCTGGGTGTAGCGGGATTCAGGTTCCTCGACCTGCCGGAACTTAGGCTCGGCGCTGCTGGCAAACGCTGTGTCGTCACGATCCCTGCCGACACTATCGGCGTCTTCCTTGACGTCTTCGGCGACCGATTTGAGCGCGACGGAGGCCATGGGAGTAGCCGGTGCCGCGTCCTCCGGCAGGTCAGTGGACTCGTTACTGATCAATAGCCGGCTGGCTCCGGTGGCGCGATCACGGACCAGGCTGTTGTCAGCCAGAATCTGCTGAATCAGATCGGCCAGGGCAGCGCGATTGGCATACTCTTCAGGAGCAATGCCAACGCTGGTCAGGTCGGTCTCTCGCGCTGGGAGCAATGGGGTGGAAAACGCGCCGTCGGCATCTACCTGGAAATATCCCAGTGCGCCTGGGAAATCCTGAGTCACAGGAAAGGCCGCTAAGGGTGATCGTTGCAGAATCTTGCCGCTCTGAGTCAGATTCAGGAAAGCGAAATCGGCGAAGCTCCTGCTCTCAGCAAGCGCAACGCGCTCGGCAACGACGCTGTCGATGCGATTGGTGAGCGCCTCCGCCTGTGCCCGGTATTGATAGAATGCTTCCCACTTGAGTTGCCCATAAGCGAGCCAGATGATGACGGCGGTAGGGATCACCAGGGCCATGAACACGATGCCGAGCAGGTTTCTCAGGCGCCGCTCATCGTAGTCTTTCAGAAGTCCGTGGGGCAGCATCTCAATCGCCGGTCAGCAGTCGGTAGCCCGCGCCACGGACCGTGACAAGGTATTCAGGTTCTTTGGGATTGGACTCGATCTTTCTCCGGAGCTTCGCTATATGGATATCGACTGTTCTTGTTTCGATTTCGAGGTTTTTCGCATAACCCCATACTTTTAATAGTAATTCTTCTCTTGAAATTGGCTTGTCCGGGTGCTGTGCGAGATATGACAGGAGTTCGATTTCCCGCTTGGTGAAGGTCTCCTCCCTGGTGCCGTTCCGACCAGAGAGATTGTCTGTATCAATCTCCAGGCTGCCAAGGCGAATGGTCCTGGCCTGTTCGATGCCGGACTTTGAGCGTCGCAGCACCGCTTCGATGCGCAGCACCAGTTGTTGAATGGAAAACGGCTTGCCGACGTAATCGTCGGCGCCAAGCTTCAGCCCTTCTACGATTTCCTCGTCTGATGTTTTCGCAGTGAGCATGATAATCGGCTGATTCCGGTCATGGTCTCGAATGCGATTGCAGATCTCATAGCCATCCATGCCGGGAAGCATGATGTCGAGCAGTATGAGATCGAATTTGCCCGTCTGGGCGAGCGTCAGGCCGTCAGGGCCGGTAGCGGCGCTATCGACCGCATAGCCATGATAGACAAGCACGTCGATGAGTCCCTCGCGGATGGCTTGTTCGTCCTCAACGATCAGAATCTGGATCTTCTTTTTCATCACTGTAAAGGCTATCAGGTCGCTTGTGTCCTGTGCGTGGCTCAATGTAACGTTTTTGTAAAATCAATGACTTGAGAATCCAGTCGATCAATATGCGGGGAGGGCCTTTTACCGCATCGATGCATGCTGTAAAAGGATATCCCAGCCGGCGCCGAGATTGCCGGTACAGCCATCTAACGACGGGGGTCGCATGTCACAAAGAAACGTTTCGCCACTCAGCTTAGCTGTACTGCTGCTGTTGTTATTCACAGGGTGTGCCGAGAAAGCCGCAGAACAGGCCGTGGAGCAGGCGGTTGACCCCGAAATAGCGCGGCTCGAGGCGCGGGCTGCCAATGTAACCATCATTCGGGACGACTATGGTGTGCCGCACATCTATGCGGAAACAGATGCGGACGCCGTCTTCGGCATGCTGTTTGCACAGAGCGAAGATGACTTCAATCGGGTCGAGCAAAACTACATCTGGGCGACAGGCCGGCTTGCCGAGGTCGAGGGTGAAGAGGCGCTCTACAGTGATCTTCGGGCGAGGCTCTACATGACCGTAGCCGAAGCGCAGGCCGCCTACGATGAATCGCCACAGTGGCTCAAGGATCTGTGCGATGCGTTTGCAGATGGCATCAACTATTACCTGCACACGCACCCGGATGTTCAGCCGCGATTGCTGACGAAATTCGAGCCCTGGATGCCGATGTTTTTCAGCGAAGGTTCGATCGGAGGCGATATTGAATCAGTCGACGTCGACGGCATCAAGATGCTGTATGGGGGCGATGCGCCGCTGGAAACGCTGCGGAGCAGCATCGCGGACGATGGTCAGCTCAAAGAGCCTCGCGGTTCGAACGGTTTTGCCATCTCCGGAGAGCATACAGTTTCAGGCAGCGCCATGCTGCTTATTAATCCGCATACCTCATTCTTCTTTCGCGGCGAGATCCATGTGGTTAGCGAAGAAGGACTGAACGCCTATGGCGCCGTGACGTGGGGTCAGTTTTTCGTCTACCAGGGATTCAATGAAGACACCGGCTGGATGCATACTTCGACTCGCCTGGATTTCATGGATGAATTTGTCGAGGACGTTTATGAGGAAGATGGGCAGCTGTTTTACCGTTACGGTGACGAAAGCCGGCCAGTGGAGGTATCAGAGGTCACGCTGAAGTACAAAGAGGGTACCGGCATGGCGGAACGCACGTTCCCTATGTATCACACGCACCATGGGCCGATCACGCACCTGGTCGATGGCAAATGGACGGCAACCAGCCTCAACTGGGATCCGGTGCGCGCCCTGCAACAGTCGTTTACCCGCACCAAACTCGAAAATCACGAGGAGTTCTGGGAAATGATGGACATGCGTACCAACTCTTCGAACAACACGGTGTACGCCGATTCCAGTGGCAATATCGCTTATTACCACGGCAACTTCGTGCCAAAACGTGATGCAACGTTTGACTATTCACAGCCGGTGGACGGCAGCAATCCGGCCACTGACTGGCAGGGGCTGCACGACGTCGAGGAAATTGTCACGATCGTGAATCCGGATAACGGCTGGATTCAGAACGCGAACTCGACGCCATTTACCGCCGCGGCTGAATTCAGTCCAAAGCGCGAGGACTACCCCGTTTACATGGCGCCGGACGCCGAAAACTTTCGTGGCCTGCATGCCGTTCGCGTTCTGACCGATATCTCAGACCTGACCCTCGATGGCCTGATCGATATCGCTTACGACACTTATCTGCCGGGATTCGAAAACCTCATCCCGGGCCTCATCGAGGCCTACGAACAGTCCGGCGAAGCGAACCAAGACCTTGCGGGCCCGATCGACGTATTGCGCGACTGGGACTTCAGAGTTTCCGCGGATTCGATTGCCATGACACTCGCTCATTTTTACGGCGGCCAGTACAACGAAGACGGCATTCGGCCCGACGGCTTGACGTTTCTGGAGCGCGTTAACCATTTCGGTGAGGGGTCTCCGCACACTGAACGGTTAAGGATTTTCGCCGACACCATCGAAATGCTGGAAGACGACTTTGGTCAATGGGATGTGCCTTGGGGAGAGGTGAATCGCTACCAGCGGCTGAACGGCGCAATTCAGCAACCGTTCAATGACGACGAGCCGTCGCTGCCAATCGGTATGGCTTCCGGCAACTGGGGCGCACTGGCATCTTACGGGGCGCGTCGTTATTCGGGATCCAAGAAACTCTACGGCACCTCAGGGAATAGTTTTGTCGCCGTGGTTGAATTCACTGACAGAGTGAAGGCCAAGAGCATGCTCGCTGGCGGGCAGAGTGGCGATCCGTCGTCGCCTCATTTTGATGACCAGGCACAGCGCTATGCCGATCGTAAATTCAAAGACGTCGCCTACTACAGGGAAGACGTCGAAGCCCGTGCTACACGGACCTATCATCCGGGAGATTGACGGGTAAATCCCGGCGTGACCAGTAGATTGCAGGCCGGCCTCTGACTAACCGTTGTTGTCGGCCAGTCGGGCTTTAGCTTCGGTTTCCAGGTCGAGCAGCGCGCGGACTGTCGCCGCAACAGGCACGTTATCCGTTTGCGCCTTGCCATAGGCGAGGTTGAAGGCGTAGTCGAAGTTGTCAGGATTTAGTCCCTGGTTGTGCTGCAAAATCGTTTCGACTTTGTCCAGTGCTTTTGCGACCTGTGCTTCGCGCGTTTCCCCGTTTTCATATTCATCCCACAGCGACAGGAATTCAAACCTGGTGTCAGCAGGAAGCGGGGCAATCAGGGTCAGGAAGTCGTCTCGTTCCTGTCCTGATTTCGGGGCGCTGGTGTCTTGGTCCGGCGCAGGGATGTCCCCGTTGATGGCTTCACCTAGGTCGTGTAGCACGCAAATTTTCAGCAAGCGCAGCAGATCGACATCAGGCAACTGATCGGCAAAGGTCATCGCCAGGAGCGCCAGCCGCCATGAGTGATCAGCCACGCTTTCAGTCCGTCCATTCCTGGTGTAGGCGCTGCGGAGTGTATCCTTCAGGCGTTCCGCGTCCCGCAGGAATTGCAGACGCGCCACCGTGTCGTTATTTTTCATCGTGTGTAAGTTCAATTTATGACCAGATTGTCTACATTTTGGCGAAGATCGCGACAATAGGCGACATTTTCCGCTACCTGGCACGCTTGGGCAATCCACGCCCGACAAGCCGGAGACGCCATATTTTCTCTTATTCTCAAACGGTATAAACGATCGTCATGTTTGACGCATCTATAAGGTATCAATTCATCACTGGATCCCGCAATGAAACAGAAACGCACAGTACTGTTGATCATGATCGCCGCACTTTCCATACCGATGGCAGCACTGGGACAGGATGATACGGCGGCAGACAGCGTGCCGCCGGATGAAATTGTCGTAGTCAGTAAAAAATCGCTGGCGCAACTTCGTAAGGATACCTACGAGGCAGAAGAGGACTTCTACTCGGTATACAACAAGTTGAACGACGATAAGGAATATGACGTACGTTGCTTTTACGAGAAGCCAACGGGTACCAATATTAAGAATCACGTTTGCCGCGCACAGTTCGTCACGAAGGCCTTCGAGCGACATGCCCGTCGAAACCGCAATAATCTTTCCAGTGTCGCGAATCAGAATGCCGATCCCGTTCTAGAGGGGAAAATGCAAACGTTTCAGGAGAAGATGGAGACGCTGATGGCTGAAAGTCCGGAACTGCAGGAGGCGTTTGCCCGATACAATTCAGCTCGAGTCCAGTTTTTCGCGAAACGCGAGGCGATTGCGGCAAACTGAACGCCGAATCTCGGCGGGCCGTGCGAGGTGGGGCGGCGTTGGCGTTTAGCGAACCGTAATTTGCAAAGGCCCCAGGCCGGTCAGCGTCCGCTTTGCAGCCACTCCGCGTCGTTGAAGAATGCCTTGTTTTCTTCGCTATGGGGTTCCGCAAAATGCAATAGTATTCCGGAGGGATCGGTCACGTAGGTGATCAACCATCCCCAGTTAGTCACTACCGGTTCATCGATGTTGACGCCAGGGTATCGTGCTTCGAGTTGCAGTCCGCTCAGGTGGTCGTACCAGGCCTGGGTGTCGTCGACCCAGAATTGCAGCATGGCGTTACGCGCAGGCTCCAGTCCGTGGTGCAAGGTCACGAGGAAGCGCTGACTGCCGAATCCCGTGGCGAACTCGCATGCGCTGCCACCATCGTCCCAGAGTTTCCTGAATCCCAGGTCCGCATAAAATGCCTTGGTGTATTCGTAGTTATCCGGGTTGCAGATCAGGAATGGGCGAAAGTCCTTGATGTGCGGTATTCCAGGTTCAGACGGCGACACGTAATTACCCCTGTTCTTTTATCGATTTTGAGCGGTCGCCAGTATGTGCATGCGTGTTGCCGACTTACCCTTGGCACGGGCAAGCTTTGCGCCTCACTAAATGCCCATTCTTGCAAGAATGTTGATAACTTCTGTCGTCAGGCGTTCCGCCGTTGGGTGATTGGTAGCAAATTTTGCTTCCAGCAACCGGGCTCTTTCGAGCACAGGATTGGCGTCATCCGTGGCAGCATCCGGGTTGACGAGACTGTGTATATCCGCATCAAGTTCGCGCATCAACGATTGCGTTTCGGAGTCCAGTTCGGTTTTCTGGATCTCCTCATGTAATTTGGCAAGGAGTTGCCGTATTTCTTCATTGCTCATATAGGTCTTGTTCCTGACAGTGTATCGATGATGTCCGACTAATCCCGCAAAAGAATAGCATGCCTGCCGGGTTGCCTTTGCCGTTAGTGGCTGCAGCAAAGTTCGGTGGTGTCCGCAACAGAAAAACAGCACTGATGCGCCTACCCGCGGGGTTTGTTCGCCTCGCGAAATCCCCACACGGCCAGTGCCCCGGGGCCCAGAAGGCCTATTACCAATGCCCACATTGGTACAGCGACGGTCTCTGTTTCAAACGACCAGCCGTTCACGAGTCGCATAAGATGCGCCAATGTAACAACGGCAAATAGCGTGGCTGAAATGCCGCAATATGTCCTGCGATTCACAGCTTTCTCCCGAGCTTCGTGCAATTTTGACGGTGGGTAGTTGATCCTCCTGCAAAGTTTCTTCGGGCTCCATAGTGGATTGCCGCCATGACATTTTAGCCTGCAGCTACAACGTAAACTCAATGTAAACCAGGCACGCCAGGATTTACCAAAGCCTGTCTTATACGAAGGAACGCGTGTGCCTAATATGTTTCCACGAACCGTAACCGTGGAGACAACATCATGGCTTTAGTCAATCGAGTCGCAAGGCTCTTCAAAGCAGATTTTAATGCTGTGCTTGACCAGATCGAAGAGCCCGAGCAGCTGCTTAAACAGGCAATTCGCGATATGGAAGACGAGCTCGCTGACAACGAGCAGCGCGTCGCGATTTGCGCGCACGATCAGGAAACTCTGAACACTCGCAGGAACGAGCTAAATTCGTCGCTGGATGAACTGGGTGACCAGCTCGATCTTTGCTTCGACTCTGGCAAGGACGATCTTGCTAAAACACTGATCAGGAAGAAGCTGGAGGCCGAACGGATCCAGAAGAAGCTGGCATCGAAGTTCGATAACAACCAACGCTTTCTGGCAGAACATCGCACGCTCCTGGACGAGAACCGAGCCACATTGGAGAGTTTGCGCCAGAAGGCGGAACTGGTCAGTCGCGGCTCGCCTGGCAGGGACGCCGGGTCCGACTATGATGACATTGGCTGGATGACTCGTGATCTGCGCATCGGCGAGGAAGAAGTTGAAATTGCATACCTGCGCGAAAAAGCGGCGCGAGGTGCGGCATGAACAGACCTAACTTCATTCATGGCGTCGTCGTCGCAGCCCTACTGGCAATAGTGGCCAGCGCAGTCATCGCAACGCTCACACCGTTCATCGGCTTCCTTAGCGTGGTCAGGCTGGTTATTCCGGCGCTGGCATTGGCGTACCTGGTTTTTCTGTTTCGTTCGAGTGACGAACGTACCGGTCGGCTGACGACTCTCTTCGCCTGGGGGCTTTTGGCAGCGATTACCTGGTGGGTCAGTCCCCCGCTGGGTTTTTATGTCCTGATTCATGTCGGTGCGATCTGGCTGGTGCGATCTCTTTACTTTTATGCGGGCGTATTTCCGTCATTGCTGGATTTCGGTCTAAGTGCCTTAAGCGTTTTCGTATTTGGCTGGGCGCTCGAACGAACGGGAAGTGTATTCATGGGTGTCTGGTGCCTTTTCCTGGTGCAGGCAGTGTTCGTCGCGATTCCGCGGCGTTTTCCAGGCCGCAAGATTCAATCAGATCCGCCGCCTGTGAATGACAAGTTCGAACATGCGCGACGCCAGGCCGACCAGGCCCTGCAACAGATTTTTACAAACTAGTTTCGAGGAGATTCGAGAATGAACATCAAAATCATAGGAACGGCGCTATTTGCTCTCACGCTTGGCACAGTACTGTATTACCCGCAGCTGCAGGCCAAGTCGGTCAACGCCACACCGCAATTCGATGCACAAATAGAACATCACATCACAGCGCACCGACCGGTGGTGGACGTTGTATTCGTTCTGGACACGACCGGCAGTATGTCTGGCCTGATCCAGACCGCGAAGGAAAAGATCTGGTCAATCGCATCCACGATGGCTTCTGCGCAGCAAACGCCGGATATTCGTATTGGCCTGGTCGGGTATCGCGACCGGGGCGATGCCTATGTGACCAAGGTAGTCGATCTGAACGATGACCTTGATTCCGTATATGCGACGTTGATGGATTTCCAGGCTGGCGGTGGCGGCGATTCTCCGGAGAGCGTCAACAAGGCGCTGTACGATGCGGTGTACGCGATGTCCTGGAGCAAGGCTGACCAGGCTTACCAGACCATCTTCCTGGTGGGGGATGCGCCACCGCACATGGACTACAACGAAGTTCAGTATCCGGCAATTGTTGCCGCTGCAAACGAACGTGGCATCGTTATCAATACTATCCAGGCAGGCAATATTCCTTCGACCATCCAGCCGTGGACCGCGATTGCAAGCCTTGGGCACGGCAATTTTTTCCAGGTTGACCAGGCTGGAGGAGCGGTTGCTTACGAATCGCCGTTTGACAAAGAAATCGCAACGCTGGCTGCGGAGCTTGATGCGACACGACTGTACTACGGTTCCGAACAGGAAAAAAAGTTGATGGATGACAAGGTCGCAGCGACGGAGAAAGTCAATGCTATGGCGTCGGTTGCTGCACGTGCCAGGCGAGGCACATTTAACGCCGGCGACGCAGGCCGTGAGAATCTTCTCGGCGATAATGAACTGGTCGATGCCATTGCCAGTGGTGCCGTTGAGCTAGAGGAAATTGAAACGGACGAATTGCCGGCTGCTTTGAAACCGATGCCGCGTGAAGAGCAGGTGGCCTATGTTGCTCGGCTGGCAGAAGAGCGTGCTGATATTCAACACAAGATTCGCTCGCTGGCCGAAGACCGGGACGAATTCATTGCCAAAAAGGTGGAGGAAGCTGGCGGATTGCACGACTCGCTGGACCAGAAGCTTTATGAAACCGTGAAAGAGCAGGCGGGCAAGTCGGGCCTCGACTACAGGGATGGACCTGCCTACTAGTCTCCCGCCGGGCCAGGTTCATGCCGGGGTCGCTCCTTGTCGGGGCGACCCTTTTTTTTGCGCTATGCAATACCAGGGGGTACCGAACAGGTGCATTGCATGCCTGCGAGCTGCACAATGCCTCCAGACCAAATTTACTTGAGGGGATGGAACTGTAACCATGAACAAAAACCGAACCTGGCGCTTCCTGATCTTTGCAGCCGGCCTCTTTATGATCGGCCCGCTGTATGCGGATGAATCGACAGTTGGCATGACCATCGATCATTCGTTAATTCCAGTCGAGATCGCGAACACGGCGATTCTGCTCCGGGAAGAGGCGCTGCTCGACAATTTGTCCGTCGACATTGTCGAGTCCATTACTACCGAGGTCGGGCCGCGTCGAATTGGCACGGACGGAGACGTGCGTGCGATTGCGTGGGCGCAGGCGAAATTCAGGGAACTCGGTTTCGACCGGGTGTGGACCGAGGATGTCCCGGTTGAGCATGGCTGGATCAGGGGCGAGGCCAGCGCGGAAATTGTTTCTCCCTATCAGCAGAACCTGGTGCTCACGGCCCTCGGTTACAGCGTTGGAACCAACGGCGACCTCGTCGGCGAAGTGATTGAGTTCGCAACGTTTGACGATCTTCTCGCCGTGCCGGAAGGCGACAGCCTGGCAGGCAAGATTGCGTTTGTTTCGTACAGCATGGCCGACTATGTCCCCCCGCCGGGCGCTTCACGTATGGCCGGTTATGGCCAGGGAACCCGCGCCAGGAGTCGCGGACACGTTGAGGCTGCCAAACGTGGTGCGGAAGCGATCGTGATTCGCTCGGTGGGCATTGACAACAATCGCAACGGCCATACAGGGAGTGGGTATGGCTACGTGGATGACGTCCGCAAAATACCTTACGCGGCGGTGTCGGCTCCGGATGCAATACTGATGCAAAACATGTTGAAACGTGGTGAGCCGATGACGATGCGATTGAACATGACCTCGGAAATCACCGGGCCGATAGTCGGTGCGAATGTAATCGGTGAAATCACCGGGCGCGAAGGCTCGGACGAATTCCTGGTGTTGGGTGCCCATCTTGATTCATGGGACGAAGGAACTGGCGCCCTGGACGACGGCGCAGGCATTGGCTCGATGATGGCCGCAGCGGCCATGATTGGGCACATGGACGGTCGTCCCCGCCGCTCGATTCGTGTGCTGCTGTTTGGCGCAGAAGAAATTGGACTGGTCGGCGTTCGGGAGTATGCCAGGGCTAATCAGGACCTGATTGGCAAACACCTGCTCGGTGCCGAAGTCGATGGCGGTGGAGGCCGGATACACACGCTCACGTCCGGTGTTGGCGAGAGTGCGCTCCCGGTGGTACGCGAAATGTACAAATTGATCGCACCACTTGGTGTGTCATGGAGTGACGCCAACGACGCGGTGGGTGCATCCGACATGAGCGTACTTGGACGGGCGGGAATGCCGGCTCTGAATTTTGGCCAGAACTCCAATGACTACTTTGCCTATCACCACACGCCGAACGACACTTTTGACAAGATAATCCCGGAAGATATGCGCTACCTGACGGCAGCCTACGCCACCGTTTTCTACGTTGCAGCGGAGCTGGATATCGATTTCAGAAAATAGCCTTGATAAGTCGAACGCTGATTAGACGATCAGCCTTTGACACTTATGTTTTGCTGCGTGGCCAGGGCAATAAGAAGCCGCTGACCACAATGGCAGCAAGTGAAGACCGCGGCGGCCTGGTCAGGTTATGTAAGGATCAATTGACCGCATTGGCCTGCTGTAGTTGAATGTCGGCACAGTTTTATGAATGGGCGTGTCTGCGCTCGGGGGAAAGAAAGTGTCTAATAAAAACAATGACATGCTGGGTCGACGTTCCGTTCTATCCGGCATCGGGATCGCTGCGGCAGCGGTCGCCGGCGGTACATCAACGGCCAATGCTGCGGACAGTGGCTTTGCGCCTGCACGCCATGCCGAGGATGCCTGGTTGGACGAATTGGAAGGCAGTCACCGGGCTTTTCTCGATTCATCGACGCCAGACGGTGGTGCAGTGGCGATGTTGTATGCAAATAACATCCTCAATGCACACACCAAAGCTTACAAAGGCGCACAGGAATCGGACTACGCGATGATTGTATGCCTGCGCCACTATTCAACCGTATTTGGATTTGGTGACGAGGTTTGGGAGAAATACGGAGAAGGTTTTTATAACATGGTGGGCTTCGCCGATCCGTCGACAGGCGCTGCACCGAAAGTTAACCTGATGCAGGTCAAAGGACTGCGCAGCCTGCAGAACCGCGGCAATACCATTGATTCACTGGGTGCGCGCGGTGTGAAATTCGCTATTTGCGACAATGCAGCGAATGTTATTTCAATGGCGCTTTCCAGGGCCGGATTTGGCGAAGCCAAGGATATTTATGCCGATTTTATCGCTTCGGCTGTGCCCAATGGCCGCTTTGTAGCCGCCGGAGTTGTTGCTGCGACTCGGGCACAGGAATACGGCTACAGCTTTCTGTACACCGGCTAAACAGAATTTCAAGAGGTAAGAAGATGAAGAATATTAAAACGACGTTGGCCCTTGTACTTTTCGGGGTTGCAATCTCTGGCGTTTCAAGCGCGCAGACCAATGAAGAGAAAATAGCGCAGGCCGTGTTGCCTTTGCCGGAAGAATTACGTGCCGGCGCTGCGGTGTATGACTATAACGACGAAGGTCAGCGCGTGATGTTGCGTGGTGGCTCGAATCATGTCGAATGTAAGCCTCGCGACGAGAACGGTTTTACCTCCTGTACGTCGAAGAAGACTGCGGCGAACCGCGATCACCGCGCCAAGCTGGCTGCGAGCGGACTGGAAGGTGAGGAACTGCAGGCTGCAATGGTAGCCGCAGAAGAGGCAGGTGCAGTCGAACCTGCGCCGTTCGGTTCGATGTTCTATCGGCTGTATGAAAAAGATGACCGTATTCAGTTGCTGTGGGTCGTCTTTTTGCCCAACGCGACGGCGGAAGATCTTGGCATGTCGCTGGAAAGCCAGCGCGACAATTCGTTGGCCGGAATGGGCAGGCCCTGGATGATGCGCGAAGGCACACCATCGGCACATCTCATGATTCCAATCAACGGCACGGCGCTTTCTAACGCGGGCGGTGCGCCGGACAGGATGGACACGAAGGCGATTACCGACCTGGTCGTCCAGGGAACGCTGCCGTTACCAGAAGATCTGCGTGACGATGCGACCGTTATCACCTACAACGAGTCTGGTGAGCGGCAGGTGCTGCGTGAGGGCAGCAACATGATCGAGTGTCGCGCGCGCGACGAGGCCTCTGGATTTACGCGTTGTTATCACAAGAGTCTTGGCGCCGAAACTGACCTGCGAGCGAAACTCGCGGCGGAAGGGAAATCAAACGAGGAGATTGGCGCAGCACTGACATCGGCACGGGAAAGTGGTGCGTTGCCGACAGCGCCGCTTGGCTCAATTGCCTACCGCCTGTATGAAGATGATGATCGACTGAAACTGCTCTGGGTTTTACGCTTGCAAAACGCGACTTCCGTCGATCTCGGCATGCCGACCGGCAGTCAACGCGACAACTCGCTTGCTGGCAGGGGCCTGCCCTGGATGATGCGTGAAGGCACGCCTGCCGCCCACCTGATGATCCCGATCAACAGCACGGAGCTGTCGAACAAGGCGATGTAAGAAGAAATCTGTTTTTATGCCGGGACAGGCTTGAGCAGCCTTAAGTTTCGGAACCGAGCGCCCGTCGGCTACGTCAGTTTACCTGTCGTTAGCTGACGGGTCTTCTTTTTTCAGGTTCTCGTAGTATTCCCGTATCGGCTTGAAGGGACCGAGCCGGTGTTGCTCCTGCGGGAATGGATCAGCGTATGGCGGATACGGGCTGTCGATGCGTTTCGTCGTTCGGTCCGGGTAGTCGACCTCGAGATTTCCCTTCACAGGGCGCGGATTTGAATTGATGTAGGCCGCAACGTCATAAGCCTGGTCATCTGTCAGGTCGGACTGGCCGAAGGGCATACGTGCCTTGATGAAATTGGCGGCCGTTAGCACGCGCGTCATGCCTGCGCCATTGTTATAGCTGTCCGGACCCCACAGCGGTGGGAAGACGTAGCCATCCTCAGGATTCGGCGTAGCCAGCAGGCCGGCGCCGTCTGCTCCATGACACACCTGGCAGCGATCCAGAAAGACGATTTCTCCAGCGGCAACGTCAGCAGCCCGGTCGGGCTCGACAAATGAGGGTGGTTCTACCAGCGCCCGTTTCGACTCACTCATCGCACCATACTGTTCCCCTAAACCGAGAATATAGCGTTCCATCGCCATCATCTCGACGCTGTCACGAGGTAACGGTTTGCCGTTCATGCTGCGCTGCATGCAGCCATTGATACGATCCCGCAGATCGCCGACGCGACCATCCCGTCCGGAGGGCCGGGGATACTTTGCGGCCGCCTGCAACAGGTTCAGCGTGCCGGGTCGAGTTCCGGTATCGATATGGCAGGAGGCGCATGCCATGTTGGTGCCGCTGTAGCGCATTTCTGGATTGGGATGGTTCGGACCAAGATAGGCACCCGTATCGCGCAGAATTCGTTGCCCGTATTCCGCGGTCGCTGCCGCGGGGAATTCCTCTGCGGCCGTTTCCGCGGTCCGCTTGGAATAAATCAACGTGCCAGCAGTGATTACACCGCCCAGAACAAGGGCGGCAACCCAGTATCCTGTTTGTCCCTCTTTAGTGCTCATCCGAAGTGCTCGTATTAGTTGCGTTGTCGTCTTGACGATTATAACGCCGAAGCTGGTCCTGGAACGCGTGCTTTGGGCGTTCGACCTGGTCTCGAAGTTCAGGATTCAGGAGATACGCGAGCGTAAAAACCAGGGCGAATAACACGGATACGCAAACAATGATGGCCGCAATCACTGACTTTCCGCCTGCTGGTTATCGTTGCCTCCAAAGAATTGTCTGACGTAGTGGGCTACGGCCAGTATCTCCTCGTCATTCAGCCTGTCTGTCCACGGGGCCATCGAGGTGCCGTCCACGCCTCTCTCGAGAATTCGAACGCTTTCGGCATAGCTAACGCGCTCGCCTCGAAAGTCAGAAGGCATAATCGGGAAGTCGTTGGCCGCAAATCCGTTACCACCACCGTCTTCGCCGTGGCATTCGGCACAGTTCGCCCGGTAGGTACTTTCGCCAAGCGTTAGTTGGGCCGGCGACGGCGTGACCGGTTCATCGACATCGCTAAAGCCAATTATGACGTCAGCCAGGGCGGCCAGGTTTTGCGGCGAATGGTCACGCCATGCCGGCATGCCGCTGCCGTCAACGCCGTTCCACAACACATCCGCAAGTCGGCTACGTGTGTATTCCCGCACGGTCAAGTTGGTTGGTTGCGGACTCAGCCATTCTGCGCCAGGACCATCGCCACGTCCTTCCTTGCCATGACAGCCTGAGCAGTTGTCCATCCATAGCTGTTGACCCACTTCGGGGGAAGCGGGTGACGACAATGGCGGTGCGTTTCCACGAGGGCGAGTGCGGGCAGGATGTGCATTCAACGTCGATGCCGACAGCGACATCTGGGCCCACTTGTCATCCAGTGTCACGGTTCGCGCGGCTTCGTCCGCTTCCGGCCAGGCCAACTCGCGAGCCGTGCCGAGGGTGTCGATATAGGCGACGAGGTCGCGCGCCTCCTGTAACGGACGATCGGGTGCGCCGTCAAACAGCGCGGCGTAAGAGGGCATCACGGAAAGTGGGACTGCCGCACGCGGGGCAAACAGGTGCAGGTAATGCCAATCTTTGGTACGGGTTCGCCCGGCGCGGGCAAGATCGGGGCCGATGCGTCGTGTGCCGAGCACGTGCGGATAATCGAAACGGGTTTCCCAGGCCAGCGTAGAAGCGCCAAATCGCACAATGTCGGCTTGCGTATAGCGAACTTGCTGGGTGTGGCAGTAGGCACAGCCCTCGCGGGCGTATACGGTTCGACCTCGTTCCTCCGCGGTGGTCAGTGGCAGTGGGTTCTCCGGTGCCATCAGCACCGTTTGCTCCGCAAGGACCTGCTTCGGCCAGACACCCAGTAGCGATACCGACATCACAAAAAAAACAACGCCGGCAATCGAGGCAACGACATACGACATCAGCAACGTCCGTGCCGGAGCGGCGGCTAGAACGGGTTCAACTTGCATCACTTTCTGTGGCACCTCGCCGATTGATTCGTTGTTGCGCGCGCCCCGCGGACCGGTGGTAAGGCCCGCCAGCAGGGCGATGAATCCGGCGGCAATCGGAATCGCCGAAAGTGAACGAATCACCCAGTAGGGTTGCGACGCCTGGATCGATTCGAGCCAAGGTGCACTCGACTGCCACAGCTGGCCCTGGATAATCCCCGCGATGGTCAAGTCCACGAACATCGTTGTGATGCCGACGACGAGAAGGCCGTAGGCCCAGTCGATGGCCCGCGCGTTGTAGCGGGCTGACGGCATGTGTTGCCAGGCGTGCACAATCCCGGCGATGCCTGCAAAAGTCGCAAAACCGAGCATGGCGAGGTGTGAGTGTGCAACCACCCAGTCCGTGAAATGGACGGCCTGGTTCAGGCTCATTTGCGCCTGCATCGCGCCCTGGACGCTAACCACCAGGTAGAAGACGACGGACATCGAGGCGAAGCGCAGTCCGGGGTCTCGCGGTAACCACCCGGCGCCACGTTGCGACAACATCAGGTTGGAGACGACAATGACAACGATGACGCCCAGCAGCGCTGACGCAGCGATGGCAGTTAGCTGTGCTTCCATCGGAATGACAGAGAATATGTAGTGGTGTGTGCCGTTGAGTGGGTACAGAAAAAACAAACCCCAGAAACCCAGCATGGACAGGAAATGACTGTATATCGGTCGTCCCGTAGAAGCCGGGATAACAAAGTACAGAATTGCCAGCGCGAGTGGCGTGACAAAAAGTCCTACTGCATCGTGAATCCAGAGGCCGCTAAATGCCGCACCTGCTGCTCCGGGAACAAACTCAGGAACAATATTGCCCATCGGGTAGGACATCAGCGTGAATACCAGGCCACCGATGATGTACCAGCTGGACACATACAGGTCTTCGAGACCGCGGCGAAAAAATGGCGGTAAGAACTGCAGGGCGGCCATAAAAAATGCGACGATAACGACAGCGTCGACGACCAGTGGGAACTCCGCCCATTCGAGCGGCTGACTAATGCCGGCAAGCACCAGGATCCAGCCTGGAAGCATGACTGCAAAATTCCAGATGGCGAAGAGCCAGGCACCCAGTTTGTGGCTTGTTACCGGCTTGCCTGTAAGGATGGGAACGGCGTGATACAGGAAGGCGAGGAACGCGTTGCCCAGCCAGCCGAGCATAATGCCCTGGGTATGGGCATAGCGTAGTCGCCCCCAGCCCATTGGCAGCCAGGTTCCCATAAGATCGGGAAGAAAAAACTGCAACGAAACGATGATGCCAAATACCATCGCGATCAGTAGCGTGATCATTGCCGCCATGCCATGGGCATGCACGAGCTGCGTGTCTACGTGACCCGCCAACCCGTGGTCCTGCGATTCTGCCATTTGATCCCCGCCTGTAAGTATTGCCGGATTGTAACTGCTTTGTTATCTGAGTGCGTCAGTCGGCGCGGCGTAGAGCGCATCCTGCAACGCCCAATCGCCTTCGTCGTCAGCCACGGGCCGCTAGCCAGATTCTATGGTCTTAGGTTCGGCCTCAATTGGGTGGTGTCACTATTGTGGGTCAGTTTTCCCGCTGGCAACTACAACGTTCGCAAAGTTGCATCATCGGGGGGGCTTCGCTGGACGAGTCATTCTGCCATGCACCTTGTGGCAGACAGTACGTGCCGCGTCTGATCCCTGTCATCGATCAGGACGCACTCACCGCTGTTGGTGACTAGCCGAAAGCGAAATGGCGCTTCCATGATGCGGCCCTGCGGATTGGGATTGCTCATGGTTCGCGGCGGATTACGCTCTATCGTCAGTATGCTGCTCTGCGTAAGTGCATCATCGGCCAGTGTCACGTCTGTATGCATTGCCGCGTTAACCACCTTCTGCAATGCTGCACGACTCGCATCGTCAGGATTGACTATGCGGGCCGGCTTGTCGCCCGCGAGTGTCTGGCATCCCATGGCGATTGCGCTAAGTGCGGCTGTTGCGAGGCGGCGCAAAACTATTGCGGTCTGCGCATGATCAGATTCGACGCAAACGGCGACCGCTTTACTACGCCATCGACCGCATCAAGCGGCAGCCAGGGTTTGCCGAATTGATTCTGGCCGAAACTGACTGGTGTGATGCATCCCATGCCGGCCTGGTAAGCCAGTGCCACTTCGAGACGGTTCTCTTCTGCATCGCCGAGCTGCTGTGTGTAATCATCGGCAACCGTGCAGCCCAGTACGTTTGCCATATTGTCGTCGACGGCCGAGGGTACGAATCCGTCGCTATAATCGCCAAAGTTCTTGTCGTTCACGGCACGAAACTGGATCGGGAAATAGCTGGTGCCGCAATTGGGTTGTTCGTAGAAGCCGTACGGTTTACCACTGGTTGTCGTCCCGATCTGGATGACCTGGACATCGGCGCCTCGCAGGCTGTTCATAACAAGTTCGCTAGCGGAGGCGGTGCCACCGCCGGTCAGTACAAATACCCTGGAAAGGTCGAGCGTGGGCAAAGGTTGGCCGGCGGCGACGCTGAAACCCAGTGTTTGTGTGGGGAAAGGTTCGGCGACGAGGGCCTGTCCGGTGATCGGATTGGTCGTCGGGTGTTTGTCGTTGAATTGCAGCAGGTCGAACGTCTTGCCGGCGGTGTTTGCCGCACCGGCAATCATGTACGCGAGCTGCCCCGCGATGTCGCCGAAACCGCCGCCGTTGTAGCGCAGGTCTACGATAATGTCGACGACGCCTGCACCTGCATCCAGCGTGTTGATGGCGTCGATCAGCTCTCCTTCCGAAGGCGAAGTAAAGCTGTTGAACGTCAAATAGCCAACCCGGCCGGTGGGTGTGTCGAATACGCGCGTGTTTTGTACGGCAGTTTCCGTAATCGTGGCAGACGTGAGCGTCACCATCCGGGATGCGACAGCGCCGGCGTCCAGGATCTCGAATGTATGAGTCTCACCGACGGATTCGGGGTAAAGGCCCGCGTTTAGGATATCGACACCGGCCCCCGTTACATCATCGATATCGATACCGTCGATGGACAGTACCGTTGCGCCGCGCGCCAGGTTTGCCGCAGGTGCTGTGGCCGGCGTATTCGGCTCGGTAAAAGCGATGACGAACTGTCGCGGAACATCAACGGAGATTGCCGCCCAGGTTAGTCCGTAACCAGCGGAAACACCGCCCTGAAAAAGATTGAACCATTCCAGGGTATCGAACGAGAAACTGAACTGATCTTTCGGTGTTCCCGTCGGGCTCAGCTCAAAGGTTCTTAGCTGTCCAAAATAGGTTTCCGGGCTGTTAAAAAGCCCGGGATCCTGATCGACGATTTCGTCGTACCAAAGGTAGGTGTCATTAGTAAATGAGCGCAGGAAGTTGTTTTCATCCAGTGTTGTTCCGGCGACGTCCGCAAATGGTTGTCCTGTGGCGGGATTGGTGCCCGAGCGCGGATTGGCACATTGATTGCGAAACGTGGCCGCGTCCAGATAAACGCCTTGCTGCCAGTTGCTCGATGGCGGTGGAGGCGGGGGCGGTGGCGGAGCGCCACCGACGAGTCCGCCGCCGCCGCTGCCGCCGCAAGCTGCGAGCGCAAACACAGCAGAGAGTAGTGAGATTGTGCGCAGAATCGGTTTCGTCACGGATTGCCCTTTCGCGAATTTCGCTTCAGTGCGGAAATAATACCCCGTTGTGTCAGTGACCGACACTGTCGCCAATTGGCTGCAGGCATGATGTTCAATTGCGCGAATTCACAGGCTGTAGAGCGTACTGGCGGCGGGCCATAAACCTTTCGACTCCGCCTGGTGAAGCGAGTAGCCTTCCGGGCTGATGTTGACTTAATACAATCGCGCGGATCTCAACCAAAGGGAAATCAATGAGCGACTCAGGTAAATACGTCCAGGCAGATAGTGAAAGAAGACGAGTCTTGGGACTTCTGCTGGCCGGTGGAGCGACGGCGACCGCATGTGCGGCGCAATCGGGGAACCGGGCGGAACATGCCGACGAAGATATGAGCAATAGCCTGCTCTGGGCTGCAGCATGGAAACAGACTGCCGCAGAATACTTTGCGCTTT
>JBPCYD010000260.1:0-4068 GCA_051007895.1 Woeseiaceae bacterium
GCATAAAACAGCCATTGCAACGGCTTCGTCCAAAGTAGACTGGCTACGCCCATCGCGGCGTAGCAAACGGAAACCACATAGCACGCCGGAATTGGACCAATCACCGGACAGGCATCGCCAGTATGCCAGTGCGTAAATGTTATAGGAACGATTCCACTCAATACAAAAGTCGAGAATGCTGTCAGGCCGATTCGCAATACCCGAGGCAGTAGACTTTTTGTGGTAACAGGTTCCACTATGTTTTCGTGTCGGTTTGGTCGATCGGACGAGTCTGTCGTAGTGGGCCACTGAGTTTGTCACCCATTTTGTTCTCGATCCAGGTTACGGACCGGTTGAATCGCGTGCTACCGGTGCGGGTCTGCCTGATCCAGCTGGTTACCCGTTTGCTGGTGCAAATTAGAAGCCCGGTTCCTGTGGCAATCAAAAAGGTGCTGCCGGGAATCGGTGTGACCATTGAAATCAGGCCAACCAGCAATAGAGCTGATCCGATTACCAACAAAACAATTCGCACTTCGAGTTCCCTTGACAGACTTGCTTAGTAAGCTTCGTCCAGCTGAAACCTGACCGGTTAGAATTGCAGCAATTGGTTTCGATAGTTGCCGTTACGCTCAGTCCGCGTCCCATCGATATAGGCAACCTTCACATTGGTGACGTGAGCCAACTCCAATCCAAACGTCATCACATGCGACGAGTCTGAGCAAAGACCCTCGCCCGAGACAAAGGGCTGCGTTAATATGCTGCCATTGTTCAATGTCACCTCAACACTGGCCGCGATAGACGACACTCGATTCGGTAACTTCACTTTCAGGAATCCGTTGTCGCCACCTTCGCTGATAAACGCCTGCGAGCGGCCAGCCAGGTTGACGTGCACGATGTCCGAGTAGCCGTCGTGATTGAAATCCGCCACGATCGGAGAAATGGAGTAGCGTTTATTAACGACACCCGCTTGTTTACCGACGGCAGCAAATTCCCCTTCTGTGTTTTGAATCAATAGCCGGCCAGGCGCCCGCAAGAAAGGGAGCTTTTGTGGCGGCAGACCGATGTAGTTTTCTGAAACGATCAGGTCCTGGCGCCCGTCGAGGTTCAAATCTTCAAACGTCATGCCCCAGGAGAATTCATAGTCGGCTATTTTCGCCTCATCCGCAGCATCTTCAAACTCGAAATTGCCTTTGTTTTTGAATAGCAGCCACTTCCAGTTACTGACCTGCTCATCCGTCAGGTCGCCACGAATCAGGAAATCGGGCGGTGTGCCACCGACATTGGAAAACGCGAAATCCACGCGGCCATCGTTGTTGTAGTCTCCGACAGCAATGCCCATCGGGTAACTGTAGAAGTCGCTGTTCGGGTTATCGCGATTGTCGAAGGAACCGTCGCCCCGGTTCTTCCATGTGCGTACCTGTCCAGTATCGTGCGCGACCACCAGGTCCTCGAATCCGTCCTGATCAATATCCACAAAGATGCCCATAAACGTGTTGTGCACGTAGGTAAGTCCTGCCTTGTCGGTGACGTCTTCGAATGTATTGTCACCACGATTCATAAACAGGCGACTGCTGCCGCCGTAGCCTTGCTTGTTAAAGATATTCTGCCCTTCGACCAGATCAAGTCGGATGTAACCAGCAACAAACAAATCATAGTGACCGTCGCGATTGAGGTCGGCGACAGCTACTGACATAGGGGTAGTGTCCGCTGGCATATCGAGTCGCAGTTTCTGGTTCGAGAACGAATTGCCCTGATTGCGATGTAACCACACTCCATCGCTTCGGCTAACAATCAGGTCATCACGTCCGTCGCCGTCGGTATCGATGACGGTAGCGCCGAAGCTTGCTGAATCCATCGATTTCGTAATGCCAGCAACGAGGGAGATCTCCTGAAACGACTCGTCAACGAATCGAAACAACGCGTCCGATTGGCCGGGCCCACCACCGAGAAACAACTCTTCGGTTCCGTCGTTGTCGACATCGATAATAGCGCCAGCAGCAAACGGATGGGCCGTTGAGAAATCGTTGCTTTGGTCGAATGGAATCTCGACCGTCGAATAGGTAGGAATGACCACCCCGTCGGTAGAAACGTCATAGTCGATTCGACTGTCGGCAAGACCCATGCCGATGACGGCAATCAATGCCGTCAGTATCAGTGCGCCCAGTCCGCTCAGAAACCATTTCAGCCCTTTCATCATTTTATAATCCCTTCTTTCTGGCAATCGCAATGGACGCGATGAAAAACACACAAAACGCAACGTTGAGCGCGATTGGCATCAGATATTTACCGATTGCCGGTGCGACGGCATACACAATGAAGCTCGCGATTATCAGCAGTATCGGATTGAGCATTGCCATCCATTTCGGATAGTGACTTCGGCCAGTCATCACCAGCCAAATGTAGATGACAGACAGCACCAGCACCGCAATACGAATGACCTGCAACAACGTCTCATAGCGAAAATCATACAGGCCGATGAGTTCCTCGATATCGGGCGTAACCGGCGTATTGATGAGCGCGCTAATACTCGCTCTCGAACCGATCCACACCGCGCCAGCCACAAAACCGTACGCGGTGATGAAAAACGCGGTGAGCGACCAGGCCGGATTCGCCGGTCGGAGCATCAAATAGATATGCCAACTGCCAACCAGGTACAGGGGTGCACCGAGCACCCCAACGAAATGGCCAAGCGTCGTTCGATCTGCCGGGATCCCCGAGAAAAACTCGAACTCCGCACCAAATCGCGCCAGCGGGTCGTAATGCAGGATGAATTCTCCAGTACCGGTCAGAAAAGCACCCATTAGGCCAACAAGACCTGTGGTGATCACGATCGATTTCGTCATTGTGCCTTACTCTCCAGGTCCGAGTTTGCCGTGTCGACCGCGCCACCGATTACATCGTGTGCACTATCCGGACCAAAAAGTATGAGCGTGTGTTCGGTAGTCAGACCATTAAGGTCCTCGAGCGAATCCAGGAGTTCGCCACCTGGCGATTGGATGGCCAGAACTTGCAATTTCAGCCTATCTAACCTGGATCTCGCTGTTCTTGTGAGATCGTTCAACCAGTGCGCAGGATAGTGATGCTCACATACGCTGTAGCCATCGCCGATCTGTAGTAATCGATGGAAACTTCGTCGGCCGAGAATCGTGGTGGAATCGATGAGCTTGCCGATCCACGCACACAAAATACGATCCGCCGTTTTATTCAACATCAGGAACCAGAGTAAGGCCAAACCGGCAGCTAGCCAGATGAGTTGCGTGACTACCGCCGCGACCTCGCCATCGGTATGCACCAGAGAAGCAACCAGGGCTGCAAATACGGTCACCAGCCCCATATTGCCAATAATGATCAACAGGCTGACGATTCGTCGACGAATCGGATAGTTCACCACCGTCTCTGCTTCGCTGGTGGTAAATCCTGTACCCGTGAACGCCGACAACGCCTGAAAACGTGCTGTTGTCTCTGCCAGGCCCGTATAACGTAGCGCCACGGCGGCCACTCGGATAATGAAAACCGAAATACTAAGTAGCACGAATATGGATAGTGCCGCGCCCATCAGATGAGATCTGCATCCGTAATTACTTCGACCAGCGCCGGGCCGTCATGCGCAAAGGCGTCGTTCAATGCGGCGCGCAATCTATCCGGTGTTTTGACGCGAATACCGTGACCGCCACAAAGCTTCGCGTAGGCAGCAAAACTCGGATTGTGCAGGTCGGTCTGCCATACCGGCCATTCGCCGGCGCGTTGTTCTTTGGAGATTTTCCCAAGCTGGGAGTTGTTCAACAGAACATGTGTAATGTTCATGTTGTATTTGACGGCAGTATTGAAATCGCCCATGTACTGACCGAAGCCACCATCACCACTGACTGAGATCACTTGGCGCCCACGATATTCTTCCTGGTCCTGAGTGGCGGCCCAGGCGCCCATGGCAGCAGAGAACGAGAAGCCGATAGAACCGAGATAGCCTGACATCAAAACTCGTTGGCCTTTGCTCTCGAAGTAGCGACCAAAGGAATAGGTGTTGTTGCCCACATCGACGGCGATAATCGCATCGTCTGGCACCACCTCACTGAGTTCTGCAAAAACTAA
>JBPCYD010000261.1:0-6412 GCA_051007895.1 Woeseiaceae bacterium
GCATTGCGACGTGTAGCGGAAAGATTCAACTAGGCGATCTAATTTCCAGGCAATCAAAAAGGCCGGCGTGACAATCAGCGCCGGCCCATTATTCTTGTCGGTTCGAGAATCAGAAGTTGAAATTAAACCCGAGGCTAACCACCGGGTAGATTTTGAGGTCATCCATTTCGTCGAGGAGTTCCTGGGTCTCGGCGTTCAGATCATCGATTAAACCAGGGTCGAGCGCCAGCGTTCCGTCCGCGGTCGTAATTAGCGTTGGGTCGCCCTGTAACAGGACGCCAAAGTCCAGTGACAGGCCGAATCGATCCATAATATCGAAATCGAAACCCGCACCCAGGTATGGCGCGAGACTATCGAAACTCGCGGTGCTTCGCAGCGTTCCAATCTCGTCGCCAGTATAGGGAACAGGATTGTCGCCGATCAGGAAACTGTCCGTATCAACGCTGGACAAGCGCACTTCGTTGTTGTTCGCGAAGGCACCTGCCGTCAATCGAAACGGACTCAGCGGAAAATGGACGTTGCCGGTTACGTAATAAGTATCGAGTGCCAGGGTCCCGTCGTAGTTGATGCCGGCCTGTGAGCCGGAATCGTCATAATCGAAGTAATTTGCGCCGGCGCGAACGGCCAGCCATTCCAGTGGACGCCATGCCACTTCAGCGCCGAACCCCAGTGTGCCGGCCTTTACGCCGAACCAAATGTCATCATTTGCGGTTGCTGTGCTGCCGATAAAAAGGATGCCGAGCGCTACTATGATTTTCTGTCGCAGGAATTCCATATCCATACTCCTAATCGTCCAATGTGCGAAATCTCGCCAGTCTTGAACACTAATAACGGGTGCCGGCCGTGACTGTGCGGTACATCACACGGCTGCCTACAAAGACGCTCGATTCACCTGAATTATGCTGTTTTTGGGTGTTTCGTCCCGTTTTCGGCGCTGTCATGACGGGTCCGGCGGCTTATGGTGTGAATTCGCAATGAGCGATAGATGGCGCAAGCAGCCTGCTTCGCCAAAACATAATTAATCAACATGGAGGTTGATGAGATGCGAGAACTTAAACTTGAAGAACTTGAATGGGTTGCGGGAGGCCTGCAATGCACGCCGGCTAATAGTTATGGGGGAATCACAGATGGCAGCAGTGTTGGCCAGGACCTGATCGGCATTTATGAGGGTCTGGTTGCTGCAACGTCTCATGTGATCGAAAGGGTTGCTACGTCCTTTTAGTAGCGGCTGGCGACGCGGTTGGGACGACGCTTTTTCAGGTCGCTCCCAACCTTCTGCCGGAGACCAGCAGGCACGATACGCACAAACAAACCACAGATATTGTCACCGCCTGTACTAGCGCGCTGCCAGATTCCCATAGAAGCCGTCCAGGAAGCCAGTAGGCCGTCATACAGGCGCGATCGAGTTCCACCAGCAAATTGAATGTTCCGTGGGTAATGATCGGACCCCACAGCGAGCGCCAATTCAGCGCCTGGACAGCCACAAATAGCCCGAACAGAAACGCCGTTGCGTACGCTTCGGGCTTGTGCAGCAGGCTAAACAAGATGCTCGAGATCAGTATCGCGCGAATACGCCCCTGTGGTAACAGTGTCTGCAGAATCAAGCCGCGGCTGCAGATTTCTTCTATAACAGGTGTTGCCAACGACATGACCGGAACGGCTAGCAGCAACATCATTCCTGCGGCGCATTCGAATTGGAACACAGCCGTTGCTTGCTGCGTCTGATCCGCAGTGGTGAACCCGTCCGGCACGCCGAGAAGCAGCATGACCTGTGCGTTAATAATCCAAAGCGACGTACCGAGCGTTACCGATGCGATCACGAGTCGGAACCAACGACCGGAGTGAAGGAATTGCAGCATTAACGCCGGCCAGAGGCTGCGAATTACGGGCGCCAGAAATATTCCGAGCGCGAACAGCCCGAGGAGCGCGCCAATGTACTTTGCGGCGACCGGGTTGAATCCGTTGCGGACCAATTGCACTTCCAGGATGCTGCGGAGGAAAAGCGCAGACACCTGGAAAAGCAAGATTACTGCAATCGATACGCGAATTCGTGGCGCCGTGCTCTGAGTGCGGACTTGCATACCGGATTCCGGCGAAACGGAATCGCAAGAATAGTTTGTTGCCCATTATGGTGGCCGCGGGTATCTGGGCAGATTTTCCAGTTTTGCGATGCGCTACTCAGGCTTCGACAAAGTCGTCCTTTAAGCGTACTGCGCAATCAGGACAGGCAAAGTCGTCCGGCAGGGAATTGAATTTTGTGCCGGGTTTGTAGCCCTCATGAAGATCGCCAGAGTCTTCGTCATATTGATAGCCGCACTCGGGGCATTGAAAGGTGCTCATGTGGTGGCGGCCGACGCATACCTTTCGAGGATTTTTCTGCGTTGGTCTGGGTCGATATTAACCTTGTTGAGGTCGCCACTGACATGCGGCAGGGCGAGCAGACGCGGATCCATGATCCGGTACCAGAGCCACGGTATGTAGGCGATCAGGTAGACACCAAAGTAGCCGCTCGGCAGCGTAGGCAGATTGTCAAAGTGGCGCAGCGATTGATAGCGCCGGAGCGGATGCGCATGGTGGTCCGAGTGACGCTGCAGGTGAAACAGGACCAGGTTGCTGTAGATGTGGTTACTGTTCCAGGAATGATGTGGCTGGCAACGCTCATAGCGTCCATTCTCGTCTTTCTGGCGCAGGAGACCGTAGTGTTCCACGTAATTGGCGCTTGTTAGTTGCCACCAGGCGAATGCATTGTGCAGTAGCAGAAACGGAATCATCTTCCAGCCAAACAGGATCAGGAGCGTTGCTTGCAGCAGCACCGAGAGCGACAGCGATTGCAGGATTTGATTGTTGGTGGTCCAGGTGGACTGTTCGCGTCGCGCCAGGCGTTCCTTTTCGATCAACCAGGCTCGCCGAAATGCGCCCGGTATTTCGCGCCCCGCAAACCTGTAAATACTCTCACCCATCCGGGCGCTCGCAGGATCCTCCGGCGTGGAGACATCGCGATGATGACCCCGATTGTGCTCAATCCAGAAGTGACCGTAGACGGGAACCGCCAGCACAATCTTGGCCAGCGTGCGTTCAAATTTGGACTTCTTGTGGCCAAGTTCATGTCCGGTATTGATGCCCAGTCCACTGGTTATGCCGGTCACGATGGCCAGGCCAGTCAATGCCCAAGCGCTCAAATCCTGTGTACCGGCCCACCATGCCGCGCCAATCAGCGCGAGGAAATGTAATGGAACGATAATATAGGTCAGTATTCGGTAGTAGCGGTCGCGATCGAGCATAATCACCACCTCTTCCGGCGGATTATTCTGGTCCTCACCCAGCAACCAGTCCAGTAAAGGTGCGACCACATAGCCGGTGAACAGGGGCAGCAGCAGCCAGGCCTCGACACCGGTCTGGGCGTGTAGCCAGATTCCCAAAAGCGGTTGTAGCGGGTAGAGCAGCGACAGAGTCCACAACCAGCGTTTGCGATCCTCATACAGGATTGCCTCGCCGCCTGGTGTTACCGCCGTATAACCCTTCATCACAAATTGCCCGCATACTTCACTGAGCGCCAAATTATGGTGGATTGGCGTTTTGTTGAAAACACCAAAAATGACAGGGAGGTCGGGCAAAGGTGGGACTGAAAGTGTCGGAATCCTATACATCGGCGCTGGCGTGTTAAGGTAAATCCGCAAATATGTCGTTTCGATTCAGTCTGATAGAGCGCTGGCATGCAACTTGCTTAAATCATCAGGGTAAGACATTACAAAAACAGGTGGCACAATCAAAAATGATCGGGGGATCGTATTGGGCAAACTTGGACAAGCTGACGAACTGGACGAAACCCGGTTCGTAACAGATCGGCGTGCCTTCTCTTGGCGCACCGTTTTACACGGTTTTATCAGATCGCGGCGGCGTGATTCTCGTCGTGGTGATGAAGCAGAGCCGCTTTTCACTGATTGGCATCATCCCTGGCTCTTCGTCCTGTCGGTTGGAATCATGCTGATGAGCGCGCTCGACGCGTTTTTTACTCTCCAGCTGCTGGAACTCGGCGCAATAGAAATAAATCCTATTATGGCGTTCGTCATTGGCGATAGCGTGTTGGCGTTCTCGGCCAGCAAGATGGTCTTAACCGGGTTCGGCATATTGTCGCTGGTATACCTTTCCAGGATTCACTTCCTCGACCGGCTTCGAACCGGGCTGGTACTAACGATGTTTTTCAGCGGTTATGCGGCCCTGATCTGCTACGAGTTTGTCAATCTAATCAATCGTTGGTAGCGATCTTGTAATTCGGGACCTGTGCATTCCCAATATCGGGGCCGTGAGCTAAACTAGCGCCCCATTTTGGCAGCAGCCTCTCGTTAACCCGAGGGCGGCGCGATGAGCGATTCTCTAAAAGACCGCTACAAGACATCTCCTCTATACGGTAGCAATGCAGCTGCTGTAGAAGCGTTGTATGAGCAATTCGTCGCTAATCCCGACTCAGTGCCAGAGGGCTGGCGAAGGTATTTTCGCTCGCTTGGCAGCGATCAGACCGAAATACTGCATGCACCGATTCGGCAGCGCCTGATCGCAACGGCGCGCAAGGCCCGCAGCAACGGCGTTGGCGCCAGGCGCACAGGCACTGTGGCCGCCAACGAGAAACAGGCCGCCGTGTCTCGCATGATCCAGGTGTACAGTCTGCGCGGGCACCAGATCGCCGATCTCGACCCACTCGGCCTCATGGAGCGGCATGTGCCTGGGGTGCTGAAACTCGGCTACCTGGGATTGACTGAAGCAGACATGGACACGGAGTTCGTGACTGGCGGGCTCGCAGGCACGGGCAACCGGCGCATGAAGCTCCGGGAGATCATTGATCTTCTCAAGAAGATCTATTGCGGGAAAGTTGGCGCTGAATTCGCGCACGTGTCACGTGCCCGCGAGCGTCTCTGGCTTCGCAAGCATTTCGAACAAGGGATGGTATCCGGCGGTCTCGAGGATGAGGAGCGGCTCTGGCTTCTTGAGAAGCTGACAGCAGCCGAAGGCATAGAGCGTTATTTGCATACCCGCTTTGTTGGCCAAAAACGGTTTTCACTGGAAGGCGGTGAAAGCCTGATACCCATGTTGGAGGACCTGATTCAGCGTGGCGGGACGTCCGGCATTCACGAACTGGTTATCGGCATGGCGCACCGAGGTCGTATCAATGTTTTGGTCAACGTGCTGGGTAAATCGCCTGAAGAGTTGTTCGACGAGTTCGAGGGTAATGTCGATCCGGAGGACATGAAGGGGTCCGGTGACGTCAAGTATCACAAGGGATACTCGGCTGATATGCAAACGCCCGGCGGTAACATGCATATAGCGCTTGCGTTTAATCCGTCGCATCTCGAAATCGTCAATCCTGTGGTCGAGGGCTCTGTCAGGGCACGGCAACAGCGTCGTGGTGATGCGGAGCGCCAGGAAGTCTTGCCAGTGCTGATTCACGGAGATGCTGCGTTTTCAGGGCAGGGTGTTGTCACAGAGACCTTTCAAATGTCGCAGACCAACGGGTTACGTACAGGCGGCACAATCCATTTGGTAATCAACAATCAAATCGGCTTCACGACCAGCCGTCCCTCCGATGCCCGTTCCACGCCGTACTGCAGCGACGTGGCCAAGATGATTGAAGCCCCGATTTTCCACGTCAATGGCGACGATCCGGAGGCGGCTATTTTCGTTATGCGAATGGCGCTTTTGTATCGCCAGAAATTCAGGAAAGACGTGGTAATTGACTTGGTTTGTTATCGACGGCATGGGCACAACGAGGCTGATGAGCCAAGCGCGACGCAGCCCGTCATGTATTCACGCATCAAAAAGCACAACACGACGCGTGCTATTTATGCGGAGCGACTGAGCGTAGCAGGGGTGGCTGACGCTGATGCTGCGAGCAATTTGCAGGAAGCCTATCGTGACCGGCTGGATCGCGGCGAACCGGTTCCGGAAACGGCGCTTGGCATGATCGGTAACGAGTATACGGTCGACTGGCATCCCTACCTGGATGCGGCCTGGGACGACGAGGTTGATACGACGCTCAGCCCCGCGAAGGTGGCGGAACTTGGACAGAAAATCACGGCACGGCCAGCTGGATTCAGCTTGCACGGACGCGTTCAGCGGATCATCGACGACCGTGAACGTATGGCGGCCGGCGAAATTGACATGGACTGGGGATTCGCGGAGTCGATGGCGTACGCCGGCTTGCTTGATGCAGGTTACGAGTGTCGTATAACGGGCCAGGACAGTGGTCGGGGTACTTTCTTCCATCGCCACGCCGTATTGCACGACCAGGTCAATCGCCAGGAATATATTCCACTGCAACATATCGCATCGAAGCCCGGTGCGTTCAGGGTGATCGATTCGCTTTTGTCAGAAGAAGCCGTCATGGCTTTCGAATACGGCTATGCGACCACTGAACCCG
>JBPCYD010000262.1:0-4315 GCA_051007895.1 Woeseiaceae bacterium
TCGTTCCTGCGTCCAAAATCTTAACGGCCGATTTTGTGACTCGTCGCTTTGCTCCTCGCCCTTCGGGCGCGCTCCGCGCGTCTGTCGGCCAGCTTCGCCGGCCTCGGATCGAACCCACGAAGGGCTACAAACCCTTGCTGGTTTTCAAGACCAGTGCATTCAACCGCTCTGCCACCTCTCCAAATTCATGATGCGATCTGTGACACCAGATGCGATGCCGACCACAGAGCGGCGCATTTTGCTCGGCTTCTGCGTGCTTTTCAACAAAAAGCACTACAATCATTGATATTCGACGTCCCAGCAGTCATATCGATTCGAACGATACGAATTGATGCCTGTCTGAAGTCACGAACCTTGCCGGAATCAGCACGCCGAAATGATAGAAAAAGTTAATAAATTTAAATGCTTACTGTCGTTGGCCGCTGGGCTGGGGCTGGTCGCATGCGGCACTGCGCCCATGGTGCCGCCGGAAAAGTCGACTGCCGACTATGTCAACGAGGCAATGACGGACTTCAAGGCATTGGAAAAAGGTGGCGTGGCCTCGGGTCAGACTTGGTTTGATCTGGCGGTCAAGGCGCGTATGGGAGGCGACCTTGATATCGCCAAACAGGCGCTGGTCCGCGCCGAAACGCAGGAATTCTCTCCAATCCGAATCGGTATGGAGAGAGCGCGTGTTAATACCCTCGATCGCAAGCCGGATGCCGCTGTACATGAACTGCAGATGCTTTCCGATGCTGGTTTCACCGCGGTCGGTGCCATTACAGGTGACTCGGATCTCAATACCCTGGCCGGGCGAGCCGATTACGATGCATTGATATCGAGCATGTCAGCCCAGGCCTACCCATGCCAGGATCGGCCCGAATTCAAAGCCTTTGATTTCTGGGTTGGAGACTGGGACGTCGCCCTGGCGAATGGCACTCAGGCTGGCACAAACAGCATTCAGCGGGCAGAACGTGGCTGCGTAATCATTGAAAACTGGACCAGCACGACCGGCGGTACGGGAATGAGTATCAATTATCTCGACAAATCGACCGAGGAGTGGGTGCAGGTATGGAATGCCGAAGGTGGCAGCCAGATCAATATCCGTGGTGGCATGACAGATGACGGTATGCGCCTGATTGGCCGTATTCACTACGTGGGAAATGACACGACCGCGCCGTTTCGCGCATTATTTACGCCTATGTCTGACGGTCGGGTGCGGCAATTTTTCGAGCAGTCCAACGACGATGGTGCCTCGTGGGTGCCATGGTTTGAAGGCTTCTATACGCGCAAGCGTTGAGCAGGAATAACTAACTTGAACCAACATTTCAGAAACAGGCCATTGCCGGCGGGAAATCCGCTGGCGAATGTGCTGGTGGTTATCGTCGGTATTATCGTCATTTCGTTGTCCGTGGCGCTCGGATTTGTGGTTTTCGTCGGCATCGCCGGGTTCATGCTCATCATGGCCGCGGTTGTGTCCGTGCGCGTCTGGTGGCTTAAAAGGAAATTCTCGTCCAAAGCGGGCGAAGGAGCACGCCCGCCGGGCGGTTCGGACAATACCGTCAGGGTCATCGAGGGTGAGTATCGGGAGATACGCAAGTCCCGTGACAGTGATTCAAACGACTAGGTCAATCGGGCGGAAAATAGTCAAAACACGCAAAAAATCGTAAGCTCGCGCCTCATGCGTAACGGAATCTCAGATTTGGAGCGCCGCAAAAAGCGTCGCCGGCGCCGTATCCAGGTCATTGTCATTTACACGGCCATTGCGATCGGCCTGGCCTGGTTCTTCGAATCACAGGCAACCACAACCATGATATTTGTGCGTCACGCGGAAAAAGCGCTGACGCCGATCGATGATCCGTCACTTTCGCCTGCCGGTGAAGCCAGGGCGGCGGAGCTCGCGAGACAAATGGTTGACGCAGATGTGGTCGCCGGCGTTGATGCGATCTACTCGACGCCTTACAAGCGCACAGTGGATACAGCCCAGCCGGTTGCCGACATGTTGGGCCTGGAAATCAACCTATACGATCCGGACGACAATGAAGCAGTGCTTGCCAAGATCCTGAAGGAACACAAAGGCAAGATCATCCTGGTAGTGGGACACAGCAACACGCTACCAACGCTTATTGCTGATCTCGGCGCCAGTAAACTGGTGCCGCCTATTGCCGAATTCGAGTACGACAACATCTATGTCGTCGCCATTCCCTGGTTTGGCAAGACGAAAACCATCCGCATGCGTTACGGCGTTCCCTATAAAGGCGAGCCGGCAAAGGCGTCCGACAAAGTCATGGAAATGACGAACTGAACGAATGATCAAGCAGGCTGAACTGAACGTGTCCACCAACGGCCGAGGCACTTACGATCTGAGTCAGCAGGTCCAGGGTATGGTTGAATCATCCGGCATACGGACCGGAATGTGTCATATCTTCATACGCCATACCAGCGCTTCCCTGATGCTTTGTGAAAATGCGGATCCCGCTGTTCGCGTCGATCTGGAAACCTTCATGCAGCGGCAGGCACCAGACGGCGATCCCGACTTTACCCATACCGACGAAGGTCCCGACGACATGTCAGCGCATGTGCGCAGTATCCTGACACAGACCGACTTGAATATACCGGTCGCAGGAGGACAGTGTGCGCTTGGCACCTGGCAGGGAATCTATCTCTGGGAGCATCGTTTCGCGCCGCATTCCCGAACTATGATTGTCACGATTACGGGCGAATAGGCGCAGCCGGCATCGCACACCGTCGGCGGCCGAATCGTAAGCGCCGTTATTCAGCTTCGGGTTTGATTTTCAATCCGGCCGTCTCCCGCAGCATGACGGCTTTTTCGATAAATTCCTTGTGTCGGCCAATTTGTACATTGGCCTGCACCGCATCCTGAATTTTTTGTCCCTGGCTCACCAGGTAGGTAATACGGCGTACGCCGAAACCCATCGGTCCATCAGCGTCATACATCTTGATCGCAACCTTGTCCGGGTCGCACACCAGCGTAAATGGGAGGTTGTGTTCATCTTTGAATCGTCGGTGACTCTCGCCATCCTGCGGGCTAATGCCGATTACTCGAAGACCGACCGATACAATGTCGTCATGCAGATCGCGAATTGAACAAGCCTCTTTCGTGCAGGCCGGTGTAAAGTCGGCCGGATAAAAGTAGAGAATAACGGCGCTGTCCTGTAATAGCGCAATGAGTGAAATCTCATCACCAGAGTCATCCGGGAGAATGAATTCGGGTGCAACGTCTCCGACTTTGAGCATTCACACTCTCCGCAGTTATTTTGGAAGCAGCGATTCCATAACGATATAACCTGGTTCGACCATGGCAAGGTTGCGATAGGTTTCCTGTGCCCGTGTATTGTTGTTTTCAACATACAGACGCAGCCCACATGCATTCTGATCCTCTTTAACCAGCGATTCAACATGTTGAAAGAGCGCGGAAAAAACGCCTTGTCGGCGAAACTCGGCAGGAACATAAACGCTCTGGATCCACCACAGCATGCCGTTACGCCAGTCGCTCCATTCGTAGGTGACCATGATTTGTCCGGCGACTTTGCCATCGATGATCGCGAGCCAGTAGCGACCTTTGGTCGCATCGGCCAGCAGTGCTTTAACACCCGGTCCTATCAGTGCAGGGTCGAGTTGCTTCCCCTCGGTTTCATCGGCCAGGCGTGAATTGAAGTCAGCAATCACGGATTGATCGGCGGGCCCTGCTTCCCTGATTGTCATGTTCATGCGTTCATTCCTGGCGATCATGGGCTGGTATCGGATTTTCGGTCGACGTCCGACCATGAGGCATTTTATAATTGATGCCTACACGATGATACCGGCGAAATAAGACCATACAAGTAACCACTCGGAGCACAATTTCGGGAAAACGCCGGGTCCTCAAGCAGCTTTTGAGGTATTTCCATGCAGAATTGCAAATCGCTAGCCGCGCTGACTGCGGTCGTGGCGCTCGTCAGCGCCTGCAGTGACAGCGCACCGCCGCCGCCTGTCGCAGACGATGAGTCGGACTTGCAGGCGCCCGATGTTTCGGTTCCTAAATATAGCGCCGAGGTATTTTTTGAAACCACCAGCTATGGCCTTGTGGGCTCATCCGCGCACGCATTCTCAGCTGACGACAAATCGTTACTGATGTCTTCAGATGACACCGGCGTGTTCAACGCCTACGCACTGCCGATTGATGGTGGAGCGCCAGTGCAACTGACCAATTCGGATGACAACGCCGTCTTTGCGATCAGCTGGTTTCCTGAAGACGACAGGATCCTTTATACCTACGATGGTGGTGGTAATGAACTTAATCACGTCGTTGTCCGGGAGATTGATGGGACAAACA
>JBPCYD010000263.1:0-9294 GCA_051007895.1 Woeseiaceae bacterium
GTGCAGTACCTGGCCGCGTGGCTCGGCGGCAACGGCTGTGTGCCCATTAATCATCTGATGGAGGACGCGGCGACAGCGGAGATTTCTCGCGCACAAATCTGGCAGTGGGTACATCACCCGACCGGCATTCTGGACGAAGGTCGTAACGTCACCTACGAGCTGTTCAAAGTCCTGTTGCGTGAAGAAACGGACAAGATTCGTGCCGCCATTGGTAGTGAGCAGTTTGCGGCCGGGCATTTCCGCCGCGCAGCCAGCCTGCTTGATAAAATTACGGCCGCAGAGGATTTCGCTGAGTTCCTGACCTCGATCGCTTATCAGGATATTTCCTAGGATTCGATTTTCAGCGGATGTGCAATGCCGTTGGCACCGGTACAATGCACGCCATTTTGTGGCAATAACGGAATTATCCATGCAATACGATCATATCCAGGTACCGGCAGCGGGCGAGGTCATCACGATTAACGGCGACCATTCCATCAATGTCCCGGACCAGCCCGTCATTCCATTTGTAGAGGGCGACGGGATTGGCATCGACGTAACGCCGGTAATGCAAAGCGTCGTCAACGCAGCCGTCGAGCGGGCTTACGGGAACGCCAAAAAAATCCAGTGGATGGAAATTTATGCTGGCGGCAAGGCCACCGAGGTTTATGGAGAAAACGAGTTTTTGCCTGAAGAAACGCTGCACGCGTTGCGTCAATTTGTCGTGTCGATCAAAGGCCCATTGATGACACCAACTGGCGGCGGAATCAGATCGCTGAATGTCGCTATTCGGCAAACACTCGATTTGTTCGCCTGCGTACGACCCATTCGATACTTCCCTGGCGTGGTGACACCCATGAAAGAATCCAATCTTGTCGACATGACGGTATTCAGGGAAAACACCGAAGATATTTATGCGGGCATCGAGTACCCGACCGGGTCGCTTGAAGTGCAGAAACTGATCAAGTTTCTGCAAGACGAACTGCACGTCAAAGAAATTCGTTTTCCCGCGAGTTCGGGCATCGGCATTAAACCGGTGTCCCGCGAGGGTTCGCAGCGCCTGGTGCGAAAGGCGATTCAGTATTGCATCGATCGAGATGCCGGATCGGTAACCCTGGTGCATAAAGGAAACATCATGAAATTCACGGAGGGTGCTTTTTGTCAGTGGGGGTACGCCCTGGCCAAGGAGGAATTCGGCGCCACGGAGAAAGACGGTGGACCGTGGGTTAGCTTTGAAAACCCGGCAACCGGTCGTGAGATCATTGTAAAAGACGTTATTGCCGATAATTTCCTGCAGCAAATTCTCATGCGGCCGGAGGAATATGACGTCATCGCGACGTTGAATCTCAACGGTGACTACATATCTGATGCACTGGCGGCGCAGGTCGGTGGCATAGGCATTGCGCCGGGCGGCAACATTGGCGAAGGCGTTGCCGTTTTTGAGGCAACCCATGGCACGGCGCCGGGATTTGCTGGAAAAGACCGCGTCAATCCAGGGTCGCTTATCCTGTCGGCAGAAATGATGCTGCGCTATTTGGGATGGACGGAAGCAGCCGATTTCATCGTAAAAGGCGTAGCGAATACCATCGCGAACAAGGAGCTGACCTTCGATCTTGCACGATTGCGTGCTGCCATTCAGCAACCAATCCGGAAGAGCCGGCCGCACGGCAAGAGCGATGTTGAGGAAGAGATGGAGCAGATGATTCCTGGTGCAACGCTGGTTGGAACGACCGAATTCGGCGAGGCTGTCATCCGGCATATGGATGACTAGGGGCGCGCATACGTTCGATCCAGACTGCCGGCAGTGCCCGCGACTTGCACAATTTCTTGACGAAGTGCGCGTGAAGCACCCCGGTTATCACTGTCGACCGGTGCCACCGTTCGGTGATCCGGATGCGCGGCTGCTGGTGGTCGGTCTCGCACCCGGAATGCATGGTGCCAATGCGACAGGGCGGCCTTTCACCGGGGACCATGCGGGCATACTGCTCTATCAGATGCTGCATGAATTCGGATTCGCGACTCATGCTGAATCAGTCTCTGCAACAGACTCACTAAGACTTACAGGCTGTCGCATAACGAACGCCGTCAAGTGCTTGCCTCCGGAAAACAAGCCGGTAGGTGCAGAGATCAATACCTGCAATAAGTTCCTGGCCAATGAACTTGCCGCAATGCCGCCGCGTTCCGTTGTGTTTGCTCTTGGAGGAATAGCGCACCGTGCCGTGATCAGATCAGTCGGCGGTCGCCAGGCAGCGTACAAATTCGGCCACGCAGCCGAACACAAGGTTGGTGATCTGTTTACCGTGTTGGATTCGTATCACTGCAGTCGCTATAACACCAATACCCGACGACTGACGACCGAAATGTTTCGCGCCGTGTTCGCACGTGCGCATGAATTGCTGCATGCCTGATCCGGGTGCTGAATTCATTGCAATGACCACAACCGACAACAAAGATAGCCCAGCGGAATTCGACGCAAAAGTTTTCCTGAGCAGCCTTACACATCGTCCAGGTTGCTATCGAATGCTCAATGCGCAAGGAAAGATCATTTACGTTGGTAAGGCTGGCGACCTGAGAAAGCGCGTCTCTAGCTATTTTCACCGCACGCCAAGCGATGCGAAAACGGCCGCGATGATGGAGCTTGTGGCGGGTGTCGAGGTGACTGTAACGAACACCGAGACCGAAGCGCTAATTCTTGAATACAACCTGATCAAAGAGCATAAGCCTCGTTTTAACGTTATCTTGCGGGACGATAAGAGCTATCCGTATCTGTACGTTTCCACAGAGCACGCGTTTCCCAGGCTGCGGTTTCACCGCGGGCAGCGGAAAGGGAAAGGTCGTTATTTTGGCCCGTACCCAAGCACTCGCGCTGTCAGGAAGACGCTGAATGAACTGCAGAAGTTGTTTCTTATTCGTCAGTGTCCGGACAGTTTTTTCAGGAACCGCACACGGCCCTGCTTGCAATATCAGATTAAGCGGTGCACGGCGCCTTGTGTGGACTATATCGACGCAGAGACTTACAGCGCTGACATCGATGCCGCGATCGGTTTTCTTGAAGGCAAAAATCGAAATGTGATCGACACGCTCGTTAAACGGATGGAGGATGCGTCGGCCGTACAGGACTATGAACAGGCAGCCAGGTTTCGCGATCAGATCAGTCGACTCAAGAAAGTAGAGGCTGAGCAGATAGTTTCGCGCGCCAATCTTGGAGATCTCGATGTGCTCGGCATAGCCGCATTGCCCGGCACGTTTTGCGTCACGATGTTGTTCATTCGTGGCGGCAAGATGCTGGGTAGCCGCAATTTTTTTCCGAAGGTGGCTGGCGCTGCAACGGAGCAACAGGTGTTGGGTGGTTTCCTGCCACAGTACTATTTGAAGAAGACCGCCCCGTCAGAAATTATCGTCGATGCAAGCATCGAGGACAGGGAGCGACTGGAAATCGGGTTCGCAGAACGGTCCGGGCATAAGGTGGTAATCAAACACAATGTCAGGGGCGACAGGTACAGGTGGCTGCAGCTTGCCCGGACCAACGCTGATCAAGGTGTCAAACTGCACGTCGCCAGCAACGCTACACTCAGAAAACAGTTCGACAGCCTTGGGGACCTGCTGCAATTGGAGGCCCCTCCGGTACGGCTGGAATGTTTTGACGTGAGCCATACATCGGGCGAGGCAACCGTGGCTTCCTGCGTTGTATTTAACCAGGCAGGACCGCTTAAAAGTGACTACCGTCGTTTTAACCTTACGCCCGCGAGCGGGGGTGACGACTATGCAGCAATGGGGGAGGCGCTGCGACGTCGGTATGCGCGCATTAAGAAGGGTGAGGTACCGATGCCCGACGTTCTGTTCGTCGACGGCGGCAAAGGTCAGCTGGCAGAGGCGCTAACGGTGCTGGATGAGCTGGAACTCGACTGGTTGCAGGTGATTGCCGTTTCCAAGGGCAAGTCGCGAAAACCGGGGATGGAGCAGCTGTTCTTGGCAGGTCAGGGTGCGGCTACTATACTGCCTTCAGATTCACCCGCGCTGCATCTCATTCAACAGATAAGGGACGAGGCACATCGCTTTGCGATTACCGGTCACCGTCAGCGGCGCGCAAAAGCCAGGAAGACGTCGCGACTGGAAGAGATTCCGGGACTCGGCCCGAAACGCCGACGGGAGCTTTTGAAACAATTTGGGGGGCTGCAGGGGGTGCGCGGCGCCGGAGTCGATGACCTTGTTAAAGTCCGGGGTATCAGTCGCACCATGGCGGAGAACATCTATAACAACCTGCACCTGGAAGGTGGTTCCTGAACACAGTTGAGCGGTATTGAAAACAAACATTCCGAATATCCTGACCTGGATACGTATAGCCGCGATCCCGTTGGTCGTCTGGTGTTTTTTTAGCGATATACGCTACGAGAACAGCAACTTTGCCCGGCCCCTCGCGGGGATCCTGTTCGGCCTGGCGGCCATCACTGATTTGCTTGACGGTTATATCGCACGTCGCATGGGGCAGACGTCAAGATTCGGCGAGTTTCTAGACCCTGTCGCCGACAAATTGATGGTGGCGACCTCCCTGGTATTGCTCGTACACACGGATCCACGAATTTCTGTCGCAATTGTCGGCGCAGTCATTATTGGACGCGAAATTACGGTATCGGCGCTACGGGAATGGATGGCCGGCATTGGCGCACGTGCGGATGTTGCCGTTGGATCTGCGGGCAAGATCAAGACAACGCTGCAAATGTTCGGCATTGCGTTTATGGTCTACGAACAGCCACTTTTCGGGATTGCGATATACCCGCTTGGATATTACCTGCTATTAGCCGCCGCGGTTATGACATTGTGGTCGATGTTTGTCTACCTGCGGTCTGCCTGGCCGACTTTGATGAAGAATGTCTAGATCGCTTGATTTTGCTGCATTATTACGGATGTCCTTGACAGTTTGCGGAGAGTGGATAAAATCTCGGCCCACCCTGTAAAATGGGTGCCCGACGCGGGTGTAGCTCAGCGGTAGAGCACTTCGTTGCCAACGAAGATGTCGTGAGTTCAATCCTCATCACCCGCTCCAATAATTAGAGGCCGTCCCACTGGACGGCCTTTTTTGTTGCTGCCCGATGCGGTGAGTAGTGATCTGGCTACGGCTATTCGGCGCGTGGGCTGCCAAGGGCATTCCGCCGTATCGTCAGGTTTGTCGACTGGTAACGCTGTCCGGAGGCGGCTCATGAAACAATCAATTGCACACATAGCCCTGGTAGTAAGAGACTATGACGAAGCAATAACCTTTTATACGCAGAAGCTCAATTTTGACCTGATTGAGGATATCTACCAGGCGGAACAGGATAAGCGTTGGGTGATTGTTGCGCCGCCAAATTCGGCGGGCTCCACGCTACTTTTGGCGCGGGCTTCGAACCCGATTCAGGAGGAATTCGTTGGCAACCAGGCGGGCGGCAGGGTTTTTCTTTTCTTGAGTACGGATGATTTTTGGCGGGACTATGAGCGGATGCGGGCCGCAGAAATCAGGTTTGTTCGGGAACCCAAGAAAGCCGACTACGGGACGGTTGCAGTCTTTGAGGATTTGTACGGAAATCTTTGGGACCTGGTCGAATTCGCGAATCCCGCTGCGGCTAGAACCTGACCAGCAGGCTCCTGCCGCTAGGCAACCAGTGGATGCAGGGTGATTCGTTTGGCAGCTGGGGCGGTCTCGTTTTGGCGTCTGCGACCGAATTTCCAATGATTTGAACGAATTATTAAGTCTTTACATAATCTGCACGCTCGCCTAAACTCGGTTAGTCAGACATAACATTAATAAGAGCCTTTAGCACCCTGTTTATAAAAGGCCAATCGAGGTAGCGTCCATGCATCACCAGCAGCCACATTCGACGGCGGCGTCGTTTCTGGAGGAGCTTGAGCCGGCAGAACCATTCCACACTTTTCGTTCGCGACGCGCATATGACGAGTTAATGAACGCGTTTACCGAAGGATTGCCAATGGCAATCGTAAACAGCGGATGGTCGTATGGTTCAAATCAGTTACTGAAGTCGTTCCTCGATGAAGTGGGTGACAACGTTTTCCTGGTGAGAATCACCGAAGCATGTGAAAACGACATTGATTGCATGCGTGAGCTCGTTCGGCCGATTGGTGTCAATCCTGACAAGCTTGATGTCGCAGATCTGGAAAAAGTGCTGGTTAGATTCCTGGCCTTCCAGGAGAAGCGGCATCGGCGCACTGTCGTCATTCTCGAAGAGACGAAAGATAACCGGGAATGGATGCGTGAAAGGGCGCGACACCTGATTGATCTTGAATCCAGGGAGCACTTCGGCATGTTGGTGATTCTCGCGCGCCGTTCCAGGTTCAACGAGCTGCCTGATTTCCCACTGCTTGACAATCTGAGCGTCGATGTTGGTGAGTTTATTTCACTGACACCGTTTACCTCCGGTGATACGCGGAAATTTATTCGCTGGCGAATCGATGCTGATGATTCAGCCGATATCAGCCGGATTTTCGATTTCCAGGCCATTACCCTCATACATGAGCTGGCCGAGGGCATGCCGGACGCAATTGATGCGCTTTGCTGTGCGTCACTTGAATTGGCGGACAATGAAGATACGGCGCCGGTTACAACGAGCATCGTCATGCGCGTTAGCGAAGACCTCGGAATACAGCAATCGGGAGTCCGAACCCACGTCGCGCCAGCCGAGCCCCTGGCAGCCATTCCGACCCTCAAAGTGCACGATGTGCCGCGAATCGTTATTCGTTATCAGGGGCGTAAAGTGCGTGAATTGAAGGTCGAGAAGCCGCGAATATCGATCGGCCGGGGGGTCGACAATGATGTATGTATCAACAGTCCGTTTGTCAGTCGCCAGCACGCGGCAATCATTCGCGATGGTCAGGAAACCGCAATTGTTGATCTCGATAGTCAAAACGGCACGTTCGTGAATAGCGAACGGATTCGTGCGAAAACAATGAGCGACCAGGACGAAATAAAAATCGGTCATCACCGCATCAAGTTCACCGATCCACAGGCGACGCCCAAAGTTTCATTGAACGGCGTGGTCCGCAATCGTCCTATTCGGACCAGCTACCTGAAACCCGGTTCGGGCGTGCTCACAAGTAGCAGACTGAGCGTCGGTGCACTTGAAGCCAGGAAGCCCCCGGAAACGGAATAAACCCTGGTTTGCGTTGAGACCTGCGTACAAGCAGGTGATCCAGATGCAGCGCGTCAGTCGACCATCGAGAGTGGTATCAAGGCGCTTCCGATGCCATATACGCCGTTGTTTTCTTCAGTCCATGCAAGGATCAATTCATCGTCATGCGCCGCGATTTGCGGAACACTGAACGCAAATACGTCCGCCGCGAGATCAACCGGAACGTCGACTCCCATCTCACCTTGCGCTGAAATCCGCTTAACAAAAAGGTTTCCACCTCCGGCAGAGTCGCTGCGCAACCAGTTGACGACAAGATCGCCATCAGGAAGCAACGTGGCACCGACGTGTCCTAACGGGCGATCAGAATCGACGGTAACCGGATCCGAGAACGTGCGTCCCGCGTCTGTCGACCAAGCGGCTTTTACTAAAGGGACGTCGTCGGCACCGGTAAACCATACGGCCGCTACCCGGTCACCGCTGGCCTGGATTACCGGTCCGTTGACCGGACAAGCATCGATCTGCCAGTCATCATCGCTCACGGCAACGCCTGGCTGCCATTCGCCGAACTCACGCCGCGAAACATAAATATCGCGCGTTTCCCCGGTGGTTCGATTGCGATAAATAGCGACCGGGCCATCCGCCGTCAGGGCGATGTCGGTCTGGCAGCAGTCGCATACAAGGTCATCGACGAGCGATTCACGTACCGGCAGAGTGTCCCGGGCGAACGTGCCTGCACGCAGTGTCATGCCGCTGGCCCGGACATCGTTTTCGTCATATTCATTGATCATCTTTCGACCGTCCAGCCACAGCACGCCGACACCAGCGGAATCCGGGAAGAGGCTGACAAAGCCGTGCTCGGTCTCCGTACCGTCATTGTGTGGAGTGAATACTTCCGACCAGCTTGCGCCGGAATCCGCGGAGAGCGCCGCGTTTATATTGTAGGCATACCCGCCGGCGGCCTGGCTGACCAGCCAGTGCGACGCCCAGAGCGATTCCGTAAGTGCGACTACGGACGGAAAGTCTGCCCAGTTAACGAACCAGTTTTCCCCCTGTGCGACCACTCGGGGACTGCTCCACGCCCGGTCGCCATACTCGCTGAATCTGAGTGCGTGACCGTCTCCGGCCGGTTCTATCCAGCTGAGCAAAATGGTGCCATCAGCCCCGGTCGAGATATTTGGTGCCATGCTGTCCGCAGCCGCGGCAACGGGCAGGTGCGTCGGGGACCGCGGTTTGGATGCGTCCTGCGAGCAGGCGGTCAGCATAAAGGTCGCGGCGGAAACGGCGTAAGTGGTAAAGGACCAGGCTTTTTTCATTCTGTGATTATGGGCCGGGCAGCATTATTTGGCCATGCCACCCACAATGAAATTGATTCGGCGGCGCTGGGCGTTATACTGCGACGCCTTGGCACTTCTGTGCTATGTTTTTGACGCTGAAATTCATTTTCGGCCAACCTGTGGCTAGGTGGCAGAGTGGTTATGCAGCGGCCTGCAAAGCCGCGGACATCGGTTCGATTCCGTTCCTAGCCTCCATCAGGTCCTCCGCGGTCTGCGAATCCGGACCTTTGTTTTCCCGTGAGCTCCGTCGAATTCGTCGTTCCTGAAACCGGAAAGTGGCGATAGCGTCCCGTTCGGATCGGCACACCGAACCAGTTGGTGCTGCAAGACTGGAAAACCTGCGCGCAGCAAAGTCGCAGTGCTATTTCGGTTCCTCAAGCAGGACCAGTCTCTTGCCGTTCTTATACCAGACTTCGCCCGTCTCGCCGTTCATGCGGACCACCCATGCGCCGGAATCCACACCCGACGTATTGCCAGCAAAATAAACCCATTTGCCGCTGCAGGCCGCATTGGAGCCTTCTGCAACACTGCAGGTCTGTTGTAGAGGTGTTTCCTGCTGCTGAGCGTTCAGCGGCGAAATCAGAACGCCTCCCAGTGCTCCGAGGGCTAATAGAAGAATTGTCAGGACTTTCTGTTTCATTGGTTTTCCCCTTTGTTCTTGTGTTTGTGAGTATCGCTAAGAATAGCGCAATTGGATTGTATGATTACATGGAGAACAGGTTGTAGCCGGACATCCGCCCTTCGTGTGATATGGAGCAGTAGCGTTTTCCTGTCCAACAGTGTTTATAATGCGCGACCCCAGCGCCACGTATGACGCCACTCCCTGTCTGGATTGAGACGTGGTGTCGAGCACGTAACAC
>JBPCYD010000264.1:0-5074 GCA_051007895.1 Woeseiaceae bacterium
ACGCGCGACGTGGTCCCGACCCGCCGCACCGACCTTGCTGCCGAAACCGGTCCGAACGCCTATGTCGTTCGCGTCACTGATAACGGCGCAGACGCTGCGGCGAATCACCCGGCGTTGCAGCCCTATCATGACAAGGTCCTGTATACGAATCAGATCACGGTTGGCGACCGACAATGGCAGGAATTGAAACTGGGATTCTTCGATACGGAGCCGGCGGCGCAGCAGGTCCTGACGAGCTTACGTTCGAGTTTTCCTGACGCGTGGATTACCGTCGCGAGTCCTGCCGAGCAATCGTCGGCACAACGGTCGCAGGTCGACTGGCCCGCGTCAGATCCTGTGTCAGATCCCGTGGCAGATGTGCCAGCGATAGTGGCAATTGCAGCCGCACCGCAGATTAATGACGCACCATCTATACCAGCCGAACAAATTGACGTCATGCTGGCTGAAGCTAAAGTAGCCCTGCTGCAGCAGGACTATGCGACCAGTATTTCGGTTTACGAACAACTGCTCGCTGAGCCCGGCGCCGACCATCGTCGACAGGCGCGAGAGTTTCTTGGCGTCGCACGCGAGAAGAACGGCGAGTCGGCGCAGGCGCGCGCCGAGTTCCAGGCGTATCTCGATGAGTTTCCGGATGGGCCGGAGTCGCAGCGGGTCCAACAGCGACTGGCGACCTTGTCGGCAAGCGCTGGCAACAGTGAGATGACGGCGGCGGTTCGCGATGAAACGGATGCCGTGAGTACAACGCAAGCGAGCGCAAGACGGCAGGAAACGACCGGCTGGGAGTTTTTTGGCAGTGCGTCCCAGTATTACCTGCGCGGCGTAAATCTGTCCGAGGGAAGCTACGACGACCTTGTCGCGCAGTCGGCGATGCTGTCGCAGGCGCATATTGTTGCCGAGCGCCGCGGCGAACGCTTCGACCTGATCGCCCGTGCCAATCTCGGCTATCTTTACGACCTTGAAAATTCCGGCACGGACGAGCAGACGCTGGTGTCGTATGCCTACCTCGATGTTGAAGACACCAAAACAGACATAGGCCTTCGTGTAGGCAGACAGCAGCAGCTAACCAGTGGCGTGCTGAGTCGTTTCGACGGAGTGCACGCCAGTTACCAGTATCGCCCGGACATTACCGTCAATGTTACTGCCGGATTACCGGTCGACTCGTCCCGCTATCGCGCGAGTGGCGACCGCTATTCCTATGGTGCAAGTGTTGATCTCAATAACATCATCGGCGACTGGGACCTGAGCGTCTTCGCTAACCGGCAAACCGTTGACGGCATTCTGGATCGGCAGGCACTCGGCGCCGAAGCGCTATATCAGGGCGACGATGTAACGCTGGTGGGGCTGCTCGACTATGACGCCTCCTTCAACACTATCAACACTTTGCTCATCAACGGTACCTGGCGAATCCACGACCGGCTGACGCTGCACGGTCGTGCACGTAGCGGTGTCTCCCCGTACTTAACGACCCGCAATGCACTAATTGGGCAGACAACCAACACGATTCGTGAACTGCTCGACACCTACTCGGAAGGCCAGCTGCGACGCCTCGCACGAGATCGCACCGCCGATGAAACGTTTGCGTCGGGCGGCCTGTCCGCGGCGCTTACGCCGCGGCTGCAGGCCAGAGTAGATGTCTCGTACATCGAGTATTCGGCGACAGTGGCATCCGGCGGTGTTGCCGCTTTTCCCGAAACCGGGCCACAGTACACTTACGGCGGTCACCTGCAGGGGTCCGGATACCTGAAACCCGGTCAGATTACGCAGCTTGGCTATCGTCATGACGAAACCAGAAACGTCGATCGCGATACGGTATGGCTGGATGTGCGCTACCCGTTCGGCGAAAAATTTCGTGTTCAGGCTCGCCTGTCATATTCGAACCGCGTCGCCAATCAAAACCCCGCTGGCGATATCGACAACTGGGTCGCCAGTCCACTGTTACGCGTTGTCTACTCGGGAAGCCGCCGCTATCGAATAGAACTTGAAGCCGGTGGACAGTGGTCCAAATACGAGTACCCGCTGCTCTTGGCACCGCCACAGTTAAACGATGCCACGGTCGAACAGCGGGATTACTACGTCCAGCTCGGGTACGTCCTGGACTTCTGACGATGTACGCCTCAATCCGCCTCGCTCTGCTACTGATAGTGACGCTGTCATCGTGCGCAAGAACGCCGCTCGAACAGTCGCGGCTCGACTCGAGTGGCGTGACTGTCGTCACGCTGGACCATTCGCTGGTGCTGTCACATTCATTGCCAACGATTGCTGCGGGTGTGCGCGACTACGTCTACATAGGGCCGGTTGAAATCAACAACATGGGCAATCGTGAATACTATCTGTGGGTAAGCCTCGCCAGCACGATCGATCGCGAGTTCCTCGGGTTAGCACCATCAGACGCGTCTGAGCTTGTTTTGCTGGTTGACGACGAGCCGATGCAGTTCCCGATTGCCCAGTGGCGAACGGAACTCGATGCGCCCCCCTACCTTTCGACAACGCCCGTTTACGCGACGCTCGAGGCCAAGACCACGCTTGATCAGATTCATCGTATCGCAGCGGCAGAAACCGTTGAGCTGCACCTGATTGCCGATGCCGACGGCGGCTCACGCTATCAATACTGGAACGGCGATTGGGCAGCCTGGCAAAACTTTCCGGAACGACCATGAAATATCGATCATTCAGGCCAGCATCTACAGGCAGTGGATCGCCGGGAACTCGGCTCCCGGTGAAAACGCCGGAAAAACCCGTCGAAGCCCGATTTTTTGCGCGAAAGCGAGGAAATTGGCTTGAAACTGATGACTACATCACAGGTTTTATCGTGAAACGCATCACATTTTTCCTGCGAGTAAATCTCGTTATGTCGAAGACACGACAGTCAACAAACGGCCGTGCATACATTGCAGCCAGGCCAAGGACCGACCCCCCGGAATCCGGACTCGTTGGAACCTAGCCACCAGTAAAAAATTAACAGAACCAGCCATTCGTTTGGCACGAATTCAGCGTAAAGGAAGCCGTCGATGAGAGATGCCAGCATGAGAAAAGATCAGGGTAAAAGCCACAGCAAACTGAATGTTGTCATTGCACTCGTGGCAACACTTTCTGCTGCGACCGTATCTGCGGGTCCTCGCGAGCAGGCCAAGCGTCTGCACGATCGCCTTGTAGGCGTTCCGCCAATGACCGCGGTACTTGATGCAATGACGACCAAAATCGAGGCCGGTGACGCCGTTGGCGCGGCCTATGACGCGATGGACAACCCCGCTTTCTACAACACGACAGTACGCCAGTTGGCAGCGCCGTGGACCAACCGGGAACGGACCGTTTACGTCGACCTGAACGACACAATCGCAACCGTCATAGGACTGGTTCGCGACGATATCCCGTTCGATCAGGTTTTGCATGAGGACATCGTATATGTGGGATCGGCGAACGCGACGACCATTCCGTATTCACAGACCGACAATGATCACTACCTTGATCTGGAATTAAATCGAATCGATCTGAGCAGTTCAGCCAACCTGATGCAGCAGCAGCAATCTGCTTTGCCGAATACGCAGGTAAACGCGGGCCAGACTGCCGGCATCATGACGACGCGAGGTTTTGCGGAAGCGTTTATGGTCGCAGGCACCAATCGTGCCCCGGTTCGATTTGCTGCACTGAACCTGCTGTGCCTGGACCAGGAAGACTTGCGTGACCTGACGGCTCATCCGGATCGGATTCGGCAGGACGTTACGCGCTCACCGGGCGGCGACAGCAATATTTTCCTGACCGACTGCCTGACCTGTCATACCGGTCTCGACAGCCTCGCCGGCGGCCTTGCTTACTACGACTTCGACGAAGATACGCAGCAAATGGTCTACACCGATGGTGCGGTGCAACCGAAATTCTTGAACGATGCCGGCGTCTTTCCGTTTGGTTTCGAAACCACGGACGACAGCTGGGTCAATTACTGGCGCACCGGACCCAACGAATTCGTTGGCTGGAATGCTCCGGGCGGCGGTGTTGGTAGCGGCGCGAAAAGCCTCGGCATGGAGCTGGGACAAACGCGCCAGTTTGCAGAATGCCAGGTCAAGAACGTATTCGAACAAGTCTGTTACCGCTCCCCGAACGGGCCGGCGGACGAACAGGCCGTGGAAGACATCGCGACGATATTTGAAGCAAACAATCGCAGCATGAAACGCGTATATGCCGAAACCGGCGTGTACTGCATGGGTAACTAGTCACTGCGCCATAGAAGACGCTTCGGCACAGCCAGGATGGGAGAGAACTTGTGATTCTAGGAAATATTCAAGCGCGCAGAGTCAATGGTCAGCAGAGATTCGCTGGCGTTGGAACGTGGCTCGGCATGGCAGCACTCATGTTTTTGCTGTCTGCCTGTGAAGTCAACGAGGAAGGATTAACCGCTACGCCGGATACAAGCGGCACCGGCGGAACAGGTGGCACTGGAGGTACTGGAGGCACTGGCGGCACGCCGCCACCGGCACCGCCAGCACCACCACCGCCGTCCGAGCCGCCACCTTCGGCTTCGGATCAGGCGATTTTTGAGGCAACGCTGCATCCGAAACTCATTGATACTGCGAACTACTGCAGCGGCTGTCATGGTGTAAATCAGCAACCGTTGATAGCTGTTACGGATGCGACTGCGGCTTATAACGCCATTACATCGCAACAAAAGGTCAATCTCAGTAACCCTGAGCTGTCGCGAATTTACCTGCGGCCGAAAGATGATCGGCATAACTGCAACGGTGACATGGAATGTGATCGTGTCGCGACGGATTTTCTGGCGTCAATCCAGGATTGGGCCACCCAGGCCGCTGCAAGTGCACCACCGCCATCAGGCGGCGCACAAGCGGTAATGAGCGCGGCAGCAAGCTTTGCTGATGCGACGGCCGGCGGCGTAGCCCGGGTCGAAGATGCCACGATTGCACTTTTTGAGTTTGCCGAAGGAACGGGCGATGTCACCGTTGATACCAGCGGTGTCGGCGCCCCAATCACCTTGAACCTGACTGGCACCGAGTGGGTTAACGGCGGCGGTCTGAGAATTGTCTCCGGCAAGGCCGAAGCAAGTGCCGCGGACAGCCGCAAA
>JBPCYD010000265.1:0-4615 GCA_051007895.1 Woeseiaceae bacterium
AACTGTTGGCGCCGGCACTATTCCTGCTGTCTGTTACAGCGAGTACCCGGACGATCGCCAATTCTACGTTGCTAAAACAAGTAGAAGAAAGTATCACGGCACGCAGAAAACCAAGTAAAAAGTTTATTAGGAGAATTCAAAGTGGCTTATCGACAGGGCACACAGGGCATGATGCAGGTGGATTACGAGCAGCGCATGGATATGAATCGCATGCGCGAGTATCGAGTCGACCGGATCAAGCAATACATGGACAAGTTCGATATTGAGTGTCTGTTGCTGTTCGACACGGGCAACAAGCGGTACTCGACATCGACTGCTGTTTGCTCTCCCGAAATCGACAATATGGGCCGCTACGCGATCATTCCGCGCAACGGACCACCGCATATTTTTGGTTTCGGCTCCGAAGTAGCGAGCGAAAAACTAAACTGCCCATGGATCGCCGACTACACTTTTCCCGCTCACGGCACCATGTTCGGCGCATTGCCGGAGGCGTGGGGATGTTCGACCGGATTCCTGAAGGACCTCGATATGGTGCTTGGGAATTTCGGTCTCGACAAAAGCAAGATTCGAATCGGTGTCGACGTGATCGAATCCCAGATCCTTCTTGCCATGCAGGCAAACGGCTACACGATCGCAGATGGCCAGGGCGTCATGCAGTACGCACGATCAATCAAGAATGAAGACGAAATCGCGATTCTGAAACACGGTGCCGCCATCGTCGATGCGGCATTTCACCGGATCGCCATGGAGATTCGCCCTGGCGCCAAGGAAAACGATTTGCAGGCAGTTGCATCACATGAGATGCATCGACTCGGCGCACAGTGGATTCACAATGTTCAGGTGACGTCGGGCAATCGTACCAATCCGCATCCGCACCTGAGCTCAGACCGACTGCTGCAACCGGGCGACGTTATCTTCATGGATATCGTGTGCCTGTTCAACGGCTACCACACCTGTGTTTATCGCTGCTTTACCGTTGGTCCGCCGTCGCAAAAACAGATTGATACGCATGCACGTTGCCTGGAGATACAACTCGGTGGCATCGATGCCGTCAAGCCTGGTTGTACAACCGCTGACGTCGTCACGCGCTGGCCGGATTACCGCCAGATGGGTGCACTGAACGAACATGAAATTTTCGGCCTCCAGTATGGGCACGGCATTGGCGTCGGTCTCTGGGAGTTCCCGATCATTTCTCGCGCCTATAGCATTGAACATCCGGTGGAAATCGAGCCCGGCATGGTATTCGCGCTGGAAACTTATGCTGGGAACGAGGACGGCTCCGACGGCGTCCGCCTCGAAGATGAGGTTGTTGTGACCGATACGGGCATCGAAGTCATTACTAAATTTCCGACGGATAGAATTATTGGTTGCGGAATGTCTTACTGATTGAAAAGTCTTCAACCAACGCGAGCCTAAAGTTCTGTGGCAAAAGACATTCGCATAGCGGTCATACCCGGTGATGGGATTGGCAAGGAAGTCATGCCCGAGGGTATGCGCGTGCTTGAAGCCGCCGGTAGCAAGCACGGCATCAACTTCGAATGGCAGGAGTTCGACTGGTCCTGCGAAATGTACCTGAAGACCGGCCATATGATGCCTGAGGATGGAATCGATCAACTGCGGGCGTTCGACGCCGTCTATTTGGGCGCCGCGGGTTTTCCAACCGTGCCCGACCACATTTCGTTGTGGGGTCTGTTAATACCGATTCGACGCGAATTCGATCAATACGTAAACCTGCGACCGGTACGCCTCTTCGACGGCGTGCCCTGCCCCCTGGCGGGTCGCGAACCGGGCGACATCGATTTCTATGTTGTGCGCGAAAACGTTGAGGGTGAGTATTCCAGTATCGGCGGCATTCAGTACGAAGGCACCGAGCATGAAGTCGTCGTGCAGCAAAGTGTGTTCACGCAACGGGGCGTTGACCGAGTCCTGAAATACGCGTTTGACCTGGCGCAAAGTCGTACAGCGAAACACCTGACGTCCGCGACGAAGTCGAACGGCATTATCCATTCAATGCCGTACTGGGACAGTCGGGTAGTCGAGATGGCAAAGGACTACCCGGATATTGAGGTCGATCAGTACCATATCGATATCCTGACCGCGAACTTTGTGCGCATGCCAGATCATTTTGACGTCGTAGTCGGCAGCAACCTGTTTGGCGATATCCTTTCTGACCTGGGACCAGCTTGCACCGGCACCATTGCAATCGCCCCGTCGGCAAACCTGAACCCGTCGGGTGAATATCCATCGATGTTTGAGCCGGTACATGGATCCGCGCCCGATATTTATGGCCAAAAGATTTCGAATCCGATTGGCACCATCTGGGCCGGTGCATTGATGCTGCAGCACCTTGGCCATACCGATGCGCACGACACGATCATGACGGCGATAGAGAACACGTTGCGAGAAAGCGCAAACCTGACACCCGACATGGGCGGGAAGGCAAATACTGAAGGACTCGGCAAAGCCATTGCGGCAGCAATCTAGCTGCCGATTCGATCAGGCACCAAGCTTACAACGACAGCAAGTGCGCCTTCATGCGCTGTCGCATTGCCTGGTCCGGCAGGCGTCCGTATCCGGCACGCATATTGTCCACCACATGTTTGACTTTGGTGGTTTCTGTCACCAGGGCGGTAATTGCGGGATTTGATAGAACATACTTGATCGCGAAGTGCGCCCAGGTTTCGCAATCGAATTCTGCTGTCCATTCTGGTAACTCTTTACCGGCGACCACACCGAAAAACGAACCATCTTCGGTACCTTTGAATGTCTCGACACCGATGACGGCGATGCCCATGTCTGCCGCCAGCGGCAGGATGCGCTCCTCAGCTTCGGGATGAAACATCGAATATCCAGTCATGATGAAGTCCGGCTTCTCGTCCTTCATGAATTTTTCCAGACCATCATAGGTTTTTTGCCGTGTCCGGCTGACGCCGATGTAGCGAGTCCTGCCTGCTTCCTTCCAGTCCTTGAGCGTCGACCAATGAATATCCATTTGCCTCATGTTGTGGATCATCAACAGATCCATGGGTCGCTTGTTCAGACCCCTGACAACCTCTTCGAGATGGGCAATGCCCTCTTCTTTGCCGTCAACCGTAATCTTACTGGTCAGGAACAGATCATCCTTCAGACCCATTTCTGCCAGGATTTCGTATAGGACGGGAACATCGGGCCTGAAGAAAGCGGGCGTATCCATCAATGTGCCGCCAAGGTCTACCATTGCCTGGATTGCGGCCTTGGGTAGTTCTTTGCCCTCCGGCGGCATGTTGATAAATATTTCGGGTGCGCCTAGCCCGACAACGGGCAACTGTTCTCCGGTACCGGGAATCGTCCGCATGCGCATGGTCTCTTGCGCCAGGACCTGGCCCGGCAGAGACGTCGCGGCAGCCAATGCTGCACTGTGACTCAGGAAAGTTCTTCGATTGATGTCATTCATTAAAAATCTCCGGAGGATCCTCGTCGGCAGGAGTTCGGTCAAACAAGCATCAAACTCAATTGTGGAAATGCGATTAACACGATCAGCACGAGTAGCATAATAACGGCAAACGGGAATGCGCCTGCAAAAATATCAAACAGACTGATGCGGTCGTCGTCGAGCGTGGACTTGATAACGTAGCAGGAGATACCCAGCGGGGGAGTCAGCAAACCGATCTCTGCCCCAACGATAGTAATAATGCCGAACCACACGAGGTCGACATTGAATGGCGCCAGAACCGGCAGAAACAGTGGCACCATGATGAGTATGATTGACGTGGTGTCGAGGATCGTTCCGAGAACAATCAACACCAGTACGTAGATGGCAAGAATGCCATACAAACCGATATCCGCTCCAGCAATCCACGTGCCCAGCTCGTTTGGCAGGCCGGATATCCCGAGCATACGGCTGTACATCGTTGCAGCGACTATGAGCATCAGGATGGACGCCACAATGTGGCCGGCTTCGACGAGCACATCCCACAGCACTTTGCGATCGAGCGCCCGCCTCATAGCCGCAATTATCAGCGCGCCAAGCGCACCCACCGCGCCCGCTTCGGTCGGGGTAAAGACACCACCGTAAATGCCGCCGAGCACAAGCAACACCAGGATCACGAGCGGTGCAATTTTTGCAAGCAGCTCCCGCTTGGAGAAAGTCTCCCGGGCCGCAGCTTCTATGTGTTCCTTTTCCTGACCGCCGACATAACGCTTGAAGAACGTCGCCATCACGACGATCGCAATAATATAAGCCAGCGCCAGTATGATGCCCGGGATGATACCGGCCTTGAACAATGCTGCAACGGATTGTTCGGTAATGATCGCGTAAATGATCAGCATTACACTCGGTGGAATCAACATTCCCAACACCGAACTACCGGCCACAACGCCGACAGCAAAACGCGGCGTATATCCGAAACGCATCATTTCGGGAACCGCGATTCGCGTGAAAACAGAAGCCGAGGCGATGCTTACGCCGGTAATCGCAGCAAACGCGGTATTGGCAGCGACCGTCGCTACACCCAGACCGCCACGAATCCTGCGCAGTAACTGGTTCGCAACGTGGTAGATATCCCGTCCCATTTTTGCGTGGCTAACGCCCAGGCCCATCACAACGAATAACGGAATGACGCCGAACACATAATCC
>JBPCYD010000266.1:0-6376 GCA_051007895.1 Woeseiaceae bacterium
TTCAGCAATACTGAAAACTCGATCAAACGGGAGTTTCGGTTTCCTTTTCGGGCGCACGCGACTATGGAAACAATGGATTGCGTTGTCGAAATAGCCGCAGACGCCTGCACAATCTGGACGGGAGCGCAGTTCCAGACGACCGATCAATATGTGGCGGCAGAGATACTGGGTATTCAACCCGAGCAGGTAGAAATTCATACACTTTTCGCGGGCGGCAGCTTTGGCCGCCGAGCCGTGCCCGACAGTGATTACATAGCAGAGGCCGTCATGGTGGCTAAGGCCATTGGTGGTCGGGCGCCTGTCAAACTCATTTGGAGCCGTGAGGACGACATGCGGGGCGGGCGTTACCACCCAATGAGCTATCACCTGATAGAGGGCGGTTCTGACGCCGACGGTGAGATTACCGCGTGGCGGCACAAAGTGGCCATTCAGTCGTACATGAAGGGCACCCCTTTTGAGGCGAGTTTTGTCAACGGCATCGATCCGATAACGGTGCAGGGCGCCAGTGAACTGCCCTATGCAATTCCCAACGTGCATGTCGAATTGCAGCCCGCCGAGAACGGCGTGCCCACCTTGTGGTGGCGTTCAACAGGCCACGCGCACAACGCATTTGTGACAGAAGCTTTCTTGGACGAACTCGCGCAAGTGGTGGGCAAAGATCCCTACACAATGCGGCGGGATTTGCTGGCAGAGCATCCCAGGCACCTGGCCGTCCTCGATCTTGCGACGAGCAAGGCTGGATGGGGCGATGAGCCATCCCGCGAAGGAAGCGGCCGCGGTATCGCAATTCACGAAATGTCAGGCAGCATTGTTGCCGAAGTCGTTGACGTGACGGTAACGGGGGATTCGTTCACGGTCGACAAGATTGTCTGCGCGATCGATTGCGGCATCGCTATCAACCCGGACGTAGTACGAGCACAAATGGAAGGCGGCATTGGTTTTGCACTTTCGGCGGCACTGCGTGAGGAGATCACGCTCGAGGAAGGCGCGGTGCAGCAAACGAACTTCGACACTTATCAGTCACTGCGTATTGACGAAATGCCCGAAGTCGAAGTGCACATCGTGGCTTCACAGCGGCCGCCCACCGGTGTTGGTGAACTTGGTGTTCCACCGCTTGCGCCGGCGCTGGTCAATGCGTTGTTTGTTGCAACGGGCAAGCGAATCTATGAGCTGCCAATCGGGGATCAGCTAAATAACCTGTCCGGATAAAATAGAGTACTGAATTGAACGGCAGCTGCGCTGCCTCGCCATTGGCGTCTGTCAGCTTGCGAGCTCGCCCCTGGCTAACACTGGTTTAAAAGAACTCAATCGCTGGTTCAGTTGCGCGCCGGTCTAAGTCTTAACAGCTGAACGGCGAGCAGAACCCCCGCGGTCACGAACGCAGATGTCGGGTCAAACGACGCGAGCCACCAATGTACGAAAGTCAAGAACGTTGCCGCGTAAACACCGCGATGCAATCGCTTCCACATGCGTTGCAAAATGCGCACCGAAAAATCGTTACTCGACAATGCCAGCACAGTAAATATCGCAAGCGCCAGCCAACCTGAAGCGAGTGACGGTTCAAGTCCCTCCTTAATGATCAGGTCGGCTCCCCACTTCCGTTCGAGATAGAAGGCTGTATGCAATGCCGCATAAGAGAAGCTGGCAACCCCAATCGCACGCCGGTGTCGCGAGACAGATAAGAGCCATGCACTGGACCTGAGTACATTGCGAAGCGGCGTCAAAGCCAAGGCCGCCATCAGGAACCCAACGCTCCACTGACCGGTTTGGTGTATCGCCTGTCCGTAGCTTATCGAATCAGCGAAATAGCGCGCGCAAACCACGACCGCGGGTATTGCGAGCACCGTCCAGGCCGTTGTCTTATTCATAGATCCATTTTTGGTTTTTCGAAAGAAGCGTAACCACGCTAGTCATTGTAGAATGCGCTCAATGACATTTGAATTCCAAGAAGAGGTCCACTGAGATGAAAGCTCCAAAATCAAGAGTGCTATTGCTGCCACTAGCGATCTTCGTACTGAGCGCGGCTTGCAGCAGCGACTCTGAACCGGCTGCCGAGGCAGGCATTGCCGGGTCAGGCGATGGTTCACCGGTAGAAAACGCGTCTTCGAGTTTTCCAACGGCACCGCTTATCGATCCGAATTCCGCGCCTGCAGAAGTGCTGGCAGAGATTCAAGGTCTGTCCGACAATGTGATCGCGGCAATTGTCGCGGGGCGACCGTTCGCGACACCGAGTGCATTACATGCCGCGATTGGTGACTTGCTTACTGAAGACGAACAAAAGCTGGTTTATGGGCGCATGTTCGTCAAGGTCGGCCTGAATTCTGGTGCCGACGAGGATTATCGACTAATTCCGTCGACGATGTCGGCAGGTAAACTGGCGCACGAGTTTGAAGAGTACAGGCCATACGAATCGATGGACCAATTTCGCCGGGAAATGGCTAAATACGTTAGCGACGAAGAGGTCGCGTACCTGGCGCGATTCGTTACGCTGGACTAGTGAAAAGGATTGCTGGCGCAACGCGCGCATAGGTGGAGGCATAAGAATGGACAGACGGCTATTTACTCGCGGTCTGGCGGCGGCAGGCGTTATCGCCAGTTGCTGGCGCGTAACCAGGGCAAATGATGACGTATTGGTCCCAACGCCAAGAGACTATGAAGGCCCATACTATCCTGAAGGACCACGAAACCAGACGAACGATCTGATTGTCGGCGACGTCCGCGATCGAGTTTTAAATTTTTCGGGGAAGATTGTTGCTGTCGATGGTGAGCCAAGAACAAACGTTGTTTTCGACTTTTGGCAGGCGGATCCGCTCGGACGATATTTACATCCGCGCGACAAAAGCCGCGGGGAACGATGGAGCGACTTCCTTTACTGGGGCGAAGTGGTCACAGACGAGGTTGGTGAATTCACGCTTCGCACTTACGTTCCCGGAGAATACGGTCGCCGTCCACCGCACATCCACTATAAGGTCCGACAGGGTAGCAAGACACTGCTGACCAGCCAGGTCTATTTCTCTGAATTCGGCGGCCCTCGCAATGCTGCGCGTTCTTCAAGCGCAATGGCGCGACAAACAGTCGATTTGCGCTCGGACACCGGTGAGAGCGTTGCAGCCCATTTTCAGGTGATTGTCTAGAACCCTGCGGCACTGCGAGGAAAAACGGGAGCAGCGCGCGAGTCGCGCGCGCTCTACCTCGCGCGCCGATTGTCCGACTTTCCCGAATGCATACGGTCAGACCGTCTAAAGACCAGGTAATGCCACTCTCCCTGTCGGCCAGCGGCGGACATTGCGGTAGTATTCAGCGGATAGGATGCCTGATGACCCAGAAGCGGTCGCACGCAGCAATGTTCGTTTCCAGACAATATGCGCCTTTGATCTCAACTGAGGTCATACAAAAAGAAACAAAGGTAATCACTATGGGAAAATCATTCCACGCTCTCCAAAACGGCGATCTTCCGTCGCGCGACCCGTTGCGAACATGGCTTTACGGAACCGGGATTCGCACCACATTCATCGTCATATTGATGGCAGTGCTGGCATCGCCGAGGCTGGTGATTGGACAAGACGCATCCAGCCTGTCATCGCTTCCGCTCAGCGACATGGAGTTTCGCCTTATTGGACCCTTCCGCGGTGGACGATCGATTGCCGTGGTTGGCCACCCTACCGAGCGCCTGACGTTTTATTTCGGGTCGACGGGTGGCGGAGTCTGGAAGACAGTGGACGCCGGGCATAACTGGATTAACGTATCCGACGGATACTTCAAGACCGGATCCGTAGGTGCATTGGCGCTTGCGCCGTCTCAACCTGAAACCGTATACGCCGGGATGGGCGAACACGCAATCCGCGGCAACACGTCACATGGCGATGGCGTCTACCGTTCAGACGATGGCGGCGAAACATGGCGACACCTGGGGCTTGCCGACACACGCCAGATTTCCAACGTGATCGTGCATCCCGATGATCCGGACCTGGTTTACGTTGCTGCACTTGGACATGCCTGGGGACCCAACGAGGAGCGCGGCATCTTCCGCTCGCGCGATGGCGGCTCGACGTGGGACAAGGTGCTCTACATGAATGAGGACGTTGGGGCCGGCGATCTCGAAATGGATCCGTCTGATTCGAACGTACTTTACGCCGGGATGTGGCAGGCACGTCGCTATGCCTGGGGCCTCCGCGGCGCCGGTCCTGGCACTGGGCTATACAAGTCGACCGATGGCGGAGACACCTGGCAAGAACTGACGAACAACCCCGGGTTGCCAACGGGAGAGAATAGAGGACGAATCGGCGTGACAGTATCGGGGGCCAATCCGGACCGCGTATGGACCATCATTGAAGCCGAAAACGACCAGACTGGTGTGTTCAGGTCTGATGACGCCGGCGAATCGTGGGAACTGGTAAGCCAGCGGGCTGAGCTTTTGCAACGACCGTGGTACTACCACAGGATTCATGCGCACCCGACGGACCCCGACCGGGTGTATGTGCAAAATACGCGCTTGTGGCATTCCACTGACGGTGGGCGCAATTACGAAATGATCCCGATACCCCATGGTGACAGCCACGATCTCTGGATCGACCCGAATGATCCGGAGCGGATGATCGAAGCCAACGACGGCGGTGGCAATACGACGTTCAACGGCGGCAATTCCTGGTCGTCCATCTACAACCAGCCAACGGCCCAGTTTTACCATGTGACCGTGGACAACCGTTTTCCCTACCGCGTCTATGGAAATCAACAGGACAACTCGACGCTGTCTATCCCGAGCCGCTCGGACACGGGTGAAATCGATGAAACCGATCTTTATACCATTGGGGGCGGCGAGGACGGCTACACCGCGGTCCATCCTGAAGATCCTGACATTATCTACTCCGGCGACCACCACTGGCTAACGCGCTACGATCACCGCACGAAGCAGGTGAAGTTCATCTCGCCGTGGAACGAGATCTGGTGGGGCTGGGGAGCAGCGGATCACAAATACCGCTTCCAATGGGTGTTCCCGGTCGTAATTTCACCGCATGACCCCGAGGCACTCTACGCCACTTCCCAGGTCGTGCATCGTTCCCGCGATCGCGGCGATTCGTGGGAGGTCATCAGCCCGGACCTGACGCGGGCCGATCCTTCGACCCTGGAGACGACGCCAGGGATCGACGACGACCCTGACACCGGTCCGTACTGGGGACCTATCAAAAGGGACAACACCGGTATCGAGTGGTATGCCACCATTTTCGCCTTTGCGGAATCGCCCGTTCAAAAAGGCGTGTTTTGGGCGGGTTCCGACGACGGCAAGGTGCATATATCTCGCGATGATGGGGAATCGTGGCAGGATGTAACGCCCGGGGGTTTCCCGGACTTCACACTGGTCAGCATTATCGAACCCTCGAGTCACGAAGCCGGCACAGCCTATCTCGCCGCCAATCGCTACAAGCTCGACGACCTGACACCTTACCTGTTCAAGACGACCGATTACGGCGACAGCTGGACCTTGATCACAGATGGCATCACGGTGGACGACTTTACGCGGGTCATCCGTGAGGACCCGGCTCGGCCCGGACTGCTTTACGCGGGAACGGAAACGGGACTGTACTTATCGTTCGACGATGGCGGTACGTGGCGCCGGTGGGAGTCGAATTTTCCGGTCGTGCCGGTCCGCGACATGGTGGTTAAAGACGATGACCTTGTGATTGCCACACACGGTCGCTCCTTCTGGATCTTCGACGACCTCGCGGTGCTCCGCCAGGCCGAAGCGGACGTATTCGCGAATTCAGCGCATTTGTTCCAGCCCGAAGATCCCGTCCGATTCCGGGAAGGTGTCGTCGGAACTCCGCTTAGAGGCCAGAGCCCAGCAGGCGCGTCGGGAGATAATCCGCCAGCCGGTGCCGTCATCTGGTATCACCTTGAGGAACCCGGTCAAACGGTGACACTCACCTTCCGGGATGCAGACGGAACTGAAGTTGCGACGTTCAGCAGCGTGGAGGATCCCGACAAAGTGGGCACGCCTCGAAACCCGCCACCGGATCCAATTGCGGCCGAGGCCGGGCTCAATCGCTTCGTGTGGGACCTTCGATACCCGGGTCCGCTGCAGATTCCCGGCGCGATCTACCGGCGTTACGATCCTATCGGGCCAATAGCGGCTCCCGGACGGTATGAAGTCGAGATGCGGACCGGCGGATTCAGGTCGACTCAGTCTTTTGAGCTTCTCCCGGGCCCGAGGCTTGATACGACCCAGGAAGAATTTGACGAGCTGAATGGTTTCTTAGTTTCCGTACGAGACGAAATCACCAGCACCCACGAAACCGTAAATCGCATTCGGAATCTGCGCGAGAGGCTTGAGGTGCAGATGGACAGCGGCGGCATCGGCACGCCGTCTCGGCGCGACGGT